>NZ_JAAPBF010000080.1 GCF_022695985.1 Streptomyces sp. NP-1717 | reverse complement strand
AGCAAAGGCATCCCCCCATGCGATCCATGCGACTGCGCCCCGTCCTCGTCCCCGGCATCACCGGAATCATCGGCGTCATCGGAGCCACCGGTGTCGTGGCCGTCGGGACGATCGTGCCCACGGTGCTGCCCGCGACGGCCGCGACGGCCGCGACCGCCGCGGTGCCGGACGACGACGCGAGCGCGGGCGTGGGCGCGGGGGACGGGCCGGGCCCGGGGCCCGGCGCCGACCGGCAGCCGAGCTGCGGCAGGGCGTCCGATCCGGACTTTCCCATCGACACCCACATCCACGGCGGCCCGGACGAGTACCGCCCCGGCGGTCCGCCACAGTCCTGGTCCATCGATCTCACCAACAGCACCGACGAGGCGTGCCACAACATTCACCCGGTCATCGTTCTCACCGACCGGCACCGCTCCCTCACCGCGGCCCAGGTCCGCCTCCAGCTCACCGACGACAAGGGCCGCTGGCGGACCATGTCGCTGGAGAAGTCGGACGAGGACGAGACCATCGCCGTCCTCGAAGGCGGCTTCTCCGGCTACGCGGTCCCTGGCCGGCAGACCGTCACCGTCCGCGCGAGGCTTGCCTTCACGGCCGCCGCCGCCACCAACGAGGTCGTGGCGAACGCGGCGACGGTGCAGCGCCGTGGCGGCGACGGCGACTGGGTGGGGGAGTCGAACGACTACCACTTCTCCGTACGCGGCAAGGGTGTTGGGGAGAAGGGTGGGGGGACGGACCGCGACACGGAACTCGGCACCGGCACCGGTGAACCGAGCCGTACCACCGGCACCACCCCCGCCCCCGCACAGACCTCCGCCCCCAACTCCGAAGAGGGCAAGGACTCTTCGCCTCCCCTCGGCATCGGCGCACTCGCCGACACCGGTTCCGGATCCCTCGCCGGCCCCGCGATCGCCGCGGGAGTGTTCGTCGTCGCCGGCACAGCCCTGATCGTCGGCCTCCGCCGCCCGCGCAAGCGCCGCTGAGCCTGTCTCGAATTCCCGGTACGGGCGCTGTCAGGGCGCCCGGTGAGCGGTACTCTCATGCTCGTCCTGGGCCTGAACGAAGCGATTCTGGAGTCCGACCACCCCCGCGACCCACGAAGTCGCGTGCGTGGTCCTCGACATCGCCATTTCCGCGGGTCCCTATGTGATCTACGGGTGGTGAGCGGGCGTGTCGGTGCACAGAGGTACGGGGCACAGCCCGGCCCCGCCCCGAGCCACCCCCCGCTAGGAGATTACGAGCCGTCATGCCCAGCAACCCCCTCAACTCCCGTAACGCCCTCACCTCCAGACGCTGTCGCACACCGCTCACGGCCGTCGTCGGCAGCCTCGCCCTGACCGTCTCGCTCGCCGGATGCGGCGACGGCTCCGACGCCTCCGGCGAGAAGACCGTCACCGTCTACAGCGCCGACGGGCTCAAGGGTGTCGACGGCGACGGCTGGTACGACGAGGTCTTCGCGGACTTCGAGAAGGACACCGGCATCAAGGTGGAGTACGAGGAGGGCGGTTCCGGCGAGATGGTGGACCGGGTGGTCCGCGAGAAGAACGACACCCGGGCCGATCTCATCATCGCCCTGCCGCCCTACATCCAACACGCGGAGCGCAAGGGGCTGTTGGCGTCGTACGACCCCAAGGGCTCGGACCGCGTGCACGGTTCGGTCAAGTCCGTCGACAACCGATGGACGTCGGTCGTGAACAACTACTTCGGCTTCATATACAACAAGAAGGAACTGACGGATCCTCCGGCCACCTGGGAGGAGCTGCTGGACGCCAAGTACAAGGGCAGGCTCCAGTACTCGACCCCCGGAGTCGCGGGCGACGGGACGGGCCTGCTCATCAAGGCCATGAACGACTTCGGCGGCGAGAAGCCCGCGATGGAGTACCTGGCGAAGCTCGAAGAGAACAACGTCGGCCCGACCCCCTCCACCTTCAAGCTCGCGCCCAAGGTCGACAAGGGCGAGATCCTCGTCGCGAACGGCGACGTACAGACCAACTTCGAGCAGTCCAAGAGCCTGTCGAACATCGCCATCTGGTTCCCGGCGAGGGAGGGCGGCAAGCCGACCACGTTCGCCATGTACTACGGAGCCGGCCTCATGCAGGACGCCCCGCACAGCGCGAACGGCAAGAGGCTGCTCGACTACATGCTGACCGAGAAGGCCCAGAGGCAGGTCAGTGGCATCGGCGGCGGCTTTCCCGCCCGTACGGACATAAGACCCACCGACGAGAACGCCATCGAACTGGCCGGGCTGCTCGACGGCGTCACGCTCTTCGAGCCCAACTGGGAGAAGATCGAGCCTGGCCTCGACGGCTACGTCGCCGCCTGGAAGACCGCCACCGGCAACTGACAGGGGCGGCGGCACCGACCGCCGCACCCCGACCGCGCCTCCCTGGGAGCCGCGATCACCGGTACCTGATTAGGCTGGAGTCGCCGAGCGGTACGGAGCAGTGCCCGCGGCGCCACCAGCACACTGCGTACGGCAGGAGTCCGTCACATGTCAGAGCGCAAGCCGATCGAATCCTGGCTCACCGACATGGACGGTGTCCTCGTCCACGAAGGCATCCCCATCCCCGGTGCCGAGGCGTTCATCAAGCGCCTCCGGGACTCCGGCAAGCCCTTCCTCGTCCTCACCAACAACTCCATCTACACCCCGCGCGACCTCCAGGCCAGGCTGTCCCGGATGGGTCTCGCCGTGCCCGTGGACAACATCTGGACCTCCGCGCTCGCGACCGCCAAGTTCCTGGACGTCCAGCGCCCCGGTGGCACGGCGTACGTCATCGGCGAGGCCGGGCTCACGACGGCGCTGCACGACATCGGCTACATCCTCACCGACCACGACCCGGACTATGTGGTGCTCGGTGAGACGCGCACGTACAGCTTCGAATCCCTCACCAAGGCGATCCGGCTGATCAACGACGGCGCCCGCTTCATCTGCACCAATCCCGACGAGACGGGCCCGTCGGCCGAGGGGCCGCTGCCCGCGGCCGGTTCCGTCGCCGCGCTGATCACCAAGGCGACCGGCAAGGCCCCGTACTTCGCGGGCAAGCCGAATCCGCTCATGATGCGGACCGGGCTGAACGCCATCGGCGCGCACTCCGAGACCAGCGCGATGATCGGTGACCGGATGGACACCGACGTCCTGGCCGGGCTGGAGGCCGGGATGGAGACCTTCCTCGTACTGACCGGTCTGACAAAGCCGGAGGACGTCGACCGCTATCCGTTCCGGCCCTCCACGATCGTGGACTCGATCGCCGATCTGGTGGATCTGATCTGACCTGATCTGACGGAATAATCGCAGGTCATGGCGGTCTGCGAAAGTTTTCCAGGCCCGCTGCGGATGCGGGATCCGGCCAAAAGCGTGAGGCTTCCTTCATCAGGAGGTTCACGATGCGTTCAGGCTTGCTCACGTTGCGTGCCGCAGGGCTGGTCGCCGCCATGGTGGCGGTCCCCGTTCTCGGTACCACCGCCGCCGGCGCCCACGACTCCGTGAAGGCGACGGTCACGCCGTCACCCGTCCGCCCCGGCGGCGAGGTGAAGATCAAGGTCAGTGGCTGCGAGGACCCCGGCGCGGGGGCGGCGCGGTCGGACGTCTTCGTCGCCGACTCCGAACTCGGATCCCGCCGGGGCGGCGACGACCGGACGTCGCCGCTGGAGGGCGAGGCGAAGGTCAAGTCGTCGGTGAAGGACGGCAGGTACGCGGTCGACGTCTGGTGCGACGGGCACGAGCACCGGCGTGCGGCCGTCTTCGAGGTGGACCGCGACCCGAAGCCGAAGCCCAAGCCGAAGCCCTCGGCCAAGACCTCGGCTTCGGCCTCCGCGAAGCCGAAGCCCAAGCCCAAGAGCTCGGCCACGGCGTCCGCCAAGGCTTCCGCGAAGCCCGAGTCGAAGCCCGAGTCCAGGACCGAGCCCGCGCGGACCGGCCGGCAGCCCCGGTCCTCTCCGTCCCAGTCCCACGCCGACCCCGGCGACCACCGGGCCTCGCCCGTCGCTCCCGTGCGGGCGGGTGGTGGTGGCCGGACGGTCGGTACCGCCGCCGACGAGGCCGGTCCCAGCACCCCGCACACCGTGATCGGGCTCGTCCTCGCAGGCGTCGCCGCCGTGGCCGTGGCCATCCGCAGCGCGCGCCGGAAGCGTTCCGCCGCGCGGGACTCCGACTGAGACGGCTGAGATGTCCGACACCGACCGCCGGACCGGATCCGGCCGACTGCTGACCGGAGCCGCCTTCGCCGCCCTGCTGCTCGGCCTCTGGGGCTGGGGCCCCGACTCCGTCGTCGGCACCTCGGGGCCCATGACCGGTGACATCGCCGCCGTCGGCCGCCCGGTGGGGGAACGCCCGGTGGCCCGCGACCCGTTGGAGCCCGCCGATCCGCGCCGCGTGGATGTTCCCTCCGTAGGGATAGGGGCGCCGGTCGTCTCGCGCGGTCTGGACGTCACCGGGGCGGTCGAGCCGCCGCCGTACGAGGAATCGGGGACGGTCGGCTGGTACGAGGGCGGCGCCCGGCCCGGTGCCACGGGCACCGCGCTCCTCGTCGGCCATGTAGACACCCGGACCGAACCGGCCGTCTTCTACGACCTGAGCGCGGCCCGGCCCGGCGAGAAGGTCCGGGTGACCCGGTCCGACGGCTCGGTCGCCGAGTTCACCATCGACGACGTACGGGTCTACTCGCGGGAGAAGTTCGACGCGCGGAAGGTGTACGGCCCCCACGAGCCGGACCGTGCCGAACTGCGGCTGATCACCTGCGGCGGGACCTTCGACCGCGAGAGGCGTACGTACACGGCGAACGTGGTGGTCTCGGCGTACCTCACCGATGTGGAGGAGGCGCGCCACGATGGCTGATCCGGCCGCCCCGGAGCCTCCCCACGGCCCCGCTGTCACAGCTCGCGCACGAAGGCGAGCGGTCGGCGTTACGGCCGCGGGCCGTATGCCAGGATGGATTCGACCGGTCTTGTCCGGGCAGGCGGGCGGCAGGCAGGGCAGGAGCGGGGCGCCTGGGGGGCGGCACCGACGAGCAGGTACCGAGGGGGAGTGGATGCACGGCAGTAATTCCGGTCGCGGTCTTCGAGTGACGGCGTGCGCGGCGGCCGCGGGAGCGGCACTGCTCGTCGCGGGCTGTTCCTCCGGCGGCGAGGACAAGGGCGAGAAGAACCCGGCCACGAGCCAGCAGCCCAAGGCGACCGACCCGTACTGGGTCAACCCCGACGGCAACGCGGCCAAGCAGGTCGCCGACTACACGAAGGACGGCGACGACGAGAACGCCGGCCTGATCAAGAAGATCGCCGCACAGCCCGTCGGTGAGTGGATCGGCCCGGACAACCCCGAGCAGGAGGCCCGCGGTTACACGGAGGCCGCCGCCAAGGCCGACCGGGACGCCCTGCTGGTCCTCTACAACGTCCCGCACCGCGACTGCGGCCAGTTCTCCAAGGGCGGCGCGGCGGACGGCAACGCCTACCGGGACTGGGTCGACAAGGTCGCCAAGGGCATCGGTGACCGGCGGGCCACGGTCGTCCTGGAGCCGGACGCGCTGCTGCACCTGGTGGACGGGTGCACGCCCGAGGAGTTCCACGAGGAGCGGTACGACCTGCTGAAGGGCGCCATCGAACGGCTCAAGCAGCAGCCGGCCACCACCGTCTACCTGGACGCGGGCAACGCCGGCTGGCAGTCGCCCGACGCGCTCTTCGAGCCGCTCCAGTGGGCGGGCATCGACAAGGCGGACGGCTTCTCGGTCAACGTCTCCAACTTCTTCCCGACCGACGTGAGCCAGGAGTTCGGCAAGAAGCTGTCGGCGAAGGTCGGCAACAAGCCGTTCGTGATCGACACCAGCCGCAACGGCAACGGCCCCTACACGGAGGGCGATCCGGCCGAGAACTGGTGCAATCCGCCCGGCCGTGCGCTCGGTGAGCCGCCGACCACGAAGACCGGTGACCCGCTGGTGAAGGCGTATCTGTGGGTCAAGCGCCCGGGGGAGTCGGACGGCGACTGCAAGGGCGGGCCCAAGGCGGGCGACTGGTACCCGGAGTACGCCCTGGAACTGGCGCGCAACGCCAAGTAGCGGGCGGCGACCGAACGTTGAGGCCCCCGGCGTGAGCCGGGGGCCTCCGTGTTCGTCGTGCGTATCAGGCGTATCAGGCCCTACGGGACCTCGACCCACTTGCCCTCGGACGGTGTCCCCTTGTCGTCCGTCACGAAGAGCATGTACCAACCGGCGGGCACCAGCGCCTTGTTCTTCGGCACCGTCACCTCGATGCCGTCGTCCGTCTTCTCCAGGTCCAGGGCGATCGACCGCTGTTCGACGTCCGTGACATGGGTGACGGCGCTCGGCCGCAGCAGCTTCGCCGACTTGATCGACGCGGCGTCCTTGGTCGTGAAGGCCCCGGACTCGCCGTGCTCGATCCGCTTCGGTCCGTCGGTCAGCGCCGGCTTGGAGTCCCGGAAGAGGTACGGCGGGGTGTAGATCTCGATCCGCTGCTCGAAGACGCCCGGCTTGGTGTTCGCCTTGTCGGCGTAGAGCGAGTCGGAGCCGAAGATCATGACGCGGCCGTCGGGCAGCAGGAGCGAGCCCGAGTGGTAGTTGCGGCCGACCTGAGGATCGGCGACGCGCTTGTACTCGCCCGCCTTCGGGTCGTACATCCGCGCTTCGAGGATGTTGGAGCCGCTGCGGCCCCGGTAGTCCTCGGCGCCACCCGTGACCAGCACCGAGTCGTCCGGCATCAGCGACGCGCTGGGGTAGCGGGTGCCCTTGTCGAGCGCGGCGCCGTCCTTGAACTCCGGCTTGTCGTCCTTGAGATCGACCAGCCGGGACTTCTCGCTGGACTTCTCGGACTCACCCACACCACCACCGCCGATGACCATGAACTTCTGGTCCTGCGCGGGCGGCAGCATGACGGTCGCCGACGTCTCCATCGTGTCGGCGTCGCTCAGGCCGGGGATCTTCTGGAACTTGTTGGTGTCCAGGTCCCAGATGCCGGGCTTGCGGCCGACGTCGGCGGGGCCGTATCCGGCGTTGGAGCCGCTGTAGAACAGCTTGCCGTTGTCCATCAGGAAGATCGCCGGGTAGGTGGGAAACTTCCTGATGATCCCCGTGTACTCCCACTCCTTGGTCTCGGGGTCGTAGATCTCGTCCTTGCCCGGGACGATCTGCCCGATCTCGTCGAGGCCCGAGAGCGCGAGGACCTTGCCGTCCTCCAGCGTGGTGAGTGTGGGATACCAGCGGGCCTCGTTCATCGGGTCCACTTTGATGTACTTCTCGGCGACCGGGTCGAACTCGAAGGCGTCCTTGATGCCCTGGAAGTCCTTCTTGTCGAGCGCGAGCTTCTGCGCGATGCCGTAGACGTTACGGGCGTCGGCGCCCTTCATGCCCTGCACCCGGTAGTTGTCCTCGGTGCCGGTCTCGTACTTCTTCCCGGTCTTCCGGGCCTCGACGTAGATACGGCCGAGGCCGGGCTCGGTCCGCAGGAAGGCGCCGGTCGCCGGGTCGAATATCTTCTTCGCCTTCTCGACCAGCACCGGGTCCTTGGACTCGAAGGTCTTGCCGTTCTTCTTCCCGGTGAACATCGTGCCCGCCGGCAGCGTCATCGGCTTGTCTGGGTCCTCGTTGTGGACCACCATCAGGCCGCCCGCCTTGGTGGCGTCGCCCTTGAGCTTCTCGTACCGCTTCGTGCCCCCCGCCACCAGCAGCTTTCCGTCGGGCAGCTGGGTGTGCCCGGCACAGAACATGTCCTTGGGCGTCGGGATCATCTTGAAGTCGTTCGTCGCCGGATCCCAGAGGACCGACTCGAACTTGTTCGCGTCGAAGTTCTTCTGGTTGTTGCCCGACCCGGCTATCAGCAGCACCTTGCCGGTGTGCAGCAGCGACGCGTGAATCGAATTGATCTTGAATTTCGACGGGATGTCGAGAAAGTCCCAGTGTCCGTTCGCGGCCTTGTAGTCGGGCCGGTTGATCTTGTAATCGTGGTACTGCTCCGAACCGAACCGCCACATCGCCGGCCCGTTCATCCCGGCCACCACGACGACCACCGCGGCGCCTATCGCCAAGCGGCGGGCCCGGTTCTTGCGGTGGTTCGGCCGGACGGGAAGCGCGCTCATTGCTTAGGTCCCCCAAGGGAAATCTGTACGGTCTGGTCGAGGGCCCCGGGGGGCGCCTGCGGCGGAATCTGCGAGGTCTGGGAGGTCCCCGGCACCTGGGGCGGGGACCCGGAGGCCGACGGGGATTTCGGCGGCGTACCCCCGCCGCCCCGGTGCGCCCCGTGCTTCCGGCGCTTCTTCTTCTCCGCGCGCATGCCCAGTCGCCAGACGATGATCGGCGACGCCGTGATCAGCAGTGCCAGGGAGGCCCAGGTGATCATCGCGGGATGGTCGTGTCCGAAGAAGAAGGACGAGACCAGCGATCCGGCGAAGACGAGGATGAAGAACAGATGGATCCGGAACGTCCCGAACAGGGTGTCCGGACTCGACGAGTCGCCCTTGGGTGTCACCACGAAGCCGCTCTTGCGCCGCAGTACGGCGTCGAGCAGCGAGCGCGCGTAGACCGGCGCGGAGAGCGCGGACATCGCCATGCCCGCGAGACCGCCGGACCCCTCGGGCTCGTGCGGCGAGACGTTGTGCCGCCGGTTCCAGATGTAGAGGCCGATCTGGAGGGCCGACGCGTTGCCGTACAGCATCATCCAGATCGCCGGGTCGATCTGCACACCCGAGGCCCCCATACCCAGGAACAGCGCACAACTCAGCGCCGCCAGGATCCAGTTGAGCGCCGACATCGGGTAGAAGATGATCATCATCGTGTAGTTGAAGAGCTTGCCGGGCGGCAGCGTGGTGAAGCCCCTCCAGTACTGCTTGAGAATCGTCTCGTACGTGCCCCGCGACCAGCGCAGCTGCTGGGTGAAGAAGTCCGTCCAGGCGGTCGGGCCCTCACCGACGGCGAGCACGTCCGGGGTGTACACGGAGCGCCACTTCTTGCCCGTCCGCGGATTCCTGGCGCGGTGCATCTCGAAGCCCGTCGCCATGTCCTCGGTGATCGAGTCGTACAGCCCGCCGATCTGCTTGAGCGCCGAGATCCGCACGGCGTTGCTCGTGCCGACGAACATGGGTGAGCCGTAGCGGTTGCCCGCGCGCTGGATCAGCGCGTGGAAGAGGAACTGCTGCGACTCGGCCGCCTTGGTGACGAACGTGTCGTAGTTGCCGTAGACCTGCGGGCCGATGACGAAGCCGACGTCCGGGTCGCGGAAGTAACCGAGCATCCGCTCCAGGTAGTTGGCCATCGGGACATGGTCGGTGTCGACGGAGGCGAAGAAGTCGTAGTCGTCCCCGTGCGCGTCGAGCCAGGCGTTGTAGTTGCCGTGCTTGGTCTTCGCGCGGTGCGCGCCCTTCGCCTGGTTCCACTTCGCCACGCCCTTGCGGGAGAAGTGGTGCACACCGAGCCGGGCGCAGACCTCCTTGACGGCGGGGTCGTCGCCCTCGTCGAGGAGCCAGACGTGCAGCAACCCGCGGTGGCGGATCCTGACCGCCGCCTCCAGTGTCTTCGTCACCATTTCGAGGGGCTCCTTGCCCGGCACGAAGGAGGTGAGGAAGGCGACACGGGTGCCGCTCGCGGGTACGACGGGGACCGGGTCACGGGCCACCAGCGTCGCATGCGCGTTCGACAGCACGTTCATCGTGCGGAACAGCTCGATCAGTCCGATCGAGACCAGCATCACGATGTCGAGGACGAGCAGGGTGTCGTTCTTCAGGTTCGGGTCGCGCTCGGTCCAGTGCTGCGGCTGCATCAGCCAGGCGAAGAGCCCGAGGGAGAGGAGCGGGGCGGCGCCGAGCAGCAGGGCGGCCCGGATCCGGTGCGGCTCCTGCGAGAGCAGTGAGCGGTACTGCACCTTGTACGGCTTGTTCGGGTCCGGCTGGGTGAGCGGCCCGGCGAGCCGGCTGTAGTGCTCGTAGTCGTACCTGGGCAGTTCGGCCTTGGGCCGGAGCCGGGCTCTGGCGTTCCTGAGCTGCGAGGGAACCCGGAGCTGAGTGGTCCGGGACGCGTCGTTGTTCGGCCGCTCGCCGTTCGGCGTCGACGTCATCAGTCATCCCCCCGCACGCATGCTGGCTGCGTGATTGGTCGGTCGGTTCGTCCGGAGACGGCCCCCGCAGACCACCCGTCCCGGACATGTCGGTGGCGGGCCGCCCGGTGGTGGCCCGCCTGGTCGCGCACCGCCCTCAGTACAGACACGCATCGGGACCTTCCGGTTGCATGACGCCGTTTGCGGCATCGGACCATGAACGGGGCCCCCACCCCGCTCGGTATGCAAACCGGAGCAAACTCTTCTGGTGCCCCAACTACGAGGAACGCATGCTTCCTTGGGCGCTTCGGCTTCAGGATAGGTTCTACGACCCCAGCCATGATCGCAAGAGTGAAAGATGCCGGTTGGGTGTTATATGACCCCATTGGGGGTCTGTTGGAGGTGGAGCTGTGGCCGGACTGTGAAGTTGCCGCGAAGGCCGCCGCTCCCGGGGCGGTGAAACCGGGGAACGACCGAGGCCCCCTCGTGTGATCACGAGGGGGCCTCGGCCTTGCGTGCGCCGCCAGGGACTCGAACCCCGGACCCGCTGATTAAGAGTCAGCTGCTCTAACCAACTGAGCTAGCGGCGCCTGCTGACCTGGAGAACTCTACCCGACGCTCCGGAGTGCTCCCGACCATTTGATGAGTGATGCGGCCTGTCGGATAGTCGTTTTTTACCTTTGATCCGTCAAAGTGTGATTAGTCAGGACTGTTGGCTCCTGGTGTGCACGGTTCAGCATCTTGTCGAGTGTGGAGGGTTCGCATGAACGCACCTGTCTTCGAGGAGTACGAACCCGCTTGCGACTGCCCCTGTGGCGGATGCGCCGAGCAGCGCCGTCGGCTGGCCCGGGGCCTGTCCCCGCGCGCGGGCGGCCACCCTGCCGCACACGGCGCGCGCCGGGCCCTGGTCCTCGCCACCGCGGCCGGTGTCGCCCTCGGCGGCACCGGCGCCGGCGCGGGCGAGGCCGTCGCGGACGGCGGCGCCCGGCCGGCGCTCGGCACCGCGCGGGCCGACGGGGCCGCGCCGTCGCTGGTGGCGCGACCGGATCCCCAGACCCCGCAGGGGGTGAGCGGCCCGCTGCGCCGGCCCCCGTCGGCGGGACCGTCGAAGACCTACTCGGTCGACACGCTGCGCAAGACCAGCCGCGCCGACATCATCAACCGCGCCAAGCGGTGGGTGGACGCGAAGGTGCCGTACTCCATGACCAAGTACTGGTCCGACGGCTACCGCCAGGACTGCTCGGGCTATGTGTCGATGGCCTGGAACCTGGACGGCAACGAGTGGACGGGGAGCCTGTCGCGCTTCGGTACCCGGATCGACCGGAGCGACCTCCAGCCCGGCGACATCCTGCTGTTCCACAACCCGTCCGACCCCACCAAGGGGTCGCACGTGACGATCTTCGGCGGCTGGACCGACTACACGCACGACCACTACCTCGCGTACGAGCAGACGAGGCCGAACACCCGTGCGCTGTCCACGCCGATGGCGTACTGGAACAATTCGGCGAATTACGTGGCGTACCGCTACAACGGTGTGACCGGAGGAACCGGTGGCAGCCCGGGGGACACGTCGGCGACGGCGGCCTTCCCCGGTGCGAAGTCCTTCGGGACCGGCGAGGACAACGCGCATGTGACGCGGCTCGGCGAGATGCTCGTCGGCCGGGGCGGCGGGCGCTTCTACGAGGTGGGACCCGGACCTCGCTGGAGCGAGGCCGACCGGCGTGCCACCAAGGCGTTCCAGCGGGCGCAGGGCTGGCGGGGCGCGGAGGCCGACGGGCTGCCGGGTCCGGACACCTGGCGGTACCTCGTCAACGGGCTCGGCAAGGACATCCCGGCCGCCGGGGCGGCCGGCTCTCCCGGCGCGAGCGCACGGCCGGCGTTCCCCGGGAAGGACCGGTTCCGTCCGGGCCGGTCGAACTCCCACGTCACCCAGCTCGGCAAGCGGCTGGTGAAGCGCGGCTACGGCCGGCACTACGTCTCCGGCCCCGGCCCGAGGTGGACCGAGGCCGACCGGCGCAACGTCGAAGCCTTCCAACGGGCGCAGGGCTGGCGCGGCAGCGCGGCCGACGGGTACCCCGGCCCCGAGACTTGGCGACGACTCTTCGCATGACGACGGAGGCAAGGATGACCACACAGACATCGCAACCGAACGGTGACGGGCAGGTGCTGCGGGGAGCGCAGGCGCTCCGGGCGGCGGCACGCAACGCGCTGACGGCGCGAAGGCCGGTCGAGCCGGTCGAGCCGGTGGAACCGCGCGAGGCGCGGGAGCCGACGGAGCCGATGGCGCAGACGGATCGGACCGAACCGACGGATCGGACGGAGCACGTGGAGCCGGCGCGGCCGGTCGCGGACGCCGGGACCGAAGCGCGGCCGGAGCCCCCGGCGGCCGCGACGACCGGCTGGAACGAGACCGGCTGGCACCAGAACGTACGCCTCCTGACGGGGCCGCAGCCCGAGCCCGGGCCACCGCGCGAGGGGGAGCCGCCGGGAGGCGCGGACATGTTCGCGAAGCGACCCGGGGAGCCGGAGCCCGGCCTCGGAGCCGGGCAGGAGGCTTGTTACGGCGGGACGGTGACCGACGAGGAGCCCCGGCACGGGCCGGAGTACGTGTCGGTGGAACTGCCGGCGGAGGCGGGTGCCGCGCTGTTCACGCCCACCGCCGGTGCGGAGTCCGGCCCGGAGCGCGAGCGGGAGCTGGAGTCCGCGTCGGTGGAGGCGGGCGCCTCGGTGTACACCGCCGGCGCGGAGCCGGAGTCCGGGGCCGGGGCCGTCGCCCCGGCGCCCACCGGGTTCGCCGGGTCCGAGCCGGTCGTGGAGCCCGAGGCCGCCGATGTGCCGCACTCGCGGGGCGAGTCCTGGGCGATGCCCGCGAGGAGCGGCCCGGAGGATGCGGCGGAGCCTGCCGCCGGTGGGTCCCCCGACATCGCGGTGCCCGCGACCGGTGCCGCACCGGCCGCACCGGCCGCACCGGCCGAGAACGAGGCGGTGACCGCCCCCGCCCCGCCGGCGCCGGACGCGGACTCGTCCGAACCGGCGGACGCGGCCGGGCCGGGCGCGTCGAGCGTGTCCAGCGGGATCCCCGCCCCCGTGTGGGACGTCACCGTGCGGTCCGGTTCCGGTTCCGTCGTACCCGCGCGCGCCGTCCTCACCTTCGACAGCCACCGGTGGAGCCCGCGCATCGTCGGCGAGGCCACCCACGAGATCCCCGTCCATCTCCTCTTCCGCGACGAGGGGGCGGCCGACCCGGCCACCGCCCGCCCGGGGATCCGGCGCGGGCCCGCCGTCCCCACCCCGGTCGTAGCGCCGGCGCTGGCCCCCAGTTCGGTCTCACGGCCCGCGACACCCGTGGACGCCAAGCTCGTCGAGCGGCCCGGTCCCACGCTGCCCGGCTGGGCGGCGGTGTTCGTCGGCGTCGCCGGACTGTTCGGCTGCCTGACGGTGCTGTGGTCGGTCGGTGCCGTGCCCGAGGCGCTGACGGAGATGTTCGGGCTGGAGTCGAACCACTACCACGGCATCGGGATCGGGATGTGGGCGCTGCTCGCCCTCGCCGTGGCCCTCACGCTCTTCGCCTTCGGCGGGCTCGGCCGCGGCCGGGTCGGTCACGCCTGGGTGCTGACGCTGTTCGGTGAGTACCGGGGGAGCGTGCGCCGTACGGGACTCGTGTGGGTGAGCCCGCTCCTGCTGCGGCGGCGGGTGGACGTACGGCTGCGGCACTGGCGCAGTGAGCCGATGCCCGCGGTCGACGCGAACGGTACGGCGCTGCGGGTCGTCGTCCTGGTCGTCTGGCGGGTCAGGGACACGGTCCGGGCGGCGCTCGGGGTGCGCGACCACGAGGAGTACCTGCGCGAGCAGGTCGAGGCGGCGATGGCGCGCGTGCTCTCCCAACTGCCCGCCGACGCCTTCCACGAGGCCGCGCCGACGCTGCGCAACGCCGAGGCGGTCGGCGAGGCGCTGACCCGGATGCTGTCGGACGAGTGCCGCCCCGTCGGGCTCGACGTCTTCTCGGCGCAGCCGACCCGGATCGAGTACGCGCCGGAGATCTCGGCGGCGATGCAGCGCAGCCGGATCGCGGCGATCGACGCCAGGCACCGCGACACCGTGCTGACGTCGGTGGTCGACGCGGTGGACGACACCGTGCACCGGCTGACGTCGCGGGGGCTCGTGGAGCTGGACGACTACGAGCGCAAGGCCCTGGTGAAGGACCTGACCGTCGCGTTCTACACCGGCCGGCACGGTCTGAACGAGGGGAGCTGATCGCTGTCCAAGCATTCGTGATTGGTCTGGACCTTTCTTGGTCGTTGTTATGGACACGATCAACGTCGGTCAATACTGTGTGACTTGGTCTAGACCTGATTGCGCAGTCAGGAGTCACCGCACGAACTCCCCACGGTCCCCTGGAGCGAGAGCATGCGAAAGAAGAGAATCAGCGCCGCCGTACTCGGTCTGGCGGTGGCGGGCGTGTCCCTGCTCGCCACCGGCAGTGCGAGCAGTCACGGCTACACCGACTCACCGATCAGCCGTCAGAAGCTGTGTCAGAACGGCACCGTCACCGGATGCGGGAACATCCAGTGGGAGCCGCAGAGCGTCGAAGGGCCCAAGGGCTTCCCGGCCGCCGGTCCCGCCGACGGAAAGATCTGCGCGGGCGGCAACGGCCAGTTCGCGCAGCTCGACGACCCGCGTGGCGGCAACTGGCCCGCCACCAACGTGACGGCCGGCCAGGGCTACAGCTTCCGCTGGCAGTTCACCGCCCGGCACTCCACGTCCGACTTCCGCTACTACATCACCAAGAACGGATGGGACCCGACCAAGCCGCTCACCCGCGCGGCCCTCGACCCGCAGCCGTTCATGACCGTGCCGTACGGCAACCAGCAGCCGCCGGCCACGCTCGTCCACCAGGGCACCATGCCGACCCAGAAGACGGGGAAGCACATCGTCCTGGCGGTCTGGAACGTCGCGGACACCACCAACGCGTTCTACGCCTGCTCGGACGTCACGTTCTGATCCGTCCGATCCCGTTCCATCAGCATGTGACCGGCGAGGGTCTCATTCATCGCTGACCGGGCCGGGCCGTCGTACGCGGGGTGTGTGCCGCAACCCGCCTGCCGCGGCCCGGTCCTGGGCTTTCCCGGCCCGGACGCGCGGGACCGGTCGGTCCGCCGGGTCAGATGGCCAGCGAGACCGCCATCGGCGCCGCGCCCCGGTTGAGCGTGTCCGCCGCCGAACGCAGCCGGTGCGCGTGCTCGATCGGCATCGACAGGGCCAGACAGCCCACCGCCGAACCCGCCGTCAGGGGCACTGCCGCGCAGACCGTGCCCACCGCGTACTCCTGGAGATCCAGGATCGGGACCGTGGGCGGCTGGCTGTCCAGCTTGGAGAACAGCACCCGCTCGCTGGTGATGGTCCGTGAGGTGAGCCGCGCGATCTTGTGCCGGGAGAGATGGTCCCGGCGGCTGTTCTGGTCGAGCTGGGTGAGCAGGCACTTGCCGACGGCGCTCGCGTGCGCCGCCGAGCGGAAGTCCACCCACTCGTTCACCGCGGGCGCGTCCGGCCCGTCGGCGTACTGCGTGATCCTGACCTCGCCGTCGATGTAACGGCTGATGTAGACCGCCGCCCCGACGGAGTCGCGCAGCTCGGTGAGCGTGTCCTGGAGCTTGGCCTCCAACGCGTCCTCCCGGGTGGTGCCGGTGCCGAGCAGGACCAGCGAGTCCCCTATGGCGTACGCGCCGTCCGCGACCTGCTCTACGTAGCCCTCGCGGCTCAGCATCGCCAGCATCGGGGCGAGATGGCCGGTCGGCAGGCCCGTCTCACGGGCGATCTGGACGTCGGTGACACCGCCGGTGTGCCGGGAAACCGTTTCGAGGACGCGCAGGACGTATTGCACCGAGTGGAACGGCGCGGTCGGCTCTGGCTTCAGCGCCACGGTTTCCCCCTACCAGGTTGTGACCGCAAGCTTCCCTACCACGATAGCCGCCAAGGGCCTTTTCCGGGGCGGCTGTTGAGCAGAATGACGCCCGTCACAGTGGCCTCCATCTGGGCGTATCGATCCGGCATATGCCAGAGTCATTGACTCTTCGTGGGGATCGGCAGCGGAAACGGGGGAACCCGGTCCGCTCTGTCGGACCGGGTTCCCCCGAATTCAGCGAGGCGGGCGCCCCTTCGATGCGCCGGGCGTACGCCTACAGCACGGCGCTCAGGAACTCCCGGGTGCGCTCGTGCTCCGGGTCGCTGAAGATCTTCTCCGGCGGTCCGGACTCGATGACCCGGCCTTCGTCGAACATCAGTACGTCGTCGGATATGTCGCGCGCGAAGTTCATCTCGTGCGTCACGCACAGCATCGTGATGTCCGTCGTGTGGGCGATGTCCCTCAGCACGTCGAGGACTCCCGCGACCAGCTCCGGGTCGAGCGCGGAGGTGACCTCGTCCAGGAGCAGGACCTGCGGCCGCATCGCGAGCGCCCGCGCGATGGCCACCCGCTGCTGCTGACCGCCCGAGAGCTGGCTCGGGTACGCGTCGCAGCGGTCCCCGAGACCCACCAGGTCCAGCAGGCCGCGCGCCCGCTCGTCGGCCTCGTCCTTGGACAGACCGAGCACATGCACCGGGGCCTCGGTGACGTTCCGCAGCACCTTCATGTTCGGGAAGAGGTTGAACTGCTGGAACACCATGCCTATGTTCTTGCGCACCTCACGGACATGGTTCTCGCCGGCGGGGACGAGCTTGCCGTCCTTCTCCTGGTGAGTGAGGTACTCACCAGCCACCTTGATGGTGCCCTCCTCCGGCTTGATCAGCGTCATCAGGAGTCTGAGGATCGTCGTCTTGCCCGATCCCGAGGCACCGATGAGCGTCACGTGTTTGCCGGAGTTGACCGTGAAGTCCAGCGAGTCCAGGACCGTGTTGGACCCGAAGCGCTTGGTGACCTTGTCGAAGCGGATCAGCTCGCTGCCGTCGGCGGCGGGATTGGCCGTTTCCTTGGAGGTGTTGAGGGGAGTGCTGTCAGCGGACAAGGCGACGCTCCAATGCTCGCATGAGAAGGGATGCCGGATAGGAGATGACGATGAAGGCCACACCCACGACGGTGAAGACCTCGACGGTCAGGAACGTCTCGGAGGCGAACTGCCGTGCCTGGCCGAGCATTTCCATCACTCCGATGACGAAGATCATCGGGGTGTCCTTCAGCATCGCGATGACGTAGTTGCCCAGCGCGGGCACGACACGGCGGATCGCCTGCGGGAGGATCACCGCGCCCCAGGTGCGGGACCTCGGCAGGCTGAGCGCCTTCGCCGCCTCCCACTGGCCGGCCGGGACGCCGTCGATGCCGGCCCGGTAGACCTCGGCGGTGTACGTCGAGTAGTGCAGGCCCAGGCCGATGACACCGGTCACCATGGCGCTGAGCGTGACACCCCACTCGGGGAGCACGTAGTAGAGGAAGAACAGCTGCACGAGCAGCGGGGTGTTGCGGACGAACTCGGTGAGGACGTTCACCGGCCACCGCACCACCGCCAGGCCGGAGCGCTGGGCCATCGCCCAGACGAGACCGAGGGCGAAGGCGAGCAGCGCGCCCAGGACCAGTGCCTGGAGCGTGACGATCAGGCCGTCCCAGAACATCGGCATGAAGTCGCCGACCGCGGACCAGTTCCACTCCATCAGCTCTCACCTCCCGCGCTCGCCGAAACGGCGTTCCGACGGGAGACGCCGAGCTTGCGCGCGACGCCCCGCGTCTTCTCGGGGCGCTGGCCGATTCCGGCCTTCGCCTGACGTTCGAGGACGCGCATACCGCGCGTGAGCACGAAGGCGAGCACGAAGTACATCAGCAGGATGACCGTGTACACGGGCGCGCTCTCGCCCGTCGCGTTACGCACCAGCGACGCACCGAAGGCGATGTCGGCAACGCCCATGATGGAGACCAGTGCCGTGCCCTTGAGCAGTTCGATCAGCAGGTTGTTGAACGGCGGGATCATCTCCGGCCACGCCTGCGGCAGGATGATCTTCCGCAGCTGCTGGGCGGGTGTGAAGCTCAGCGCGATCCCCGCCTCGCGCTGGGCCGGAGCCACGGCCTGCACCGCGCCGCGGACGACCTCGGAGCCGTACGCCCCGTACGTGAGCCCCAGCGCCAGCGTCGCCGCCCATATCGGGACGAGCTGCCAGCCGAAGCCCAGGGGGAGCACGAAGAAGATCCAGAACATCAGGATGAGCGCGGACGTGCCGCGGAAGATCTCGAAGTAGGCCCCGGATATGAACCGCACGATCCACAGCCGGTGGGCGCGGGCGAGCCCGACGACCAGCGCGACCACGGCGGCCAGCGCGGAGCTGAAGATCGTCAGCTGGACGGTGATCCAGACGCCTTCGAGGAGGAGTTTCCACAGGCCCCAGGTGATCTCACTCATGGCGCGCACTTCTCCTTCGCCGTGATGGTCGTCATCTGGTCCTTCGTGAAGCCGAAGGGCCGCATGATCTCCAGCAGCTCACCGCTCTTCTTGAGCTTGTGCAGCTCGCGGTTGAAGGAGTCGCGCAGGTTCGTCTCCGGCGAGCGGAAGGCGAAGCCGCCGACGTCGATGACGGGCTTGCCGTCGACGATCGGTGTGACCTCCTTGGTCGCCTCGGCCTTCGTGCTGTCGGTCTCCTCGATCACGTTGAACACCGTGACGGCGGTGCCGGCGAAGACATCGACGCGGCCCTGTTCGACGGCGAGCAGCCCGGCCAGCTGGTCGGGCAGGGTCGTGATGCTCTTGACCCCGGCCTCCTCCGCGTAGCCGATCTCCGCGTAACCGACGCCCGTCGCCATCTTGGCGCCGGCCTCGGCTATGTCCTTGTACGAGTGGAGATTCTTCGGGTTCCCCTTCGGCACGATGAACGCGTCGAGCATCTGGTATTCGGGGTCGGCGAAGATGACCTGTTCGCAGCGCTCCGGGTTGATGTACATCCCGGCGGCGACCACGTCGAATTGGAGCGAGTTCAGTCCGGTGATCAGTGAACCGAACTCGGTGGCGAAGGGCTGGACGTTGTCCACGCCCAACTCCTTGAAGATGCGCGAGGCGATGGCCGGGGCGGAGCCCGTCATCTCACCGTCCTTGCCGATGTAGCTGTACGGCTGTTCGCCGGCCAGCCCGAGGCGCACCGTTCCCTTGGCGCGGAGCTGATCGAGGAGGGTCCCCCCGTCCCCGTTGTCGGCGGTGGCCACGCGGCTGCATCCGCTGGTGGCCCCGACAGCGCCCGCGACACCGAGTGCCGCGGCACCCGCGAGCAGCGAGCGGCGCCGGAGCCCTCTTCCCGTGCTTGTGTTGTTCCCCTTGAGTGGAGCCATAGGCGCGCGGCTACCCGAAACGACCGGGGGTATGCGGATTATTTTCGGACCGATATGCCTATCGTTGTAGACGCGTCACATACGAGAGACGGGGCCCTTCGGCTCCGCATTCGTGCGGCGGGTGCGGGTATTCATGGCCGGACACAGGCTCTACGAAACCGACCGGAAGGGCGCGAAGACTTATGAGCGACCGCTTCATCGAAGTGTCCCTGGACAAGCGCGGCGTCCGCTGCACCGCCAAGCTCCTCGATGACCTGGCCCCGATCACCTGCGCAGCCGTGTGGGACGCGCTGCCGCTGGGCGGTGACGTGTACCACGCGAAGTATGCGCGCAACGAGATCTACGCGCTGATGCCCGGGTTCGCCGAGCAGGAGCCGCCGCTGGAGAACCCGACGGTCACCCCCATCCCGGGCGACCTGTGCTACTTCACCTTCTCGGACACGGTGCTCGGCACCACGTCGTACGGGTACGAGGAGCAGGCCGCGCACCGGGGGCGCCGTACCGTTGTCGACCTCGCGCTGTTCTACGAGCGCAACAACCTGCTGATCAACGGTGACACGGGGTGGATCCCCGGGATCGTCTGGGGCTCGGTGGTGGAGGGCCTCGACGAGATGGCGGAGGCCTGCCAGGACCTGTGGCGCGCGGGCGCGACGGGGGAGACGCTGAACTTCAGGCGCGTCTGAGGTTCCGTCCTCAATCGCCGGACGGGCTTCAAATACGCCCTTGCCCGGCCGGACGGGCCGCATTTTCAGCCCGTCCGGCGATTGAGGACACCGACGTACCGCGGGCAGGGGCTACGCGCCGGTCGGGGCCGGGAGGGACGTCGCGCCCGATTCGTACAGGGCGTGGGCCGCCCGCATCACCAGCGCGTCCGCGTGGCGCGCGCCGATCAGCTGGAGGCCGATCGGCAGCCCGTCCTCGTCCACCCCGCACGGCACCGTCGCCGCGGGCTGCTGCGTCAGATTGAAGGGGTACGTGAACGGGGTCCAGCCGGTCCAGCGGCGGTACCCCGAGCCCTTCGGCACCTCCACGCCCGCCTCGAACGCCGCGATCGGCAGCGTCGGCGTCACCAGCAGGTCGTACGTCTCGTGGAACCGGCCGAGCCGCCGGCCCAGCTCCATCCGCGCGTCCACGGCCGCCAGATAGTCCAGCGCGCTCGCCCGCTCCCCCTCCGCCACGACCTCCCGGAGCCCCGGGTCGAGCAGCTCGCGCTGCTCCTCGCCGAGCGGCTGGGTCACCCGCGCCGCTCCCGAGAACCACAGCGTGTGGAACGCCTCCACCGGGTCCGAGATGTCCGGGTCGGTCTCCTCGATGTACGCGCCCAGCTCCGCGAGCCGCCCCACCCCGCGCCGTACGGCCGCCGCCACGGACGGGCGTACCGCGACCTGGCCGCCGAACGACGGCGAGTACGCGATCCGCAGCCCCGCGACCCCCTCCGACAGGGTGGCGGTGACACCCGGTGCCGGGGCGAGCTGCGACCAGTCGCGCCAGTCGGCGCCGCTGATGACGTCGAGGAGCAGCGCGGCGTCGGCGGCGTCGCGCGCCATAGGACCGGCGTGCGCCAGCGTGCCGAAGGGGCTGGACGGGAAGAGCGGGATCCGCCCGTACGTGGGTTTGAGCCCGAAGATGCCACAGAACGACGCGGGGATCCGGACCGAGCCGCCGCCGTCGGTGCCGATCGACAGCGGACCGGCGCCGAGCGCGACCGCCGCGGCGCTGCCTCCGCTGGACCCGCCGGCCGTCCGGGACAGGTCGTAGGGGTTGCGCGTGATCCCGTTCAGCGGTGAGTCCGTCACGCCCTTCCAGCCGAACTCCGGCGTCGTCGTCTTGCCGATGAGGACCGCACCGTGCTCGCGCAGCCGCGCCACCGCCGGCGCGTCGTCCGGCCACGGGCCCGCCGGACTGACCGTCCGCGAACCGCGCAGGGTCGGCCCCCCGCGCTGGAGGAAGATGTCCTTCACGGAGACCGGGACACCGTCCAGCCGTCCCTGCGGTTCCTTTCTGTGCCACCGGCCGGCGGCGGCCTCCGCGGCGGCGAGCGCCTCGTCGGCGTCGACCCGGACGAAGGCGTTGACGAGCGGTTCGACCGCCTCGATCCGTTCCAGCGCGGCACGCACCGCGTCGACCGGTGAGAAGTCGCCCTTCTCGTAGCCGGCCAGCAGCTGTCGTGCGGTGAGATCGGTGAGGAACATGGACTCAGTCATGCATGGGGACGTACCCACGTTTCTTGTCCACCACGTTAGGCAGTGGCTCTCCGGACGCCCAGATGTCGTAAAGCCCGACGAACTGCTCCCCCAGTCGGTCGCGCCAGCCGACGGTGTCACCGCTCATGTGGGGCGACACGATCAGGCCGGGCACGTCCCACAGCCGGCTCTCGGGATCGAGCGGCTCGGCCTCGAAGACGTCGAGCGCGGCGCCCGCGATCCCGCGCTTGGCCACGGCGTCCGCCAGCGCCTTCTCGTCGACGAGCTGGCCGCGCCCCACATTGATGAAGTGCGCCGAGGGCTGCATCAGACCGAAGAGACGGGAGTCGAACATGCCGCGCGTGCTCTCCGTGAGCGGCGCCGCGCAGATCACCCAGTCGGAGCGGGTGAGCAGCCGGTCCAGCTCGTCGGCGCCGTGGATTCCCGGGCGCGCGGTGCGGCCGGTGATCGCCACCTTCACGCCGAGCGCCTTCAGGGTCCCGGCGATCGCCCGGCCGATCGGGCCCGCGCCCACGACGGTCGCGCGGCTCTCGGCCACCCGTAGTCCCTCGCGATGGCGCCATCGCCGCTGACGCTGCAGTTCGAGAGTTCCCGGCAGATCCTTGGCCATGGCAAGTACAAGACTTGCCACGTATTCGGCAATGGGTTCCTCGAAGATGCCGCGGGCGTTCGTGACGACTGTTTCGGAGTTGATCAGTTCGGGGCAGAGCAGCCGGTCCACACCGGCGCTCGCCGTGTGCACCCAGCCGGGCCTCGGGCCGTCCCCCGGCCAGGCCAGCCGGATCGCGTCGGATGTGAAGTCCCACGCCAACAGGACGTCAGCCAGGGGGAGTTGGGCGGCCAGCGAAGACTCGTCGGCGTACCGGACGTGCGCCCGACCGGTCAGCCGGCCGAGGCGCGGCGGCGGGTCGGCACCCAGGACGAGAAGGGTCGGTTCGGTCATCGGGAGTACCCTTCCGATCGGGTCGGGGATTTCCTCCAGGAAAATTCGGTGCAACGTATTTCCTGAGCTCATTGACCACGCTCGCATTCACCTCCTACCGTCGTCAACAACAGCCAAAGGGGGCCGTGCGATGGATGTCTCCTTTCTGGGTGGACCACAGCCGCAGCGTGGTGTCGGCGTGGTCGCCCCATTCGACTTTGCTCTTGATCGTGAACTCTGGCGTTGGATGCCCGACGAGATCTCGCTGCGCCTGACGAGGACCCCTTACGTCCCCGTCGAGGTGTCGCTGGACCTTGCCAGGCTCGTGAGTGAGCACGAGACCCTCGGAGAGGCGGTGATGGCCCTTGGCGCGTCCGAGCCGGAGGTGATCGCGTACGCCTGCACCTCGGGCAGCTTCGTCGGCGGTGTCGTCGGGGAGCGGGCGATGTGCGAGGCGATGAACAGGGCGGGCGAGGTGCCCTCGCTCACCACGTCGGGTGCGCTGCTGGAGGCGCTCGAAGAGCTGGGCGCGAAACGGATCGCACTGGTCACCCCCTATACGGAGTCGGTCACCGAGTCGCTGGAGGAGTACCTGGCGGAGGCCGGGGTAACCGTCACGGGTCGCGCCTTCCTGGGGCTGACCCGGCACATCTGGAAGGTGCCGTACCGGTCGGTCGTGGACATGGCGCGGCAGGCCGTCGTCGGCGCGGCCGACGCGCTGTTCATCAGCTGTACGAACCTGCCGACGTACGACGCGATCCCGCAGTTGGAGGCCGAGCTGAGGATGCCGGTGCTGTCGGCGAACCAGGTCACGATGTGGGCGGCCCTGCGCCGGATCGGCGCGCACGCGGTCGGCCCGTACCAGGGCCTGCTGCTCAACCCGCCCCCGGCGCGCCACGTGCCTACGCTGGAAGGGATGGGAGAGATCCCTGAGATGCCCGAGGTCCACCACATCCCGGAGATTTCCGGGATCGGTGACATCCCCGGCATCGCGGAGATGGAGCGGATGGAACCGGTCCAGCATCTGCAGGACGCCCAGCCGGCCCAGCCCGGCGAGTGGGCGCAGCCTTCCCAGCCGGACGCTCCGACCGAGGAACAGGAAGGGTGGACATGACGACCGTCGGACTTCTCTACCCCGGCCACTCCGCCGAGGACGACTACCCCCGTCTGGAGATGCTCTTCGACAGCGACATCAGACTGCCCCTCGTCCACACCGACATCGGTGAGGACGCCCACCGGGTCGACGCGCTCCTGGAAATGGGTTCGGCGCGGCGGCTGGCGGACGGTGTCGAGGAGCTGCGGATGGCCGGGGCCGAGTCCGTGGTCTGGGCGTGCACCAGCGGCAGCTTCGTGTACGGCTGGGACGGTGCCCACGAACAGGCACGGCAACTGGCCGTGGAGGCGGGACTGCCCGCCTCCAGCACCTCCTTCGCCTTCGCGCACGCGGTCCAGGCGCTGGGCGCGCGGAAGGTCGCGGTGGCGGCCACCTATCCGGAGGACGTCGCGGGCTACTTCGCCGCCTTCCTGAAGGCGGCGGGCGTCGAGGTGGTCTCCACGCGCGGCAGCGGCATCATCACGGCGGCCGAGGTCGGCACCTGGGGACGGGACGAAGTACTCGCCCTGGCCCGCGAGGGCGACCACCCGGACGCCGAGGTGGTCCTGCTCCCGGACACGGCGCTGCACACCGTGGCGTACCTCCCGGAACTGGAGGCGGACCTCGGCAAACCGGTCCTCACCGCGAACCAGGTGACGGTCTGGGAAGGGCTGCGCCTGGTGGAGCGCCACGCGTGGGCGCCGAAACTGGGAACGCTGTTCGCGAGCCGGGACTGAGCCCCGGCCCAGGTCCGATCCCGGGCCGGGAATAAAACGGAGCCGTCCTCCTGTTGGTCAGGGCTGTACGCATCTCCCGCACCAGAAGGGCCCGCACCGGTGGTTGACGCAATTCGAGGTACGGCGCTGGGCAGCGCGCCCGTGCCGCTGTCCGTGCTGGATCTGGTCACCGTCGGCAGCGGGAGCACCGCCCGGCAGTCACTGCGGACCAGCGTCGAGATCGCCAAGCTCGGCGAGCGCAGGGGCTACCACCGCCACTGGGTCGCCGAGCACCACTCGATGCCCGGTGTCGCCTCCTCGTCGCCCGCCGTGATCCTGGCCCATCTCGCCGCCCACACCGAGCGCATCCGGCTCGGTTCGGGCGGCGTCATGCTGCCCAATCACGCGCCGCTCGTCATCGCCGAGCAGTTCGGCACCCTGGAGGCCCTGGCCCCCGGGCGGGTCGACCTCGGGCTCGGCCGGGCGCCCGGCACCGACGGGGCCACGGCCGCCGCGCTGCGCCGTACCGACCGCCTGAACGAAGGCGCCGACGACTTCCCGCAGCAGCTCGCCGAACTCACCCGCTTCCTGGACGACGACTTCCCGGACGGGCACCCGTACGCGCGGATCCACGCCGTCCCCGGACCCGTCCAGGGCCCCGCCGCCCGGCCGCCGCTCTGGCTCCTCGGCTCCTCGGGGTTCAGCGCCCGGCTGGCCGCCACGCTCGGGCTGCCGTTCGCCTTCGCGCACCACTTCTCGGCGCAGAACACGATCCCCGCGCTGGATCTCTACCGCGAGTCCTTCCGGCCCTCCGCCGTACTCGACGCCCCGTACGCGGTGATCGGCGTCGCCGCACTCGCCGCCGAGGACGAGAAGGAGGCCCGCCGCCAGGTCCTGACCGGCGCGCTGTCGATGCTGCGCCTGCGCACCGGGCGCCCCGGGCTCGTCCCGACGCCCGAAGAGGCGGAGGCGTACGGCTTCAGCCCGCAGGAGCGCGACTTCGTCGACGGCTGGCTGACGAACATCGTGCACGGCACCCCGGACGCCGTCCGCGCCGGCCTCGACGACCTCCAGAAGCGCACGGGCGCCGACGAGCTGATGCTCACCGCCAACGCCCACGGCGGCGACGCGCGCCTGCGCAGCTACGGCCTGATCGCCGACGCCTACGGTCTGCCCGGCTGATCGACGGCCGGTACGTGGCGGCGTCCGGTCCCCGGCCTCCGCGGGGGCGGGCGTACGGTGTCGGCGCCGTCACCACCGCCGCGACCGGGATCGCCGCCCGCAGTCCGTGCGGGCCACCGGAGAGACCTGGCGCGGCGGGCCCCGTCATCGATCGAGCCGGTGCCCGGCGCGAGAATCGCGCGCCGGGCACCACGCCCGGCGCCTGCCGGCGCGCCGTCCGCGTCAGCGGTGACGTCGGCGGGGTCAGACCTTCAGCGGGCTGACCCCGATCATCTCCGCGATCCGCTTCGGCCCCACCGCACGCGAGTACAGCCAGCCCTGCCCGGTGTCGCAGCCGATCCGGCGCAGGCGGGCCGCCTGGCCCGCCGTCTCCACGCACTCCGCCGTCACCGTCAGGCCCAGCCGGTGGGCGAGATGGACCAGGGTCTCGACGATCGTCTCGTCCGCCGGGTTGGGGTGGACGCCCTCGTCGTAACGGAAGCCCCGGACGAAGGAGCCGTCCAGCTTCAGTACGGAGACCGGCAGCCGGCTCAGATACGCGAGGTTCGAGTAGCCGGTCCCGAAGTCGTCGATGGCGATGCGCACACCCATGTCGCTCAGCGCCTGGAGCGCCTGGAGCGGCCGGCCTGCCGAGCCCATCACCGCGGACTCGGTCAGCTCCAGTTGCAGCAGGCGGGGCGCCAGACCGGTCTCGGCGAGGATCGCGGCCACGTCGGCCACCAGGTCGGAGTCCCAGACCTGCCGTACGGCGACGTTGACGCTCACGAACAGCGGCCGGTCCGCCGGATGGTCGCGCTGCCACTGACGGGCCTGGAGACAGGCCGTACGCAGCACCCAGCGGCCGAGCTGCACGATCGATCCGTCCTCCTCGGCGATGCCGATGAAGCGGTTGGGCGCGAGGATGCCGAACTGCGGGTGGTTCCAGCGCACCAGTGCCTCCACGCCCCGTACGACGCCGTCGGCCATCCCCACGAGCGGCTGGTACTGGAGCACGAACTCCTCGCGCTCGACGGCCGGGCGCAGCGTGGACGACAGCGCCTGGCGGGTCATCCGGTGGGCGTTGCGCTCCGGGTCGAAGAGGGTCCAGCGCGCCTTGCCGTCCGCCTTCGCCCAGTAGAGCGTCGTGTCGGCGACCTGCATCAGACCGGTGGGGGTGGTGCCCTCGGCGGCCCGTTCGACGACGCCGATGGACGCCGAGACGGAGAGCCGCTGCCCGGCGAGGTCGAACGGGAGCTGGAGCGCGGCGAGCACCGCGCGGGCGAGATCGGCGAGCTGTTCCGTACCGGCCGAGTCCTCGACCAGGATCGCGAACTCGTCGCCGCCGAGGCGCGCGACGAGGTGGTGGCCGCCGCGGCTGTGACCGTCGTTGTCGGCGCACTCGGTCAGCCGGGCCCCGACGGCGGCGAGCAGCCGGTCGCCGACGCGGTGCCCCAGCGTGTCGTTGACGGCCTTGAAGCCGTCGAGATCCAGGTAGCAGAGGCCGATCCGCCCTGTTCTGCCATGGTCGTACGACGATTCGAGCGCGGTCGAGAGCCGCTCGAAGAACAGCGTGCGGTTGGGCAGCCGGGTCACCGGGTCGTGCATCTGGAGATGGCGGAGCCTGGCCTGGAGCTCGCGCCGTTCGCTGATGTCCGTGAGGGAGAGCAGGACGCTGCCGCCGTCGGGCAGGGGCGTGACGGTGACCTCCGCCCAGAGCGCGCGGCCGTCGGGGTGCTTGAGACGGCGGGTGCAGCGGAAGCGGGAGCGACGGCCGCGCAGCACCTCCTGGTACGCGTGCCAGGTCCGGTCGTCGGAGGCGAGGTCGACGAGGTCGGCGGCGGTTCGGTCGGGCAGCGAGTCGCGCTCGGCGCCGACCAGTTCGGCCAGGGCGTCGTTGACGGTGACGACGGTTCCGCGCCGGTCCACGACGGCCATGGGGAGCCGGGCCGCGTTGAAGGCCGCCCGGTAGTCGCCGCGCTCCTTGTGGTCGTGGTGGTCCGTGCGGTCGTGGTCGTCCGTGCGGTCGTGGTGGTCGTCGCACCGGTCGCGGTCGTCCTGTCCGGCCTGAGCGTGACACTCCGTGACTGACGGCGTGGCGGACTGGGGCGCCGCGACCGCTGCGGGCCGGGGCCTTTCGGAGGTTCCGCTCACGGCTCGCTCCCGCAGTGCAGTGGTGTCGTACAGGGGTGTGATTCGCGATGATCGGCGCAGGAAAGTCTGCCGATCATAGAGGCAGGCCGGTCGGCCGTTCCAGCTCCCCGGTGGTGAACCGGGGCGCGCGACGTCGACGCCGAGTGGCGGACGATCGTTTCTGCTCGTCTGTGGTGCGACCTGTCTTCCCTCTGATCGATTGTGACTTTCCGTGATCTGCCGGGGGTGTCGTTCCGCTCACCCAACTGGGCCAGCGGAACAGGGCGTATCCCTGCAAAAGGAAAGAAAGTGGGGGAGCTGTCCCGCATTCCGCAGCCGGAGGTCCACGTGGAGCGTCGTCTGACACCCGGGGGAGTGGACCGGCCGCGCCTGCGCAGCACGGCCGCGGCCTTCACCTCCCTCGTCGCGGTCGCCGCCACCTCACTGGTGGCCGGCCCCGCCGTCGCCGACCCCGCCGGACCCTGCGCCCTCCCGCGTACCACCGCGCACCACTCGCTCGGCCTCGACACGTGGAACGCCTCCTATCCACGCCCGGCCAGGACCCTCGACGCGGTCATGGTCTTCCTGTCCTTCCCGGACGCGGCCCCGCGGATCGAGCCCGCCGATCTGGTGGCCGACCACTTCCCGGCGACCAGCAGATTCTTCGAGCGGGCGTCGTACGGGAAGTTCGCGCTGCACCCGCATCCACGGCTCCAGTGGATCGACATGCCGCGCGCGTCAACCGACTACGCCATAAAGCGCGACTGGGCGCCGGAGATGCGCACCGCGTATCTGCGGGACGCGCTGGCGGTCGCCGATCCGGTGATCGACTTCTCGCGGTACGACCTCGTCTACCTGGTCGCGGACCCGGACGCCCCCGGCGTGGATTCCGACGCGACGAAAGTGGTCAACTTCGATCACCCGCTGACCGCCGACGGCACGGACATCAAGCGGGTCGTCACCGTGTTCGAGCGGCACCCGCCGGACCGCAACGTGCTCGCCCACGAGACCGGGCACGTCTTCGACCTGCCCGACCTCTACCACCGGCCGACCGACGGCAAGGGCGACTGGGACACCCATGTCGGCGACTGGGACGTGATGGGCAGTCAATTCGGTCTGTCCCCGGACCTGTTCGGCTGGCACAAGTGGAAACTGGGCTGGCTCGGCGGACGGCAGGTGAGCTGTGTGAAGCCCACCGGCAGCAGCATGCTCACCCTCGAACCGCTGGACGCCGCGCCCCCGGCCGGCGCGAGCGCCGGGACCCGGCTCGCGGTGGTCAGGACGGGCGAGCACTCGGCCCTGGCGATCGAGGCGCGCGGCTCGACCGGCAACGACGCCACCACATGCACCGAGGGCGTGCTGATCTACCGGGTGCGGGGGGAGACGGAGTCGGGCGGTGGCCCGATCGAGGTGGTGGACACCCACCCGGACAGCGAGGCCTGCTGGGACCAGTCGGTCTACCCGCCGCTGGCGGACGCGCCGCTGGGCGTCGGCGAGACGTTCACGGTGCCGGGGGAGCGGACGAAGGTGGAGGTGGAGGTGGCC
>NZ_JAAPBF010000008.1 GCF_022695985.1 Streptomyces sp. NP-1717 | reverse complement strand
GGGCTGCTCGCGGTCAACATCTTCCAGCCCGGCGTCGGCGTCCACGCTCACCCTGGGGACCTCCAACTGGAGGGGGACGCGGCCCAATACGTGAAGGACGGAGAGGACCAGAGCTGGTGGCATTTCATCACCGACCTCGTGCCAGAGAGCGCCATAGGCGCATTCGCCGAGGGCAACATTCTCCAGGTTCTCTTCTTCTCCGTCCTCTTCGGAGTCGCGCTCAAGGCCGTCGGCCCGATCGGTGAACCCCTCGTAGCCGGCGTCACCCGGCTCAGCGCCGTGATCTTCAAGATCCTGCACTACGTCATGCTCGCCGCCCCCATCGGCGCGTTCGGGGCGATGGCCTACACCATCGGCAAGTACGGGGTGTCCACCCTCACCAGCCTGGGCCAGCTCATCGGTCTCTTCTACGGCACGTCGGCGTTCTTCGTCATCGTGATCCTGGGCGGCGTCACAGCACTCATGAAGATCAACATCTTCAGGCTGCTGGGCTACCTGCGCGAGGAGTTCCTGCTTGTCCTGGGCACCTCCTCCTCGGAGAGCGCCCTGCCCCGCCTCATGACCAAGCTCGAAGGACTCGGCCTACGCCGGGACATCGTCGGGCTCACCGTCCCCACCGGCTATTCCTTCAACCTCGACGGTAGCTCCATCTACCTCTCGCTGGCTGCCGTCTACATCGCCCAGGCCACCGACACGCCCCTCAGCATCACCCAGCAACTCGGCCTGCTCGCCGTCATGATCCTCACCTCCAAGGGTTCGGGCGGCATCACCGGCGCCGGTTTCATCGCACTCGCCGCCACCCTGTCCACAGTCGGCACTGTCCCGGCGGCCGGCATCATGCTGATCTTCGGCATCGACAAGTTCATGTCCGAGTGCCGCGCCCTGACCAACCTCGCCGGCAACAGCGTCGCCACCCTCGTCGTCGCCCGCTGGGAACGCGTCCTGGACACCGCACACGTCAACGCCGTGCTGCGCGGCAAGACCCCTGCCACACCGTCCGAGCCAGAGGAGAAGGCGGCCGCGCCAACCCCGCCGGCCGATCTCACCAAGCCACAACCCGCAGCGGCCCTCGACAGGCCCTGACCAGACGACCCGGGCTCTGTCCAGTCGCGCCCAGAGCCCGGGCACGGCGTACGCCTGATGGGTACGCCCGCGTAGGCCCGGCCGGAGCCCCGGCCGGGCCTACGCATATCCCTGTCAGCCTTCCCTTGTTCCACCTGTCGCCAGCGTTTCTAAGACCGTGTCCTATGTGGTGAGTCGGGCGAGTCGTTTGTAGCAGCAGAGGGCGGCGGCGAGGCCGAGGAAGGCCAGGTAGTTGCGGGGGTGGCGTTCGTAGCAGTGGTTGAGCCTGCGGTAGCCGGTCAGCCAGGACATGGTCCGCTCGATCACCCATCTGCGGCGGCCTAACCGTTCGCTGGACTCAACTCCCTTGCGGGCGATGCGCACGCCGATGTGCTTGCCCCACATCCATTTCCGCAGGTGAGGAACGTCGTAGGCTTTGTCCGCGTGCAGGCGCTGGGGCTTGAAGTAGCGGCGCGGTGGGGGTCGTGTCTCGTTTGGTGGCCCTGAACCATGGGCTTCAGCGCGAGGCTGTCGTGGGTGTTCGCAGCGGAGATCCCGACAAGGAGGGGCAGTCCGTTCGCGTCCGACAGGACGTGCATCTTGGAACCCGGCCTGCCCCGGTCCACGGGACTCGGACCTGTGAGTTCGCCCCTTTTAGCCCTCACGTGGGCGGAGTCGAGCACGGCCCGGGACAGGTCGAGCAGGCCGGCGTCGTCCAGGCGGTGCAGGATCTCCTCGTGGAGCCGGCCCCAGACATTGGCTCTCGACCAGATCAGGAACCTGCGGTGGGCTGTCGACTTCGATATCCCGAAACACGGCGGCAGAGCCCGCCAGGCACAGCCGCTGACCAGCACGTAGATGATCGCGGCGAACAGCGTCTCATCAGGCGTGTCCTGCGTCCCGCCGCCCTGCGGCCGCACCTTCGACGGCGGGATCAGCGGCTCCGCGATCTCCCACAGCCCGTCCGGAACAATCCAACTCCACGTACCCCGCCCCATGCTCGGCCCAACGAGCTCGCCCCACATAGGACACGGTCTTAAAGGTCATCTCATTTGGTGAGTCTGCGGTAGCAGATCAGGGTGCAGGCGATGCTGGTGAAGGCCAGGAAGTGCTCGGCCTTGCGTTCGTAGCGGCGGTGCAGGCGTCGGCATCCGGCGAGCCAGGCCATGGTGCGTTCGATGGTCCAGCGGTGACGGCCGAGCCGTTGTGAGGTCTCGATGCCCCTGCGTGCGATGCGGTGCCGAATTGCCTCGGCCGGCCAGCCATCGCCGCAGGTGGTTGTAGTCGTAGCCCTTGTCGGCGTGGAGTTTGTGCGGCCTTCGTCGCCTGGGTCCTCGCCGCGAGCGGATCGGAGGTATGCCCTTCACCAACGGGACCAGGGCCTGGCTGTCATGCGTGTTGGCACCCGAGATGCCGATGGACAGGGGCAGGCCGGTCCGCTCCGTCATCAAGTGGACCTTCGACCCGTACTTGCCCCGGTCCACAGGATTCGGACCTGTCAGCTCCCCCTTTTCAGGGCCCGCATGTTGACCGAGTCGATCGCGCACCGGGACCAGTCCAGTTCGCCGCGGGATCCCAGTTCATCGAGGACCAGGCGGTGGAGTTTGGCCCACACCCGGGCCTTGGTCCACTCGGTGAACCGGCGGTGAGCCGTCGCGCCGGACGGCCCGAACGAGGCGGTCGGCACCTGCTGCCACGTGCAGCCCGAAGTTGCCACGAAGACGATCGCGGCCAGCACTTCACGGTCGCCGTGCCGACGCCGGCCACCACCCTGCGGCCGCGATGGCGCTTCCGGCACCACGCGCTGGAACAGCTCCCACAACTCGTCCGGCACCAGCCGCTCAACGATCCCTGCCACGACCAGTAGCCAACCCGGCCAAATGAGATGGCCTCTTAGCTGCTTCGGCCTGGTTGAAGAACTTCATTGCCATGAAGCCGTGGGCGTAGGCGCCGCCCGCCCGCAGTGCCGCAGCGATCATGGTGGTCTCTGCGATCTCCTTCTCGGTGGCGCCGACCTCGTGCGCGGCCTTGGTGTGGACTTCGATGCAGTACGCGCACTGAGTGGTCAGGGCCACGGCCACGGCCATCAGCTCGGCGTACTTGGGCGGGATGACGTTGTCGGGATTGCGCAGGACCTGCTTGTCCAACTCCATGAACGCCTTGACCGCCTCGGGGGCGCCGGCGCGGAGGTTGCGGGCGTGCTTGTAGTCGGTGTGCTCGTGGTAGCTCATGCTCTGTTCCTGGATCTTTCGTGGTTCGGTGGGACCTGCTCGCTTGGCGTCGGCTCAGGCGAGCGGATTGAGGACGAGGTAGCCGTCCAGGCGGGAGACCTGGTCGGTGTCCGGGTCGCTGGGGAAGGCATGGCCGAGGTCGTTCGCACGGACTTCGCCGATCCACTGGTCGTGCTGGTACTCGTGGTTGATCAGCGCAACCAGGAGGTGCCGGGCGACGACGGTGAGCTGGTCCGGGGCGGCGACGCGTCCGCTCGCGATGTCGTTCATCCGGGCGTGGACGCGTTCGGCGACGGTGTCCCGGAACGCGCCGAGCCGTTCGACGGTCGGCAGGGCACCGCGGAAATTCTCCGGGTTCGCCGAGTCCATGAGCCCGTCCAGCTCGGGGTCCGGACTCGGCTCGGCGGCGGTGAGGTTGCGGACCATGAAGTGGGCGACGTGGGCCTGGTGGCCAAGGTGCCAGCCGATCGCGCTGGAGTCCTCGTGCGGGCGCCAGGTGATCTCGTCGGGGCTGAGGTCCTTCCACAGGTCGTCGGTGTAGGCGCGGGCACGGTCGTACTCGCGCAGGAGGGCTGTCACCTCGTGCATCAGGTCACCTCTTGTAGGGCCGGGTCGGGGCGGAGGATGAAGGTGTTCAGGCGGCGGGGGCGGAGTTCGCCGTCGCGGGCTCCGGGTTCGAGTTCGAGTCGGGCAACGCGTAGAGGATGGCGTGGGCGGCGCGTTCGCCACCCACCAGCGCTCCTTCGATGTGGCCGGCGTAGCCGCGGGCGGTTTCGGTGGACGCCCAGTGGAGCCGCCCCTCCATTGCCGGACGCTGGTACAGGCGGTGGCCGAAGAGGGAGTAGTCGGCCAGTTGCGCCACCTGCGCGGGGGACGTCCACTGCTCGGCGCTCCAGTCCTTGACGTGCAGGGCGACGAGCTGGGCCGCCTGTGGACCGAAGAGCTGCGTCAGCTGCCCGGTGACGGCGGCGCGAAAGTCGGGGCCGGTGTTGCGGGCGGTGCTTGCGTGGGCGAAACCGAACAGGGCGGCCGGCTGTCCTTCGGGGCCGGACATGTCGTGGATTTCCTGCAGTGGTCCGCTCCGGCTGAAGGCGGCACCGGCCAGGCCGTCCCGGCGCCAGAACGCCTCGGGATACTCGGCCACGACCTTCACCACGGCTCCATCCACACCGGGGTCTGCTCGGCTACGTGGACAAGGTCGGCGGGCAGTCGGCCGCCGAAGTCGATGCGCGCGAGGGCGAGCGCGGGTGGCACGGCGAGGACGACGTGCTCGGCCTCGATGACGGAGCTGGGGGTGTGCACGGCCAGACTGGACGGGGTGGTCCGGATCGCGGTGACCGGAGTGCCGAGGCTGAGCGTGCCGGAGGGCAGTGCGGCGGAAAGTGCGTCGGTGAGGGACGCGGCGCTGGCGGTGAAGCGGTTGGATCGGGCGTCGATCGGGTTGCCCGCGAGGCGTTGTACGCCGCCCGCGTCCTGGTAGACGGCGTCGCCGGTGGTGTGCTGCGGGAAGCTGCCGAGCCCGGATCCGGAGAGGAGGGTGCAGACGTGCCGCTCGTCGTCCCAGAACCAGGTGGCCCCGAGATCGAGGGTGCCCTCCGGTGTGGCCGGGGCGCTCAGGAGCCGCCCCCCGATCCGCTCGCGCGCCTCCAGGACGACGACGTCGTGCCCGGCCTGCGTGAGAGTGCTCGCTGCGGCGAGGCCCGATGCACCCGCTCCGATCACGACGACGGACCAGCTTGTGCTGTGCGCCATGCGCGGACTCCTTTCCTTGCCAGGGCCGGTGGCACGGCCCAGTACTGCTCGGGGTAGTGGGGGGAGAGGTGGTCAGTCGCCCGTGGTGAGGACCATGCGGAAGCGGGCCTGTCCGGCCTGCTGGGTCTTCAGCGCTTCGGCCGCCTGCTCCAGCGGTGCGGTCTGCACCTGCGGGCGCACGTCACTGGCCAGGGCGAAACGCATGGCCTGCTCGGTGTCGACCGGGCTGCCGGTCACGTGTCCGGTGACGTGACGGGCGTGCATCACCAGCTTGTCCAGCGGGAGGTCGAGCGGGGTGCCGTCGAAGCCGACGACCGTGAGCCGGCCGTGCGGGGTGAGCCCGTCGACGAGCCCGGCCAGCGGCTTGCTGCTGGAAGCCGTGGACAGGATCAGCCGGGCGCCGCCCATGGCGCGCAGCGCCTTTCCGGCGTCCTCGGCGGAGGCGTCGATGTAGTGGTGCGCGCCGAGGTCGAGGGCGGTTGCCCGTTTGTCCTTGCCGCGGCCGATGGCCACCGTCTCGAAGCCCATGGCCGCGGCGAACTGCACCGCGAAGTGGCCCAGGCCACCGATTCCCAGGACCGCGACCCGGTCGCCGGGCTCGGCTCCGTTGTGCCGCAGCGCGTTGAAGGTGGTCACGCCCGCGCATCCGAACGGCGCGGCCTCCTCGAAGGAGAGCCCGTCGGGAATGTGGACGAGGGCGGCGGCGGGGACGGTGATGCTGGTGGCCCAGCCGCCTGTGTAGCTGAGGCCGGGGATCTGGCGCTGGGCGCAGTGGACCACGTCGCCCGACCGGCAGGCGGTGCAGTGTCCGCAGGAGCCGCCGAACCAGCCGACCCCGGCCCGCTCACCGACCTCCCAGCCCGCAACTCCCTCGCCCACCTCGGCGACGACGCCGGCCACCTCGTGCCCGGGGGTGATCGGGAAGCCGTAGGCGGGCGACGGGTTGGCGGCCATGCCGGCGTCGGCCCCACAGATGCCGGACGCCTTCACGTCCAGGCGCACTTCGCCTGGGCCCGGCTCGCGCGGCTGCACGGGGGCGACGTGCACCGGCCCGCCGGATTCGGTCACCTGGGCGGCCCGATACGAAGGGCGGTTCTCCTGGGACACGGTCATCACTCCTGACGGGAAAGAAGGGGAGGATTCTGTACGGGGAATTCCCCGGTACTGTGAAATGGCCGGACGAAAAAAGAGCCCGGATATTTCCTGCCCCGCCGATCCGGCGGAGCGCGCTTTGCCAACCGTAGGATGGATGCCCGGAATCCGGTAGACGACGATCATGAATACGGCTATAGCCTGAGGCTGTAGCCGAGAGGAGTTCAGATGAACATCGAAGGGCTGCGGTACGCCCAGGCCGTGTCCCGGACCAAGTCGTTCAGCGCCGCGGCGCGCGACTACGGCGTCACCCAGCCGGCCCTGTCGAACGGCGTGGCCCGCCTGGAGGAGGAACTCGGCATCAAGCTGTTCGACCGCTCGCCGCGCGGCGTCAAGCCCACGGCGCACGGCGCTCGCGTGCTGCCGATGATCGACCGGGCCCTGGAGGCGCTGGACTCGGTCACGGCCGAGGCACGGCGGCTCACCAGCCCGGCTGCCGGCTCGATCCGCATGGGCGTCTCGCCCCTGATCGGGGCGGATCTGGTGGGCTGCGCCTTCACCGCCGCCCGCGGCCTGACCCGCCCGCGCGACCTGGTGCTGCGCGAGGCCGACCTGGACCTGCTGCGCACCGCCCTGAAGGACGGCGAGCTGGATGTGCTGCTGGTGCCCGAGGTGGAACCCATGCCTGCCTACCGGCACCGCACCATCCTCACCGAGCCCGTCGTCGTGATCGACCCGGCCGTTGCCCCCGGCACCGACGGCCCGGTGGAGCTGAACGACGCCGCCAGCGCCGACTTCATCCTCGTGCCCAGCAGCTGCGGCCTGACCACCTTCACCACACAGCTCTTCCGGGACAACGACCTGCCGCTGCGCACCTATCCGGGCGAGGCCGCCAGCTACCGGGTCCTCGACGAGTGGGCCCGTCTCGGCGTGGGCGCCGCCCTGCTGCCGAGCTCCAAGGTGACACCGGACCACGCCAGCTGCCGCCCTCTGGTGCGCGGCGGCACCCCGGTGGAGATCTCTTACGAAGCGGTCTGGGGACGCGACAACCCGCTCGGCGCCGACCTGAAGGAGTTCGTCGGCTTTCTCGCCGACTCCGCCGGATGCCTGGGGCCCGTCCCCCAGCCGGACGGCGAGGCCCCTACAGGCCAGACCGCGGGGCCCTCTCCGGCGGCTTCCCAGTGAGTAATGCGCGTTGGTTATAGCCACATCACAAAGGATCCTCTACCGGACACCTTTCCAGGGATTTACCTTTGTCTCGTCCCAACCGCCCGCGGAAATCTCCGCAAGCATATTCCGACGAGAAAGGAAGCGTCATGGCCTACCTGGAAATCACCCTGAAGGTGGCGGAAGAAAACCGCGCCGCGGCGGCCGGCGTGTACCAGAAGTACAAGCAGCCGTTCCTCGACACGGTTCCCGGCGCCGAGTCCAAGGAGTTGCTCGGGCGCGATGAAGACGTGCAGGTGCTGCACAGCTTCACCACCGCCGGCGAGGCACGTGCCTACCTCGACAGCACCCTGTTCAAGCAGGACGTCGTCGGTGGCCTGGCGCCGCTGCTGGCCGCCGACCCCGAGGTCCGGATCTACGACACCGTCTGACGGTCCCGGACGGGCAGCCGCACCCCACACGGTGGCCCTCGCCCTTCACCATCCCTCTCCCTCTTCCGCCGCACGGCCGCCTTCACCAAAGGGCACACCCTGCACTTCTACGGCAGTTTGCCCAGCTATAGGCATGCTTCAGGGTTGCCCGAGCGGATCACCCTCACTCCCCTCTTTGATCAGGAGCACGACATGTCCCGCACCACCATCGACCTCACCGGCAAGAAGGCCGTCATCATCGGCGGCACCAGCGGCATGGGCCTGTCCATCGCCCGGCACATCCTGGACGCCGGCGGCAGCGTCGTCGTCACCGGCCGGTCCGACTCCACCGCGACGAAGGCCGTAGCCGAGCTGGCCAGCCCTCAGGCGAGCGGTCTCGCCGCCGACCTGAACGACCCCGAGGCCGTCGAGCGGCTACGCGCCGAGCTGGCCCGCGACCACGCCGACGCGCGCCTCCTGGTCAACGCGGCCGGCGTGTTCGCCCCCAAGCCGTTCCTGGAGCACACCCCCGAGGACTACGACCGCTACCAGGCCCTCAACCGGGCCTTCTTCCTCATCACCCAGACCGTCGCCGCCGGCATGGTCGAGCGCGGCGTCAAGGGCTCCATCGTCAACGTCGGCTCCATGTGGGCCCACCAGGCCGTCGCCGCGACGCCGTCCTCCGCGTACTCCATGGCCAAGGCCGGTCTGCACTCCCTCACCCAGCACGTGGGCATGGAGCTCGCGCCGTACGGCATCCGCGCCAACGCCGTCGCCCCGGCGGTCGTGCGCACCCCCATCTACGAGGAGTTCATCCCCAAGGCCGAGATGGACAGCGCACTGGACGGCTTCAACGCCTTCCACCCGCTGGGCCGCATCGGCACCCCCGACGACATCGCCGCCACCGTGGTGTTCCTCCTCTCCGACCAGACGGACTGGGTCACCGGCGCGGTCTGGGACATCGACGGCGGCGTCATGGCCGGCCGCAACTGACAACCCGTCCCGGGAACGGAAACGGCCCCAGGACACACAGAGAACGGAGCAGACATGAACACCACCACGGGAGGCGGCCACTTCGACCTGGTCGTCATGGGCGCCGGGTCAGGTGTCGGCGAACTCGATGAGCGGTTCGACGGGCTGAAGGTGGCCATCGTTGACAAGGGGGTCGGGCTACTGCGGAAGTACGCGGGCACCTGCCTCAACGTCGGCTGCGTCCCCACGAAGATGCTGGTCCACACCGCCGACACCGCGCGTGCTGCCCAGCACGGCGCCCAGCTGGGCGTGGACCTGGAGCTGCGCGGTGTCGACTGGACGGCCGCCATGGACCGCCTCAACCGGCATATCGACCCCTCGTCGGCCTGGTGGCTGCACGATCTGCTCGTAACGGGACTGGCTGACGTTTCCGACCTTGTCGGTCTCCTCCGGCATGGTGTTCCACCATCCAAGTGCGGGCCGGGGCAGGGCACTTCGGGCCGTGACGGGACAGGACCCGCTTCAGGACCGAGAGTCTGACCGGACATGACAAGATCATAACAAAGGATAGAAATAGCCCAGAAATGAACGAAGTTGGGCACTGGACGCGTTAGCTCTGCGGTTACTGTGACCGTTCGCCGAACGTTTCCTTCCGTCGCCGCCAGGCCCTCACCTTGCACCGCGTCGAGCAGAACAACGCGTCCGAACGCCGGTCGACGCCGGCCACCCACCGGTGCCCGCACTCCGGGCACTCGACCTCGCCGGCACCGCCCTGGACCGCCGCCAGCCGCTTGCGCAACCGCCGGTCAGCCCGCCACTGCCCGGAACGACAGGCCGCCGAGCAGAACACCGCATCAGACCGGGCCCGCGACTCAAGCCGTTCGCCGCACGCCCGACAGACCTCTCCCCGGCCCACCCGGCGCCTTCGGACACCACACCAACCTAGGACCCAAATGTACTCAAAAATGGGGATCGGAAACAGCTTCTGAAGCCACACCGCGAGCGGCCGCCCGCGCAATCACCGGTCCCAGTCCGCAACGGATCGGGTGCGTGGGCGGCATGCGACCAGCTCGTCAGGTATCCATGTCCTCGTTCTTGGCGCTCCATTCGATCAGCGGATGCAGAACACGCATCAGGCTGGCGCCTTGTTCGGTGGGCCGGTACGTGATCTGGACCGGCGTCGTCGGTACCACGAGCCGCTCAATGAGTCGGTGACCCTCGAGCTCACGCAGACGCTGGGACAGAAGGTGGTTCGAGATTCCGGGGATCCGCGCTCGGTAGTCGACGAATCGGCGCGCGCCCCGCATCGCCGCCAGAAGCACCGCAGCGCTCCACTTCTTGCCCACGATCTCGACCGAGCGCTGAAAACTGCGGCACACGTCGTCATCGATGTGTTCATAGCCCGCTTCCGGGCGGCTCTGGCCCGCGGTGGCGGAGGAATCATCGGGCTGTCGAGGACCGGTCATACGGTCATGATACTGGAGCGTGTCACTTTTGATGACCTGGTCATGTCCCGTTTGTTGCCCGTGATCATCGCCGTGCAGCCTTGAGCCATGAATGGACGACTCTCGGCCCATCTCGACGCGCGATGAACTATGGACATGCGCTCAGGTTCGGGCTGCGCCTACCTACTGACGCCGACTGCGAGCCCGGCCAGCTGATCGAAGTGGCGGGCCTGGCCGAGCGGGAACTGGACCTGCTGGTCATCCCAGCCGGAGCCGCTGGCGCCGACCTCGAACCGTCGACTGTGGTGTCCTGGATCGCCGGGGCGACGGTCTCTCTCGGACTGGTGCTGGAGGCACGCCCCGCCACCCTCCATCCGGCGATGCTCGCACGAGCCGTCGCAAGCCTGGATCGGCTCACCGAAGGCAGGGTCGCACTGGCTTTCCACGCTGACCCGGCGGCGGCCGGATCCGGGACGGCGGGGCCTGACGCGGCACTCGGCGAAGCGATCGCCGTCGTTCGCGAGCTGTGGAACGTCCTCGACCGCGGCCTTGGCCGGTTCACCGGCCGCTTCCACCGTCTCGCGGGAGCTGAGAAGGCCGCGCCCGCGCACGACGTGCCGATCTCCGTGGACGGCCAGGGCCAAGACCTGCTCCGGCTGGTCGGGCTGCAGGCTGACGAGTGGTCGACGGGGTGCGACGCCGTCACGTTGACGCAGGGCAACCGCGTGGTTGACGAGGCGGCGCGAGGGGCAGGCCGCGATCCCCGTGAGATCCGCAGACGGGTCACGATCCGCGGTGGCTTCGGCGAGCGGACAAGCAGGTTCACCGGAACCGCCGCGGACTGGGTGAACGACCTGCTGCCACTCGTCATCGAGCACGGGGTGGGCACCATCGTGCTGGACACCGTGGAGCGAGACGTCGCGGCAGGCTTCGCGAGCGAGGTCGCCCCGGCCCTGCGGGCGGCTGCGGACGCGGTGCTTCCGCGCGGATGGTCGGGCGCGCGGGTCCGGCGGTCCGCCGTGCGCGCCAGGCGCCGGCCGGGGATCGACTACGAGGGCGCTCCGCCGGAGATGGCCGAGGTCGTCGAGCCCGGTGATCCGGCCTACGCCCGGCTGCGGTCCGGGTACCTGCGCGGCGGTGCGCCCGGGATCATCCTGCGGGCGGCGACCAACGAGCAGGTGACACAGGCGCTCGCGTTCGCCCGCCGGCACCCCGGTGTGCCCCTGTCCCGCCGGAGCGCCGGGCACGGGGTCTCCGGACGCTCCACCAACGACGGCGGCATCGTCATCGACGTATCACTGATGAACGCGATCGAGGTGCTCGACAAGAGGACACGCCGGGTCCGCATCGGACCGGGTGCGCGCTGGGCCGAGGTGGCGGCCGCACTGGAGCCCTACGGTTGGGCGTTGAGCTCGGGCGACTACGGGGGCGTCGGAGTGGGCGGCCTCGCCACGGCGGGGGGCATCGGGTACCTCGCGCGCGGGCACGGGCTGACGATCGACCGCCTGCGGGCCGTGGAGATGGTGCTCGCGGACGGCTCCGTCGTCCGGGCCGACGATTCGGAGAACCCCGATCTCTTCTGGGCCGTGCGAGGGGCGGGCGCGAACTTCGGGATCGTCACCGCCTTCGAGTTCGAGGCCGATGACGTGGGCGCGGTCGCCTTCGCCCGGCTCACCCAGGACGCGAGCGACCTCGAGCGCTACCTCGTCGAGTGGGGCCGGGCGGTCGAGGACTCACCGCGGGACCTCACCAGCTTCGTCATCGTTGCGCCCCCGCGCGGCGGACGACCAGCGCTCGCGGTGAGCCGCACCATGGTCGACTCCTCGGACTCGGAGACCGTGCGCGCCCGGTTGGAGCCACTGGCCGCGATCTCCGCGATGTACGCCCAGGACGTCGTCATCACCTCCTACGCGGCCGTGATGGACAACGCGAGCGACGACCCACCGGTCTCCCACGGCGAGCCGGTCTCACGCAGCGGTCTGCTCCGGCACGTGACCCCGGAGTTCGCCGCGGCGGCGGCTCGCATGATCCGCAGCGGCGCGATCGGATGGTTCCAGCTCCGCTCGGTCGGCGGAGCCGTCGCCGATGTTCCCGCGGACGCCACGGCCTACGCCCACCGCGACGCGAACTTCTCGCTCGTGGTGATGGGCGGTGCCGACGAGGTGGTCGACCGGGCCTGGGCCTGGCTGAGCCCCTTCCTCGACGGTCTCTACATCAGCTTCGAGTCCAGCCTCCGGCCCGAGCGGATCGCTGCGGCCTGGCCCCCACGGACCCTCTCGCGTCTGCGTGAGCTGAAGACCGTCTACGACCCGGAGGGCGTGTTCGGCGACAACTTCGCCCTCACGCCCGCCGCGAACCACCCCGGAGGAGGCAACCCATGAGCGACTACGGCCACGAACTGTGGTTCGGCAGCTTCGTCACCCCCGCCGCCCGCCCGCCTCAGGCGCCGGTGGAGCTGGCACTGACGTCCGAGAGCGCTGGCCTCGACCTCGTCAGCTTCCAGGACCACCCCTACCAGTCTGCGTTCCAGGACACCTGGACCCTGATGTCGTACGTCGCGGCACGCACCGAACGGATCCGGATCAGCGGCAACGTGCTGAGCCTTCCGTTGCGGCCCCCCGCCGTACTGGCCCGCGCCGCCGCGAGCCTGGACCGGCTCACCGGCGGGCGGGTCGAACTGGGCATCGGCGCGGGTGCGTTCTGGGACGGCATCGTCGCGATGGGAGGCCGCCGGCTGGAGCCGGCCCAAGCCGTGCGGGCGGTGGAGGAGGCAGTGGCCGTGATCCGGGGGCTGTGGGCCACCGACGAGGCCGGGCCCCTCCGTGTCACCGGGGAGTTCTACACCGTGAACGGCGCAAAGCGCGGCCCGGCACCCGCCCATCGCATCCCGATCCGCATCGGTGCCTACAAGCCGCGCATGCTCCGGCTGACGGGCAAGATCGCCGACGGTTGGCTGCCCTCCTTGGGTTTCCTGCCCGAGGGCCCGGCATCGCTGCGCGCGATGAACGAGCAGATCGACGAGGCCGCCTCCGCCGCCGGTCGAGAGCCCGCGGCGGTCAGCCGCCTGCTCAACCTGAGCGGCCGATTCACGTCCGGCGCCGGCGGCGGCCTGTTGGAGGGGACTCCCGGTGACTGGGCCGAACAGATCGCCGACCTCGCCCTGCAGTACGGCGTATCCGGGTTCATCCTCGCCTCGGACGAGCCCGCCGACCTGAACCTCTTCGGTCACGAGGTCGCACCGCGCGCCCGCGAACTCGTCCAGTCCGAACGCGCGGCGTGACGCGGTCCGCCCGTGGCCCGCACGGCTTCGGAGCCCCGACAGTCGCAGCGCGGTCGGAGTTGTTCGGACGCCGCGAGGAGACCGCGGTTCTCGACGGGCTGCTTACGCAGGCCCGCGGCGGGAGCGGTGGCGCGCTCGTGGTGTGGGGCGAGCCGGGTATCGGCAAGTCAGCTCTGCTTCGCCACGTGCACGGCCAGGCCGCGGACTTCGTCCGGCTGAGGCACTCAGCGACCCGGCCCGAGTCGGACCTGGCTTTCGCGGGGCTGCACGGGCTGCTGCGACCGCTGGCCGATCGTGTCGAGTTGCTGGCGACGGCCCAGGCCGCCGCTGTGCGTACCGCGCTCGGGCTGAGCGGTGAGCCGACGGACCGCCTGGTGGTCGGGGCGGCCGTGCTGTCGCTGCTCTGCGGACTCGCCGAGCGGCAGCCCGTGCTCCTCGTGGTGGACGACGGGCAGTGGCTCGACGAGGCCACCGCGCTGTGCCTGGGGTTCGTCGCTCGACGCGTAGGAGCGCATCCCGTGGTCGTCGTGCTCGCCGATCACAGCGATCCGGCCGCCCGGCCCTGGGAAGGCGCGGCCGACGTGCGGGTCGACGGCCTGAGCGACGAGAGCGCACGGCAGCTTGTGGCGGCCGTGGCGCCGCTCACCGACAAGGCGACGACGCGGAACATGGTCCGGGAGGCCGGGGGCAACCCCTTGGCGCTGCACGAACTGGCCACGCTCGGGGGCGACCTCGACGACGCCGAGCAACGCCGGAAGCGAGGACGACCGCCCGTCGGGCCGCGCCTGCAGCGGGCTTTCCGTGCCGGGATCGAGGCCCTGAGCCCTCCGGCGCAGTTGCTGACCGTGCTCGCGGCGGCCGAGGAGCACGGCGACCGGCTCACGGTGCAGCGGGCCGGTCGTGCTTTGGGTGCCGGTGACGCCGTCTGGGAGGAAGTGACCAACGCGGGCCTGCTCCACGTGGCGGGCAACCGCGTCGGTTTCCGGCACCCCGTCGTGAGCAGAGCCGTCTACGAGGGCTGCAGTGCCGCGACGAGGCGCCGGGCTCACCGCGCCCTGGCCGCCACGATGCCGGACGAGGCGGAGGAGCGCGCATGGCATCTCGCCGCCCTGGCCCACGGACGCGATGAGGACGTCGCGCGGCTCCTGGAACGGACCGCCGCCCGCTCCCGGCTCCGCGGGGCCGCGAACACGGCGGCACGGGCGTGGTGGCGGGCCGCCGAACTGTCGGCCGCACCGATCGACGCCTCACAACGCCTTGCCGAGGCGGCCAGGGCTTCCTGGGACGCCGGGTGGGCAGCCACGGCGGAGCGCCTGCTCGATGACGCGGAACGGCTGGCCCCCGGCGCTCACGTCGCCCGGCGGAGCCAGGGTCTGCGGGGGATCATGGAGTTCGCCCGAGGCATGCCCGAGATGGCGCACCACTTCCTGATCACCGACATGAAGCGCGTCCCGGAACCGGGAACGGCGCTGGAACTGGGCACGCTGGCCATGCGCGCCGCCTGGTCCGTCGGACGCGGCGACCTGCGGGACAGAGCGCTGGAACTGCTGCTCGAAGACGACGTCGAGGGCCGGACCGGATTACCCGGCACGCTTGCCTGGTGGAGCGACGACGTGTCTGCCGACGCGGCGCCGGCGGACACCCCCGGCCTAGGTGATGCCGCCGCGCGGGCCCGTACGACCATCCTGCCGTTGCTGCCGCCGACACCCCTCGCCCTGGCCTGGGGGATCGACAAGCCCATGGCGGATGCGCTGCGCCGCCGGGTACCGCACCTGCGGCGGCGCAGCGAGCGCGCTCGGCTCGCCGCCGCCCTGGCCCAGACCGCGATACTCGACAACGCTGCCGGCCGCTGGCCGCAATCGGAGTCCTCGGCCGCGGAGGGACTGCGGCTGGCCCAGGACATGGGTGCCGACCACATCGCCTCCCACTGCCGCACCAGCCTGGGCTGGCTCGCCGCCGCGCGCGGTGACGAGTGCGCCGTCGCGGAGGCCACCGCCAGAACTCTGGAGACGTCACTCCCGCAGGGCGTCCGCGCGCTGAGCGCCGCCGCGTACTGGAACCGCGGCATGGCCTCGCTGTTTCGCGAGCGTCCCGAGGAAGCACTGGACATCCTGGTGCGCCTGACCGAGCCGGGCCACGGCGCGGAACACCCGACCTTCGCGCTCCTGGCCGCTCTCGACACGGCCGAGGCGGCCGTGCGCGTCGGCAGAAGCGACCTCGCGGACGAACGGGTACGGGTGCTCGAAGCCTGGGCGCGGCGCACCGGAGCGCCGTGGGCCCGCTGTGCCGCGCACGTCACCCGCGCGCTCCTCGGAGGCCCCTGCGTCGAGAGCGCCTTCCTGGCCGCGCTCGACGTGCCGGGTGCCCGATCCCACCCGCTGCTCTACGCGCGCGCTCAGTTGTTCTACGGCGAGTGGCTGCGGCGGGGCCGTCGGCGGATCGATGCGCGCGTCCGGATCGGTGGCGCGATCGAGGTGTTCGACCGGCTCGGGGCCGAGCCGCTGCACAGACGCGCGCAGCGCGAGCAGGACCTCACCGGACCGCCGGGGCGTCGGGGGAGCTCGGACACCAGGGCGGTGAACCGGCTCACCGCCCAGGAAAAACGCGTTGCCCAGTTGGCCGCCAAGCAGCTGACGAATCGTGAGATCGCCGTGCAGCTGCGGATCAGCCACCGCACCGTGGGCCACCACCTCGGGAACGTGTTCGCCAAGCTCAGCATCAACACGCGGATCGAGCTGAGCCAGACCCGCGCCGCTTCCGAGCTGCGGTGAGCGGAGAGACGCGTGGTGGGACGGTCGCAGTGCCTCCGGTGGAAACGACGGATTGCCCGCCCGATTCGCATACGGGCCCTGATTTGTAGCGTCGCTGACGTTGTCCCGCGGACCGCGGCGAAACGCCGTGCGACGCATGACGAGAGGTCACCTCATGCTCACATTCGAAACCCTGCCCCACGCGCGCCACTACGTCGACGGGCAGTGGCAGGACTCCGGCTCCCGCGGCGAGTCACGCAGCCCCGCGACCAACGGCCTGCTCGGCACCTTCGCCGACGGCGGTGTGCGGGAGGCGAGGTCCGCGGTGGCCGCGGCCCGAAGGGCCTTCGACTCCACCGCATGGTCCCGCGACCGCCACCGGCGTGCGGCAGCGCTGCACGAACTGGCCGACCGGCTCGAGCACCGCAAGGACGAACTGATCACCCTCCTGGCGCGGGAGAACGGGAAAGTACTCGCCGAGGCGGCCCTCGAAGTCGAAGGCACCATCCCCAAACTCCGCTACCACGCGGCGCTTGCCCTCACCGACCACGGCAGGGCCGGGGAAGTGCGGCCCGGCATGTACTCGATGACCCTGCGCGAAGCCGCGGGCGTCGCTGCGGTGATCGTGCCGTGGAACTCACCGGTCATCCTCTCGGCGCGATCCTTCGCACCCGCCCTGGCGGCCGGCTGCACCGTGGTCATGAAGATGCCGGCGCAGACCGGCCTGGTCAACGGAGTGCTGAGCGAGATCGTCGCCGACACGCCGAGCCTGGACCCGGGCGTGTTCAACGTCTTCACCGAGAGCGGAAACGCCGGGGCTCCGGAGCTGGTCTCCTCCCCGGACGTCGACGTGATCAGCTACACCGGCTCCACCGCGGTCGGCCGCGTGATCATGGAACAGGCCGCCCCGACGCTGAAAACCCTGTCCATGGAGCTGGGCGGAAAGACGCCGATGCTCGTCTTCGACGACGCCGACCTGGACGCCGTCGTGCCCGTGCTCACCAAGGCCGTCACCATGTTCGCGGGCCAGTTCTGCATGACGGGCAGCCGGATACTGGTCCAGCGCGGCGTGGCCGACGAACTCCGGCGGCGGCTCGTCGCCGCCCTCGAAACGGTCCGGGTCGGGCCCGGCGACGACCCCGCCAGCGAGATGGGCGCCATGATCGACGAAGGAAACGCCCAACGGGTCGAACAGACCGTGGCCGCCGCGGCCGACTACGCCACCGTCCTCGTGCGGGGCAAGCGGGATCGGGCGCTCCTCGGCCCGTCCCTGATCGAGGTCGCCGACGTGTCCTCGCCGATCGTGCAGCGCGAAGTGTTCGGGCCGGTCGCCACCTTCGAGGTGTTCGACTCCGAGGCCGACGCCGTGGCGCGTGCCAACGCCACCGAGTTCGGCCTGGCCGCGAGCGTCTGGACCCGTGATGTCGACCGCCCCCTGCGCGTCGGCCGCGAACTGCAGGCCGGGACCGTCTGGACCAACACCTGGGCCACGGTCCACGACCAGTTCGAGGAGGGCGGCTACAAGCAGTCAGGAGTCGGCCGTCTGAACGGCATCCGCGGGATCGAGGAATTCCAGGAGACCAAGCACCTCGTGCATGTGGCACCGCAGCTCTGACGGCATTCGACGGCGGAATGAGAATCGATGACCGAGACGGACGACGTCGGCCCGGCCGACGTCACCCTGCTGACCGCGCGCGCTGTGGAACCCGGCTACGAGCAGGACTTCCGGGAGTGGTTCGGGCGGGTGACCGACACCGCCTCAGCGTTTCCCGGACACCTGGGGGACGGGTTGTTCCGGCCTGCCACGGCCGCCCGGCCATGGGTCCTGATCCACCGGTTCCGTGACCAAGAGTCCGCGCAGCGCTGGACGGCATCACCGGAGCGGGCCGCACTGTTCGACCACTGCGAGGGCCATCACCAGTGCGAGGTGGCGCGTCGCGAACTCTCCGGAATGGAGACCCTGTTCACCACTGCGCACGACACGCCCACGACGGCGCCACCTCGGTGGAAGATGGCGCTCGCCGCCTTCGCGGCCGTACTCCCGATCTCCCTGATCGGCAACGGTCTTTTGGGGCCGGCGCTCCGTGCTTGGCCGCTTGTGGCGCGGGTGCTGATGCTCGCGCTTCTGTTCAGTACGTTGATGACGTATCTGATGATGCCGGCTGTGACCCTCGTCCTTCGCCGTTGGCTCTATGCCGCCACCTCAACCGCGCGCGAGGGACCGACGCGATGACGCGGCCCCGGGGCGGGCCGCGCCCTCTTGCGGCTCGGCTTTCAGCGGGACAGTTCCATCATCTGACGCAGCAGTTCCAGGGCTTGGTCCACGCCTTGGTCGGCCAGGTGGACGAAGTCGACGAAGACGTGGTCGACGTCCGTCTCGTCTCCCGTACGGAGGATGATGTCCGCGATCTCCGGCACGGTTGACTCGGCGGTGGGGTTGATCCTCAGGATGGCGTCGATGCCGGCCGGGTCGCGGACCTCGGCCTCGGCGAGGCGGCGGACTTCCCGCAGCGGCTGGTTGATCACGGCGGCGGGGTCTGGTCGGCAGAGCTCTTCGACACTGTGCGAGTCAGCTCTGTGTGATCAAGTCAGGGTTAGCTCGCGGATCGCCATCTCCTCGGGTCCTGCGGCAGTGCCTCTCCCGGGTTCAACGATTGGAGTTCATTCGGTCGGGGCGGGACAGATGCTGCCGATGACCTGTTTCAGCGGCCCGTGTGATCGCCTCGAGTACGCGGTGGCGATCGAGTGCGACCGCGAAATCCGGCGCATCGGCGGTTCCGTCGCGGAGGTCGGCGGCGAACTGGGCGTAGAGGCGGGAGACCCCCGCTGCGGGTGCGTCGAGTTGCAGGTCGGGAGCCGCATAAGCGGGGGGGACCTGTAGCACTTGGACAGGCTCGCTGCCGCGGCGCAGCGTGATGGTGAAATCGGTGAAATGGATGTAGCCCGACGCCGACTCCACACGCACACTGCCCTCGGTGCCCTGGATCTCCCATACCATCGCCGAGTCGGCAGACTGCCCGGCACTGTAGTGCAGCGAAGTGACGATCCCGCCTTCGAGAACGCCGGCGACGACGATCTCATCCGGCGCGTCCTTCGGCAGCGACGCGCCATTGGAGAGGCGGACGCCGTCACCGCGCTGATTGGCGACGACGGCGGACAGACTCTCGAACGTGCCGAGCACGCGCGCAAGCGGTTCGAGCCCGTGGCCGAGCATGATGCTCAGAAGCGTGGCGCCATGCTTTGCTTGAGCCATGTACTCGACCGGCGGGTCATATCGGCCGACCCACATGTCGTCAGTCAAATGCGCTCGGATGCTCGTGCTGAGCGGCTTGCCAATCACGCCTTGCGCGATGAGGTCGCGAAGGAAGAGGATCGGCGGGTGCAGGCCGCCCTGCAACCCGACAACCGTCCGCAGCCGCCGCTCGCGGGCAAACCCCTCCAGCGCTTCGGCCTCCGATAGGTTTCTTGCGAGCGGCCATTCGCAATAAACCATCTTGCCCGCGGCCAGCGCGTCGGAAACAATCTGCTTGTGCTCCGGCACCTTGACCGCAACCACCACCAGGTCGACCTCCGGTCGCACGACCAGAGCCTCATGTGTGTCGAAGGCGAGATCGGCGCCCAGCCGACGAGCGGACGCGTTCGCGCTCTCCATACGAGTCGTACTGACGGCGCGGATCTGGAATGCGTCGAGCGCCTGCAGCGCCGGGACGTGAGCAATTCCGCCCCAACCCCGATCGGCACTAGCCCCGATAAGACCGACGCCGATCCGGGTATTTGCTGAATTCGTCATTAGGATGCTCCTGCCTTGTGCAGCCCCGGCAACGCTCTCCGGGCTGCGTCACGATGATTCGCTTCCGGACAAAGGCGTGCGCACTCGGGCTCACCATGGCGAGCGAGCAATTATTGCCGTTCGCGTAGCGGCCGCGGGGTTTGAGCCCGAGTGACCCAAGCGCAGGTTTTACGTGTGAGCCCAGTGGGCCTCGAGTTCGCGCGCGACATCGGCGGGACGCTCTATCATCGGCCAGTGCGAGCTGCGCAGCTTGAAGACGGCACGTGCGCGTGTGGCATTACCGAGCTCGTCGGCGAAGCGGTGAGGAAGAAACGGATCGTCCAGGCCCCAGATCACTAGCGCTGGTGCGGTCACGTTGCTCAAATCTGGCTTCCACTCCGCCCCGACCTCGATCGCCGAACGGTAAAGGGCGAGAATGCTTGCTCTCATAGTGGCATCGAGATGCCGGACCGATTCGTTTGCCGCGTCGCGCGGCATCTGCGCCTCGTTGAGGCTTGCTGCGAACGCCTCCAGGTCGAGGTCCGCCATCCATTGCTCGCCGTCGCCTGGCGTTTGCCAGATCTTGGCAAGATAGTGCCACGGATACTCCGGATCGATTGGTCCGCTGATGCCTGTCCATGTCCGCACCAGATCTGGTCGAATAGACGCGAGACGGCCCGTGAGCAGAGACCCCCAATCATGACCGACCAGGTCGACGGGTTCGCCGATTTCTTCGATCTTCTTAATAAGCCAATCGAGATACTCTTCTTTCGTCGACGTGAATCCCGCTGGGAGGGGTACACCAAACCCGGGAAGATCGATCGTCACAATATCTTCGCGTTGAAGATAGGAACGGACGGTGTCCCAAAGCCGGTGGGTATCAGGTACACCATGGACGAGGACTGCAGGCATTTCGGATTCTCCAATTGATTGTTGTCGTGCTTGAATGGCCGGTCGGCCGAGTCAGGGAAGGAGGATGACTTTGCCGTGGGTGTGGCCCGTGGCGACGAGGCGATGAGCGTCCGCGGCCTCGTCGAGTGGGAAGCTCCGGCCGATGCGTGCGGCCCATGCGCCGGCGGCGATCAGATTCAGGGCTTCCTGGACAGGGCCACGGTCGCGGTTCCCGCTGCCCCCAGGGCTGAATACGACGCCGTGTTGTGCGGCATCGCGGTCGGCGAGCGTCACGATCCGGTCGGGGCCGCCGAGAAGATCGACGAGAGCGGGAAGGAGCCCCTTGCCGGCGGTGTCGAGCGCTGCGTCGACCCCGCCCGGAGCGGCGGCACGGATGCGATCGACCAGGCCCGGGCCGTGGGCGACAGGGGTCGCTCCGAGACTCCTGACGAAGTCGGCGTTGGCAGTCCCGGCGACGCCGATCACCGTCACACCGCGCTGTCGCGCGAACTGCACGGCGGCGCCGCCCAGAGCACCGCTCGCGCCGGTGACCACGAGCGTCTCACCCGGGCGAATGTTCAGAAGCCCGAGAGCCCTCGCCGCGTTGTCGGCGCCGATGACAGTAGCCGCGGCCTCCTCGAAGGAAACGCCGTCGGGGATCATCGCGAAGTTGCTGCTAACCGTGTACTCGGCGTAGGAGCCCTGGGTGGCGGAGTCCGGCCACCCGGCGACGCGGTCGCCGACCACGCCCACGTCGACGCCAGGGCCGACCGCCTCGACGACGCCGGCGAACTCGAATCCGATGATGGCGGGAGCACGCAGGCGGAACGCTCCGGCGCGTGCCTGGATCTCCGCCGGGTTCACCCCCGCGGCGTGAACCCGCACCAGTACCTGACCCGGACCCGGCACCGGTCGCGGAGCCTCCGCAACCCGCAACACGGAGGGTTCGCCGAACGAGGTGAGGACGACGGCTTTCATGATGATCCTTCTCGTATACAAGGGTCGTTTGCTCGCACCGTTCAGAGCGGTGTCAGGTCAGGAAGACCGGAGGATTCTCGCCCCGCAGGCGGTAGTCGGGCCGGGGCCGTTCGAGGCGGATCGATTCCAGCACGGTGTACGCGTGGTACTTGGTCTGGGTGGTGGCTCCTGCCAGCCGTTCCCACCAGAGCCGGCCGTCGCTCGTCTCCTTCTCGAGGACGTGGCGGGTGGTGTAGTTCGCCATGGAGCTGATCCAGTTCTCGGTACCGACGAAGACCCTGTCCCAGCCAGTGCCGGTCACGATGTCGGCGAGCGCATCCGAGCGGCTGAACCGCTCGACCGCCGCAGTCGCCCCCTCGAGCACGTCGGCGAAGTACTCCACGCACAGCTTCACCTGCTCGTAGGTGCCGTAATGCATGTGGTGCCCGCCGACGAAGTAGTCGAAGTCGTATTCGAGGATCTGGGACTGGGCTTCGTACCAGCCGGAGATGTTCTGCGAGGCGTCGCAGTGCATGAACGTGACGCTTCCCGGACTGAGGATGTCGACGGCCGTGAGCACCTTCTGCCGCGGTGCGTAGATGAAGATGTTGCCGGGGCAGTGGTTCTCTCCCCTGTAGGAGAGCTGCAGGCTCACGCCGCCCACTTCGAGGACGAGTTCGTCGTCGAACGTCCTCGTCGGCAGAGGTCGCTTCGGGTCGGGGAAGCGCTCCAGGAGTTCCTTGGTGATGCGGTGGGCGACGATCTCGACGTCGGGACCGAACACGGAGGCCGCGCCGATGTGATCGGCGTGCCAGTGGCTGTAGATGACGTGGGTCACCGGTCGGTCGGTGACGTCCTCGATCGCCGCCAGCATGTTCTCGCCCAGTGTCGGGGGTGCGTCGATCGCGACCACGCCCTCCTCGGTCACCACGAATGCGGCGTCGTAGCCGGCACTGGTGACCCAGTAGAAGCCGCCGCGCAGTTCTTCCACGTGGTAGCCGTACTTCTGGAAGTGTTCGCTCTGGAAATACGGGGGGTAATAACCCTCGGGGTCCAACGGGTCGTCCGCCCCCGCGCGGGGGAATCCATAGTGGTCGATCCCGTAGAAGCTCGGGGTTTCTTCGACGCTGATGGGTATCTGACTGCTCTGGCACATAGGCGGGACGCCCTTCTGTGTTCTTGGGAAGTTGTCGAACGGGTGGTCTATCCCCGTGACGTGAATCGAAGGACCGCCTTGGTGACGCGGCCTGAGCCCGCATCCTCGAACGCGGTGTTGATATCGGCGAAGTCGTAGAAGGACAGCAGTCGGTCGATGGGGAACCGGCCCGCTCGATAGAGCTGGGCAAGGTCGTTGATCAGGAGCGACGAGACGGCGTCGCCCTGGATGATGCCCTGAAGCGACTGGCCGAGCGTGAGCCGGCCGGCGTCGAGCACGGCGCCCGCTCCTTCGTGGAACGCCACGAAGCCGAATCGGCCCATCGGCGCCAGGGCGCCGACCCCGGCGTCGAGGTTCTCCGCGCGGCCGCTCGTGTCGAGGACGTACTCCAGACCGCGTTCGTCGACGGTCCGGAGCGCGCCGGTCAGATCCTCGACCCGGCCGGGGTCGACGAGGTGCGTCGCTCCGAGATCGCGGGCCAGATCGAGGCGGCTGGCGTCGACGTCGACGGCGACGATGGTGGTGGCACCCGCGACATGTGCCGCCATGACCGCCGCCAGGCCCACCGCTCCCACGCCGAAGACCGCGAAGGACGCTCCCGTCGGCACGGCGAGGGCCTTGAGTACGGCCCCCGCGCCCGTCTGCAGCCCACACCCCAGCGGAGCCATGACGTCGAGGGGCAGATCGCGGGGGACCTTGATCGTGTTCCGTTGGTGCGTCAGGGCGTGGGTGGCGAACGAGGACTGGCCGAAGAAGTGACCGTGCGGCTCAGCACCGTGGGCGACGTGGAGACCGTTCGAGCCGTCCAGGCGGGCACCTGCGAAGTTGGCCGCCCAGACGTTGTCGCAGTAGGCCGCGTGCGAAGACATGCACGGCTTGCAGCGGCCGCACGAGTGGTAGGAGAGGACAACGTGGTCACCGGGCTCGACGGTGGTGACAGCGGCCCCCACGCGTTCGACTACTCCTCCTCCCTCGTGCCCCAGCACCACCGGCAGCGGCGTCGCCATTCGCTGCGCACGCACGTGCGCATCGGTCGCGCATATTCCGGTCGCGACCATGCGAACGAGTACCTCGTCGGACCGCGGGTCCTCGATCTCGATGTCGCGGAAATCGAAGGGCCCGTCCTGCACTTCGAGAACAGCGGCGCGCGCGGAGGTGGTCATACGCCGTGAGCCTGCCGCGAAGCGCCGCGAGCGCCATGGTGACAAGGGACTGAAATCATCAACGACTCCCTGATCGGGGGGTGGGCCTCAGGAACCCTTCAGCGGGTCCGAACCTATGTCGGCCGCCCGTGCCCGCGGATCGGTCGCCGTATCCGTCACGGCAGTAATGCACGGTGCCGCGAGGTGCGGTGGCGTCAGTGCCGGACGCCGGTCCGGGCGGCTTGTTCGACTCGGGCGATGAGACGGCTGTTGTGGGCGGCGTGCTGGAAACCCGGGGTGTGGTGGGTGCCGTTCGTGATGTCGCGGGCCAGGCTGGCGTAGACCTCGCCGACGTTGATGGAAGCGCCCGTCCAGATGTCGGCGGCGGTGGGTCCCGCGCCGGTGGCGACCGGGCGGTCGGGCGCGGTGAATTCGACGCTCGACGAGAGGGTGAGGTCGCCGACCTGAACGCCCGCGGGGTGGTCGCCCGTCAGCTTCAGCCAGCCCTCCGATCCGCGTACTTCCAGACTGAAGTGGGCGTCGGAGGCGGGCACGCCCGCCAGGATCTGCACCCCGACCGGAGCCCCCGAGGAGGTCTTGGCGATGGCGTCGAGGTGATCCGGGACCTCGCGGACAGATATCGCGCCGGTGTCGACCAACTTCACCTGGGGCCAGAGGAGTTCGGTGCGGGCATCGATCTCGGTGATGTCGCCGAGAACGGCCTCGACCACATCCAGGACGTGGCCCGCGGCAATGGTGAGGAAACCGGCTCCGGACGCTGCCTTGTCGAAGTACTCGTACGCGCTCACCGACTCCGGGCCGTTGCCAAAGGTCGTCGCGGCGACTCGCGCCGAGAGCAGCCTCCCGAGCCGGCCCTCAGCGATGATCTCCGCCGCGCGGCGTACCGAGGGGTTGAGCCGGCCCTGCAGGCCGATCGCGGTGTGCAGTGAGCCGGCCGCCTCAGCCATCTCTTCCGTCTGCGCGACGGTCGCGCCCAGCGGCGACTCCGCGTACACGGCCTTGTTCGCCGCGAGGGCCGCCAGGACGAGCTCGCGGTGAGCCGGGACCTTCACCGCAACGGTGACGACGTCGATCGAAGGGTCACCGATGAGCGCGTAGGGGTCCGCGAACCAACGCTCGGCGCCGAACGCCTCGGCAGCGCCGCGCGCGCTCTCCTCGTGCCGCGTCGCCACACCGGCCAGGTGGAAGTCGGGCTGTGCCGCCAGCGCGGGTATGTGCGATGCGCCCGCCCAGCTCGCCTTCGTGTCCGCGCCGATGATGCCGACCCGAATGAGAGTGCTTGACATGATGTGGTGTTCCATTTCTTTCGCTGAAGCAAGACGTGGTGTGGTGCGCGGGGCGAATCGGCGCGTTCGCGCTTCTCTCACTGGTCGATGGCGGCCATGTCGGACTCGGCGTGGCGTTCGCCGGACGCCGGTGTGAGGTTGTTCAGGCGGGTGATCTGGTCTGTGGTGAGTCGGATGCCGTCGGCGGCGCTGTTCTCCTTGAGGCGGTCGATGCGTTTCGTCCCCGGAATGGGCGCGATGCCGTCTCCTTGTGCGAGCAGCCAGGCCAGAGCGACCTGCGCGGGCGTGCCCCCGACCTCGTCGGCGACCTCGCGTACCTGGTCGACGATGCGCAGGTTGCGCGTGAGGTTGTCGCCGGTGAACCGGGGATTGGAGCGACGCCAGTCGGCGGCGTCCAGTCCGTCCAGGGTGCGGATGTCACCGGTGAGAAAGCCGTGTCCCAGCGGTGCGTAGGGAACCAGTCCGATGCCGAGCTCGCGCAGCGTGGGCAGCACCTCGGCCTCCGGGTCCCGTGTCCAGAGCGAGTACTCGCTCTGGACAGCGGCCACGGGATGGACCGCATAGGCCCGGCGGACGGTCACCGCTGCCGCCTCCGACAGTCCGATGTGGAGGACCTTGCCCGCCTCCACCAGCTCCCTCAGCGCCCCCACCGTCTCCTCGATGGGAGTGCCGGGGTCGACCCGGTGCTGGTAGTAGAGGTCGATGCGGTCGGTTCCGAGCCTCCGCAGTGAGCCGTCGACAGCCGCGTGAATGCTGGCAGGGGTGCTGTCCGGGCCCGGCCGGCCGGTGTGGGAGACGAGGCCGAACTTGGTGGCGAGGACGACTTCGTCCCGGCGGCCCTTGATCGCGCGACCCAGCAGTTCCTCGTTGACGTAGGGGCCGTACACCTCGGCGGTGTCCAGATGGGTGACACCGAGGTCGACGGCGCGACGAATGGTGCGGATCGACTCGGTTTCGTCCCGGCCGGCGCCGGTGTAGTACGCCGACATCCCCATGACACCCAGGCCGATGCGCGGGACATCGAGCCTGCCGAGCGACGTGGACTGCATCTGTTGTCCATTCCGTGTGGGGGCGGGCCTCAGCACCGCAGAGCGAACTTGACGCGTCAAGTTCTACTCCTTCGAACTTGACGCGTCAATAAGTGGGTTTAGGATGTCCTCATGGCGAGGACGGCAGATGACACGAACGGCCGGCGCCGTCGGCGACCACGGAACGGGCCGACATCCGAGGCGACGGCTCGTGCCGACGAAGGCTCCGACTCCGGGGAGTCCACCGGTCCGGTTGCCGAGACGCGATGGCTGAACGGCGACGAGCTGGCGGCGTGGCTGGCCAACTCCGCGATCATGATCAGCCTGCCGGCCGCGCTGGATGCGCGCATGCAGCGCGAGGCTCAGCTGACCTTCTTCGAGTACATGGTGCTCTCGGTCCTCTCCGAGCAGCCGGATCGCACCATGCAGATGAGCGCCCTGGCCGCGCGAACGGCGGCGTCACTGTCGAGGCTGTCCCATGTCGTCGGTCGGCTTGAGAAGCGCGGACTGCTCGCACGGAAGCGGATCCCCGGTTCCGGAAGGCGCACCACCGCGACGCTGACCGAGGCCGGTTACGACGTAGTGGTGGCAGCGGCGCCGGGACACGTCGCCGCAGTCCGCGAGTACCTGATCGATGATCTCGGTCCTCAGGAGCTGGCGGCACTGCGCCGCATCGGTGCCGCGGTGGACGCGGCCATCAAGCGCGGGCAACCCGACGCGGGCGCTGCGGCTTCGCCTCCGGTGGACGGCGCGGTGGACGGCCGGTCACCCACGATTCATCCGGCTTCACAGCCTCCGGCCGACACCTTGATCGTGACTCCCCGCAGGCCCGCCGGCCAAGAGCCTGACCAGCCCTAACTGGCGAGCGTGAGTGATGTCCGCGCAGCTTGCGGGCCGTGCTGGGCTGCACCACAGCACGCGACCTTCACCGTCCGTGACGACCGTCGACTTGACGGCGTTCTGCTTGTTCTTGCCGGAGATGAACTTGCATACCCAAAGCGGGTGTGAGCCGGAATGCGAGGGCGGCTCCGCAGGGGGGTGTCGCCATCGCCGCCCAACGAGTCGTTGTGCGGCTGGCCCAAGATCTTCATCGGACGCGCCTGGCTCTGTCGACGTTGAAGAGCAGCGTCTCGCGCTGTTCGGGAGGCACCTCGGCTGCCAGTTCGGGCAAGCAGCGAACAGCGGAACGGCGGAGGCATGTGTGAGTCGTCCGCGCTCTTCGTCGGCGTGAGCAAAGCGCTGGCTACAGGGCAGTGCTCGTAACAACCGTCTCCCGAACTCGTCGACATCGACTTTCCTCGAGCCGCAGGCGTCTGCCGCGGTCGTCGACAACTGCTGTCGCACGACATCGAGAAAGCCATGCCAGCCGCACGCCTCTGCGGGGCCGTGGTCCGCCGGTCGGCGGCCAGCGCCATCCTCCGCCACTGAGCCCACAGCGCGCCGAGTCAACTCCCTGCTCGCCGATTCCATCCGGCTCGGTCGAGACCCTGAGGAAGTGCCACGTTCGTGAGACCGAGCGCTGTGCCAGCGACCTGAGACAGCGAAAGTGCCGCTGGTCGGCGAGTACAGCCTGTGCCAAGGAACGCGAGACCCTACATCATTTGTGGGATCTCAAATTCCGTGTCGGGATCTCACGGTCGGTGTCGGGTTGAAGTCGGATCCGACACCATGCTGTGATTCGCAGGTCGCAGTAGGCAAGAGAGAGCGCGGTCAGTGGGTTGCTGCTTTTCTACGCTGGTGCCCACGTTCACTCGTTGGGGGACTCCGTTGCCAGCGGGATGCCGCACTGCAGGCAGCCGTTCGCGTGGTCGTCCCGGCAGACGTAGCCGATGGCACCATCCACGCACCATTCGGCGGCCTCCTCGGACAGCAGGTCGGGCCCGGCATGGAGCAGCCGACGAAGTTCCGTGGTGTCCGCAATGTCGACCGGGCGGTTGGTGAACCACTCGTCGAACCAAGGCTTGTCTCGGTGCACGTGCCAGTGCGCATTCTCCCGGTCGTCGACAGCTGTAGTGAACCGATCGACGATGCGCTCCCAACTCGGTGTTCCGAACCAGCCGTTGTCGGACGCGGAGAAGAATTCGATCAGGGTTCGCAGGCCGAACGTCTTCTCGCGAAGGCAGTACGCTCGCCCCCAAGCGATCGCGTCCTGTGCCATCTCCGCGAGTTCTTCGCGCGGATCAGCCTCGTGCGCCGGGTCGTCAGGATTGTGGCAGGCTAGCCCGAGCTCGAGAACAGACTGCCCGGTCGGTAGAACCCGGGACGGGTTGACGATCGCGAGACCGAGACCGATCCAGTCGACATGGTCGAACGACAGCATCGAGCGCACGAGTCGGGTGGTTGCCGTGTTGATCCGCATCATTGTGCCGTCTTGGAGCGGACTCTTCCCGGCATGCCAGTTCTCGACGGGTGTGTTGCGCCACACCGCGAGCGTGATGCGGGTGGCAGCGAGCCACAGCAGGGCGTCGTCGTCGAGGTGCCCGAACCGCTTGGCGCACTCCTGGGCGCCGTAGGTGATCAACTCTTCCGGTTTCGGCCACCTGTGGCTGTCGGGCCCTTCAGGCGCGTACTCGTAGTTGTCGGCGTACTCGTCGAGGATCGCGCTCAACTCGGCAGCGCTGTAAACCTCGCTGTACTCGGAGCTGTCCGGCTGCTCCTCGACGGTGTACATGTCGTGGTCCCAGGAGACGTACACGTCGCGCCAGAGCACTACGTCATCGCACTCGCCGGCGTTGTCCGTCACAACCGGCCTGATGGTGATCGGGGCAGTACGCCCGTCGGTTCGCTCGCCGTCCTTCTCGGCGGCCCATGCGGTGATGACCCCGAGCGGCTTCGGAAGGAGAGGACCGACCTCGAGGATGCTGAACGGCTCGTCGTCGTCATCGGTGGCGAACCGGCTGTTGACGAACGCGACCGCCTCGGAGGGCGTGCTGACGATGGACTGGCTACCACTCTCGTTGTCAACCACTCGCCACAACGGGCTGTTCTTCACGATGCTCTCCGATCGCGGTGAGTGCACCCGGGGCGGGTGCGATGCGCCGGGTCGCTCGGCACTGACTCCAATTATGGGCTGATCAACCCATCCGTAGTCCCGAAGACGCTTGTCGGCGACAACGTTCGGTACGTTCGCGTGCAACCTGCTTTTCGCGACCGCGGCAACACAGCAGAGTCCCACAGCGGAGGAGGCGAAGATGGCGCTGAACAAGAAGGGTTCCCGGCGCATAACCGTTGACGGGATCGAGTACCGCTGGCGGATCCGCAGGAAGCCCTCCTACATGCAGGGCCTCTGCTGGACACCGCTGACCTATGCGGTTGAACCGGCCAGCGGCAGCCAGCCGGGCACGACCTTGATCGTCACCAGCGGTCAGGCCCATCCCAGCAACTGGGTGGGCGTCGAGGCGGAGCCCATTCGTCCGGCTCACGTTGTTGCCAGGATTCGAGAGGCACGGGATCAAGGCTGGGATCCAACCCGGGTCGGTTCTCCTTTCCAGCTCGACCGATCCGCAGGATTCATCGCCCAGTCATGAGACAGAGCGGAGTAGGGCGGCGCCTCTGGCCCGGCATCATGGCCTGGTGACCACATGGATGCGCTGCTACTGGGACGAGGAAGACATCTGGTTCTACTTCGAGGTCGACGCCGAAGGCTGGGTGATCCGGCAGGTCGAACTCGAAGGGCCAGAGCTGATCCCAATCGCAGCTGCTTCCCTCGCCGAGTGGCAGCGGGCCCGCGACGCAGGCCGCCTCGGTGATTACGACAGCAGATTCGGGATCACCGCCGAGCTGCCCGTCTCGGAATGGGAAGGCCACGACCCCGAACAACTCACCTTCGAGGAGTTCGAGGACGTCTGGGGCCTTGCCCGTCAGCAGATCGCATCCCGGCCCAGCTGACCTCTCGGCGCCGCACTGGCTTCTTGGCATCATCGCGACATGACCCCGACCCTTCGCCGCACCGTCCGAGCCGTCGACACCGCTCAGCTCCTGGACCTGGCCCAGGAGGCCGCCATGCATGGCTTCAGCCAGCGCGGCTCCCGGTCGACTGGCTACGAGAGCACCTCGCCGCAGACGCGACGCACTACCTGTTCCCGACACTCGTGCAGCGGCTCACGCACCGTCCCGAGGTGCCGCTGCAGTGGAGGTGCCAGCAACTGCTGACCGTCAGCACCGGCGAGCAGATCTGGGGTCTCCTCGATGTCCTTCCCGACACCTTCGACAAGATCTCGGAGACCTTGGACACGGCGTCCAAGAAGGACGTCAACCGCTTCGAGCAAGCAGTGAAGGTGCGGAAGTGGATGGAACGGACGGCCGCCGATGCAGGCTCACCCCCGGCTCTTCGGTACTCCGACTCGCGTCCGGGAGCGACCGGGCGGTTTTCGTCGGAGATCTGCTGCACAGCCCGGTGCAGATTCTCGATCCCTGCTGCAACAGCAACGCCTGCCTGGACCAGGAACAAGCGGTGGCCAGCCGCCGCCGGATTCTCGGGCGGGCGGCCGATGAACGGGAACTGCTCGTCCCCGCGCACTTCGGTGGTGCGGGTGCCCTGGAAGTCCGACGGGACAGGGCTGAATTCGTCCTCGGCCCATGGGCCGCAGCCAGCCCGAAGAGGAGTGCGTCCGCCACTGAGTGAGCCCGGGCCCCACCCCCGCTCACCGCCCGCGCGCGAGTCGATCTCGAGTGCTGGGCGACGTCCTCGGAGGCGTCCACCATGCCGACCACGTAGCCGGACGACTTCTCGCCGACGCCCCACGAGAACTGAGTCTTACAGAAGTCGTGCCAGAGCCCCTCGTCATCGACAGAGCCAGTTTCCGTTGTGACAGCTTCGGGAGTCCTGGGCCGACTCAGCGTGCCTTAGGAGCTGGCGGCGTGACCGCTTCGCGCAACTCGTCGGCGGCCTGGGTGATGAGCTGGGAGAGGGAGGCGTTCGGGGAGGTCAGCCAGCGGGACGTGGCGCGCCGGTGGATCGCCAGCACCACGTCAATGATGAAGTGTGCCTTGCCGGGCTCGACGCCGCGGCGCTCGAGCGCCGGCGCCAGCGCGTCGGCGATGTCGGCGAGTTTGATCAGATCGCGCTCAGCCAGTGCCGGGTTGGCGGCGATCACTCTGACGCGGCGCAGCAGGAATTCGCGCGGGCGAAAGATCTCCTCGGCGGTTTTCAGCGCGGTCAGCAGCGCCTCGATCGGCGTGAGGTCCGGGTCGGTCGCCTCGACGTGGGCGACGAGGTGGGTCTCGAGTTCGTTACCGGCGAAGAGGACTTCCCGCTTGTCGGGGAAGTAGCGGTAGAAGGAGCGCTCTTTCAGGCCGGCGGCGCCCGCGATCTGCGCGACCGAGGTGCGCTCGAACCCCTGTGTCTCGAACAGGTCGAGCGCCGCGCGCTCGAGTCGGCCTTGTGCGTCGGATTCCCATCTCGGCATACCCACCAGGGTACGACAACAGCATCTGTTGTCACGATGATAATGTTGATGACAACAGATGCTGTCATCATTTGGAGTTCGACATGAAGGCTCTTCAGTTCGACCGGTTCGGGTCCCCGGACGTGATCGTGCTCCGCGACGTCCCACAGCCGCAGCCGGGACCCGGCCAGATCCGGATCGCCGTGCGTGCGTGCGGCCTGACACCGGCCGACTGGCACGTCGTCGACGGTCTCCTCGCCGACCATCTGCCGCCGCTGCCGCGCGGGCTCGGCCTCGAGGTCGCGGGAACCGTCGACGCGCTCGGCGAGGGCGTCACCGGGGTCCGGATCGGCGACCGCGTGTTCGGCCCGACCACCTTCCACGGCCCGACGGCCGGCGCCGCCGAGTACGCGCTGATGCCGGCCTGGGCACGCATTCCCGAAGGCGTAACCGCCGAGCAGGCCGCCGCGCTGCCGATGGCGGCCGAGACTGCGTGGCGCGCGCTCGACGACCTCGGCGTCCAACCGGGTGAGCTGCTGCTCGTCCACGGCGCGGGTACCACCGTGGGTGAGGCGGCGGTGCGCTTCGCGCTGCACCGGGGTATTCGCGTGATCGCCACCGCCGGGCCGACTCGGGCCGCAGCCCTGGATGAGATCGGCGCCCAGGTGGCCGCCTACGGCGAGGGCATGGCCGAACGTGTCAGCGCACTGGCCGGAGGCCGCGTCGACCGCGCCCTGGACACGGCGCCTACCGGGGGCCGGATCGACCGCGCCAACCAGCCCAGCCCAGCTGGCGGCTCGCTACCGACCCTGATCGAGCTGACCGGGGATCCCGACCGCGTCCTCACCGTCTCGGACTTCGCCGCCGCGGCCGAGCTGGGCGTCCGGACCACCACCGAGATCCGCTATGAGCAGATGGACGAGTTCGCCCGGCTCGCCGGCGAAGGCATCTTGGCCGTAACGGTCGCCCGCACCTACACGCTCGACCAGATCCAGGAAGCGGCCGAGCTCAGCCAGTCCCGCCGACCCGGCGGCAAGCTCATACTCGTCCTGTGATCGCCCTGCCGTCCTGACAAAGCGAGACCATCTCGACGAGGAACGGGGTCAGCCCTCTTTTCCAGGCCGCCCTCGAAGCCGCTCCGCGTGTTCGCCCCGAACCCACGGGTCAACCCCCGAGAATGGCATCCCTGGACCCTCGGGTTCCCGCTGAAGAAGCTTCAGTTTTCCGCGAACTCGCGGGGATCACTGCCTCGGTGTCCTATCTCTGCCGCACGCGACAACACGAAGGGCTCCTCCCGTACGCCCCCGCTGGACCCCATGTCACAGCTCATGGTCACTTGCTCCCGCCCTTTTGGGGATGGTCCGCCCAACGTGATGATCACCGGGATACTCGGATCGCGCTCCCCGCGCCCGCGGGGATGGTCCCGCGGGTCGGCGTCGCAGCCAGCCATACGCGCGCTCTATGCGGGGGGGATAAGAGCCGGTGCGGAACATGACCGCCGCCCCGACGGGTGTGTAGATCGCCTGGCATAATGCCCCCATTTCCAGGATCTGGGCTGCTGACTGCTGAAAGGACGCACGGTGGCACGCGTGGTCAGGCGTCACGAGGAGTCCGTAATGGTGGACTTCTACGGATTCTGTCTCCAGGACGCCGACGACACGGCGGTCCCGGTGCAATGGCCTGAGGGCTTCGAGTCCGTCGATTTCGTCTCTACTCGAACGGGGCGTATCGACGTCCGCAGTGCGGGTCATACGCACACCGCTGGACTGACCCTTGAAGTCTGGGACGAGGAGCCTGAACTCGTCGGGTCCTGGGAGATGAGTGGCGAGGGTGAAGTCGACTATCCCTCAGGAACACTTCGGGCGTGGGCCGTCGCAGGCGGCCCGATGCCCTATCTGCTCGAAGTGTCCGAGCGGCCTGGGCCAGAAACGTGGTGTGTGCGAGTCCACGCAACAGGGCGTGCCGAGGTTGCCCGTCTTGCGTCGCAGACGGTGCCGCACGGCGTCGAGCAGTACCTGGTGCAGCTCTGGCCCAAGCGGTGAGCCGGTGGCGGACTGTGCGATCAACCGACACCGGCTGTGTCCGCTACGGGACGATCTGGACGAGGAAGCCGTCGTCCGGGCCGTCGATGAGGCGTGCCTTGGTCAGGAACTGGCCGAGGAGTGTGCCCGCGGCCTGGTTCTGCGTTGAGTCCAGCGCCATCACGCTGTAGTTGTTCGGTAGTTGCTCGGGGTCGTACATCGATCCGGCGGCGCCTTCGTAGGTTGTCGCGAAGGGGTATTCGTCGCAGTCTTTTCCGCCGGCGGTGTAGTCGGGGCCGAAGTGCCTCCTGCAGGCGTTCACCGCCTGGGCGCGGTTGTCGTCGCGCCGCTTCCGGTCTTGGTAGAGACGGGTCAGAGGGGCGGCGGTGGTCTGGCCGGGAACGTTCTTCGTCGAGCTCGGCGGCTGGGTGAGGCCGGGGGTCTTGAACGCCTTCTCGATATGGAGCGCGACGGCACGCTCGGGGGCGTCGGCGGCCTTGCTGTACAGCATCGGCGTGATCATGCTGAAGACGGCGGCGCCGGTGCCGAACAAGTTGAGGTAGGACGCCTTGTCCCAGCGCGGGGGGAACATGAAGGGGCTGCCCTCCAGGTTGCCGGTCAGCGTGTAGCCGGCGGGCGGTTTGATCTTCACGCTGGGCTGGTACACGCCGAACACGGTGTCAGTTGCCCCGTTAGATCCCTGGCCGGCCGCGGCTGTCTGCGTCTGTGCGAACGTTCCGGACGCGGCGAGTTGGGCGAAGGTTTTCGTGGACGGCAAGACGGTTCCGCCCTGCGTCGTCTTTGCGGTCGAGGGCGAGATGAACGGAACGGTAGCGGAGGTAGTGATCCCCATGACTGCGGCACCGGTGGTACCCACCGTTCCGAGATCCGTGTAGTGGTACGTGTACGTGATCGTGCGGCTGTTCAGCGGGATGGTGCCGACCACTCGCAAGTTGAAGAAACTTGTACCCGACGGCTGTCCGTTGCGACTCCATGCCTGGGTGAAGGAGGCTCCGGAGCAGACAGCGAAGCGTGACTTCACATAGACCCGGTTCTCAGTACCGAGACCGTCGCGGCACTCCTCCCAGGTCATGTCGTGAGCGGGCTCGGGGTATGAGACAGCGGCCGCACCAGCCGTGGAACGCTCAGCGACCCTCTAAGGGGCCGGCCGAGCGGAGTCCTCGATCGCCCGCTGGGCGAATGATGCCGCCGGCCCCACCACCTCCTTCGGAAGAACGGCATTCCTGCCGACAGGAAGCTCACGGGCAGCAGCGAGGCGCTGAGGGTTGACCGCCAGGTCACGGAGTTCACTGGCTGACATCAGAGGCAGCACACGGCTCTCCACAAGCAGCTACGTAAAGTGATTATCGATATACGGTTTGTGGCGGAAACGACGTCCGCATGCTTGAGCACTGCCGGGAAGGTGCCCGTCCCACCGACAACCGACGGAGGGAGTTCGACGACGTCACGCCAGGTCTGGACGCAGATGAGGGAGACCTTGCGGCAGCGGCAGACACTCAGCTCAAGGTCTCCGTAGGCGAAGAGCCGTGGCCACTTTCTTTTCCTGCTCATTGATCCGATGTCCCAGGGCTCGCCGAGTGCTGCGGTCACATCGTCCCAGTCGGCTCCGCTGAACACCGGGCCCAGCCGGCCTGTCTTCGCCATGCTGGTCAGGACATCGAGAATTTCCACGAGGCGGAGCCTGACAGGTGCCCTGACCAGCAGTCCAGCGGTTTCAGGGGGTCAGCCCGCTGTAGGTTCTTCGGTTCGACTCGTTCGAGGCGATCGCGACGCAGTTCTTCTGCTCGCGTTCGGTCAGGCCTGGAAGACGAGTTCGTCGCCGTGGCGGTCGAGTTCCGTGTAGCCGAGTTCGTCGATGCAGAGGAGAGCGACGCGGCCGTAGCGGGCGAGGGTCTTGTTCAGCTGCTTCTCGTCGGCGGCCTCGACCGGCTCGTTCACCAGCTTGGTGGCGCGCGTGTAGCGGACGCGGTAGCCCTTCATCGCGGTCTCGGTAGGCGTGGGCAGCCCGGCGGCCACGCTCGCGATGGTGTTCAATCTCGCCGAGTCCGCCCAAGCGCGGTGGCGTGCGATCACCGGAGCCCACCTCGTGTCCCTGGTCCGCACCAGCGCACGATTCGAGAACGGCGACCTGGTCGAGCGCGAGGAGCAGGCCGCATGAGCGTCGACAACATCCTGTAGAGCCCGGACGAGCACGTCCGTTTCGCGGCCTACCGCGACAAGCTGCAGCAGGTTGCCGACGAGGACGAGGCCAACCTGGTCAGCCGCGTCCTCGCTGATCCGGACCAGACGATGGCACAGTCCGCCGTGCTGCGGCACACCTTCGGTGAATTCCTTGACGCACTGGACAGCGGAGCCACCACTGGATCAGCGTCCCGAAAAGCGAACCGTCCACGGGCGCAGTAGTCGCCGGCGGCAGGGCAGGCACCCAGGCCGTGCTCGTCCCTGTCAGGAAAGAGCTCCTGGCGGACACGGGTGAGGGTTGTGGAAATCGGGGAGCGCGGGCAGGGCCTTGGCGAGCTGGTCCATCAGGCCGCCCAGAGCGTCAAGGTGCCTTCCGGGTCCGGTGCGGCGCACGGGCGGAAACCCTCGGAGAGCTGGTCGAGGAGGGTTCGCAGCCACTGGTAGTCGTCAGACGAGGTGTGGCACAGGCGCATGCGGCGGGCCTTCAGGGGAGTGATGCGCAGGTCGGTGAGCTTGCCCGTGCCGGGCTCGAGCGAGGGGAGGTAGAGGAGCCGCAGGTCGTCGCGGTACTGCTCGTAGCCGGTGATTCCTTCGTAGTCGTTGATGAGGTCGCCGCAGCCGTACAGGACGAGCTTGCCCCGGTACACCTCCAGGGGGCGGGGGTGGTGCGAGGAGTGGGAATGCACGATGTCCGCTCCGGCGTCGATCAGGGCGTGGGCGCAGGCGACTTGATCCCGGGGTACGCGATAGCCCCAGTTGGAGCCCCAGTGGACCGAGATCACCGCGATGTCCCCGGGGCGCTTCATCCGCCGTATACGGTCGGCCACTTCTGCCGCGGCGGCATCCGAAGGACCGGCCACGAAGCCGACTCCGCCGCGCGACCCGGTCGCGGCCCAGGACTGTGGGACGCCGCTGGACGGCATGCCGAAGGAGAAGACCAGGAGCCGTCGGCCCCCGTCGAGGAGGACGATCGCCGGGCGGCTCGCCCCGGCGGCGTCCCGGCCCGCGCCGGCCGTCCGCAAGTCCGCGCCGGCCAACGAGTCGAGTGTCTCCGCGAGGCCGCGGCGGCCGAAGTCCAGGACGTGGTTGTTGGCCAGTACGCAGACATCGGGGCGGGCGGCCGACAGGCAGGGGAGATTGGCGGGGTGCATCCGGTAGTGGATCTCCTTGCCGGGGGCGAACGAGTCGCTGCATGTGACGCTGGTCTCCAGATTGATCACGCGGGCGTCGGGCGCGGCCGACTCGAGGACCTCCAGTGCGTCCCCCCAGGGCCAGGAGAAGTCGACCGGGCGCGGGATGGGGCCATTCGCCGCCTCCGCCAGACCGACGTACTCCCGGGCGTCCCTTATGTACCTCTCGCGGAGTTCCGGGTCACCGGGGTGCGGCAGAATCTGGTCCACGCCGCGGCCGAGCATGACGTCGCCGCAGACGAACAGCGTGATCAAGCCGGGCCTCCGTTCTGTCGTGTGCGTCGTGTCTTTCAGGTGTCTGCTGTGCCGGCATGTCTGACGTGGCGCCTCGGCGTCGGCTGTTCGAGGAGGTCGATCAGCGCGAGCGTGATGTTGTCGAGGCCACCTGCCTCGATGGCGGATTTCCACGGTTCGCAGCAGGTCGTCGAGCCTGTCCTCACGCACGGGGTCGGGGTCGGTGAGTCCGTCGGTACACACCAAGTAGCGCTCCCCCGCGGTGAGCGGCGCCGTGGGGGCGCCCCGAGGCGCGCAGCCTCTCCATGGCCGCGACGGCGCAGGGCGATGTCGATCAGGACCGCGCCGCCTCGTTCCATACGATCTACGGTAGCCACCCTCGTACGGCATCGCAGCGTGTACGGAGCCCGATATTCGCCCCGAGTTGCGGAGTGCCGCGAACAGAGCCAATCCGAGAATACGAGTGCGCCTGCCGTCTCCCCTGAGAGGGGCGAAGACCGTGTTGCTCGCCGACCGTGTGGACGCCGGACGACGTATCGCTGGAGCAGTGCAGCACCTGCGGGAGGAAAAGCCCAGGCCATCCCCGCGCCCGCGGGGATGATCCCAGGAGGAGGTCGACCGCAAATGCGGATCAGGGTCTGCTGAAGGCGTAGCCGAGTTTGTGCGGCAGCTGGAGGTTTGATCGCTGCAGGGAGTTCAGCAGCAGAGCCAGCATGTCCTCGTACGCGGTGCTCAGGGCTCTGACGCTGTCGTACGACACGATATCTGCGGCAAACAGCCCACGGCTGCGTTCCAGGGGCCCGAGTGCGGCCTGGAGCATCTTCATGTCGATGTCGCCTGCGTACCGCCGGGGTTGCTCCAGCCGGGCCAGCAGCTTGCCGCCTTCCACCCTCTCCTTCCAGGAGAAGCTGCTCAGGACGTCCGCGCGCTACTGGATGGGCACACCCCAGTTCGTGGACGGGCAGCGGTTGGGACCTTCACGAGTACCGGCACTCTGCTCTCACGTACCTCGGCGAGCAAGGTGCGTGACTGTTTATGCGGATGGCCAAGTCGCGTCACAGGAAGCCGGAGAACCTCCGCCGTTACTTCAAGCCCTCGCCGGCGGCCGCTGAGCTGACCAGGCCTTCTGGCCCCCGGTGGCAGCCGGCGGTGAGCCAGAACCTTGATCAACCTGTGCACTGACGGCAGGCGGGGTTGGACCGGACTCGCGTGGATCGCACCGTCCGTCGGTGCTCGCCGGGCGGGGAGTCCGTCCACTCACTGGGATGTTGCCACCAGGCCCGCCTCATAGGCCAGGATCACTAGCTGCACCCGGTCGCGGGCATTGAGCTTGGCGAGTAGGCGGGTCAGGTAGGTCTTGGCTGTGGCGATGCTGATGGAGAGCTCGCCTGCGATTTCCGTATTGGAAAGACCTCTGCCGACGAGGGTCAGCACCTCGCGTTCCCGGGCGGTGATGCCGTCGAGCTCCGACCGCCGCGGCGGTGACGCTGCGGGTCGGGTGGTGAACTCTTTGATCAGCCGGCGTGTAACGGCTGGTGCGATCAGAGCGTCCCCGGCGGCAACGATCCGGATCGCGGCGAGGATGTCGTCCAGGGCCATGTCCTTGACGAGGAATCCGGACGCGCCGGCATGCAGCGCCCCGTAGACGTAGTCGTCGTCGTCGAAGGTCGTGAGGACGACGACGCGTGTGGAACCGGCGCCCGTCGTGATCAGCCGGGTGGCCTCGATGCCGTCCATGCCGGGCATCCGGAGGTCCATCACGACGACGTCGGGGGCGAGTTCTTCCGTCAGCCGTACCGCTTGCGCGCCGTCTTCTGCCTCGCCCACCACCTCGATGTCCGCGGTGTCGGTGATGACCATCTGCAGGGCGGCCCGGACCAGGGGCTGGTCGTCGGTGAGCACGACACGGATGGTCATCTGGCTCCCGCCTTCGCTTCTGCCTCGGTCCCTGCCGGTACCGGGAGTATGGCCGCTACCAGGAAGCCGCCCCCGGGACGGGGTCCGGCCGTGAAATCGCCGTGCAGCAGGGTGGCCCGCTCGCGCATGCCGATCAGGCCGTATCCGGTGTCCGTGTTGGTGCCGCCGCCTTTCCCCCGGTCCGATACCTCGACGGCGAGTTCGTCCGCGCGGTAGTCGAGGCGCACCTGGCAGGAATCGGCACCCGAGTGCCGTACGGCGTTGGTCACCGACTCCTGGACGATCCGGAACGCCGCGAGGTCGATGTCGGCTGGCAGAGGGCGGCGCCTGCCCCGCCACCGCACCTCCACGCGGACTCCGGCGGCCGTGGTCGTAGCGGCGAGCTGTTCCACGTTCGCCAGGCCGGCGGCCTGCCGCAGGGGCGCCAGCGCGTGCGCGCGGCCGTGGCGTTTCTCATCGTGGTCGGCCTGGCGCAGCGCGCCGAGCATCCTTCGCAGCCCGGACAGTGTCTCGCGGCCGGCCATCTCCACGGTGAGCATCGCCTCGCGGGCTTTGGCTGGCTGGGTTTCGATGACCCGGGCCGCGGCGCCGGCCTGCAAGGCGATGATGCCGATGCTGTGGGCGACGGTGTCGTGCATCTCGCGGGCGATGCGCAGCCGTTCGGCGGTGACGGCCTCGGCGGCGGCCTGGGCGTGCAACTCTGCGGTGTGAGCACGGGCCTGATGGGACGAATTACCGATGAGCCAGGCGATGACCACGGTCAGGGCAACCAGCGGCTCCTGGGCGATGCTGGAATCGTCGCCCGTGATCAACCGCAGGACGAGGTAGCCGGCGAGTGTGCCGAGCGCTGCGGCGGCCGCGGTGAGCGAGCTCCGCCGAGGCCGGGTGGCTGCGAGGTAGCAGAGGGCGATATCCACGGCCAGGAACTGCGTGGGCGGAATTTCATCCTGCCGCCAGGCCACCGTCGAGATGACCGTACCGACGATCACCAGGCCGTACGCCGCGGAGGTCCTGCGGCGCAGCACCGCGCTGCCGGCCAGGATCAGCACGAAGGCGACAACGAGCAGCGCCTGGGCTCCGAGCGAGTCGAGCCCGTCCTGGGGGTAGTTGAGCGAGTACGTCGGCGCTTGCGGCATCACTACGTACTCGACGATGGGTTCGACTGCTGCCGCGTACCACGCCAGTGCGGTCCATATGCCCGGCGGTATGCGTTTGAGCAGCGGCAGCGGCGGTGAGGCGGACATGCATTGATCGTAGGCACCTGCATCTGACGGCACATCCGACCGTGGCTGTACAAACGGGGTTGACGCTCGTGTCCTCTGATTGTCATCGGTGGTCCGATTACGGGCGGGGTTGCCCACCGGCACCGTTGTTCCCGTGATCGAAGTCAACGAGCTCACGAAGCGATACGGCGGCACGACGGCCGTCAAAGATCTGACCTTCACTGTGCGGCCCGGCCAGGTGACCGGGTTTCTCGGTCCGAACGGCGCCGGCAAGAGCACCACGCTGCGGATGATCCTCGGACTCCACGAGCCCACCAGCGGCACCGTCACCGTCGACGGCCGCCCTTTCCGCGACCGGCCCCGCGGCCTGCGTCATGTCGGCTCCCTTCTCGACGCGCACGATGTGCACGGCGGGCGCAGCGCGGTGGCGCAGCTGTCCGCCCTGGCCCGCAGTAACCGCATCCCGCAGCGTCGGGTGGAGGAGGTGTTGCGGGAGGTCGGCCTCGCCGAGGTCGCCCGGCGCCGCATCGGCGGATTCTCGCTCGGCATGAAGCAGCGGCTCGGCATCGCTTCCACCCTGCTCGGTGACCCACCGGTACTGCTCTTTGACGAGCCGCTCAACGGCCTTGACCCTGAAGGCGTGAGGTGGGTGCGTGACCTGTTCAGGCGTCTGGCTGCCGAGGGTCGCACGGTGTTTGTCTCCAGCCATCTCATGTCCGAGATGGAACACAGCGCCGACGAGCTGATCGTCATCGGCCGCGGTGAGCTGATCGCGGCCGAGAGCCTCACGGAGTTCTCCGCTCGCGGCAGTGGGCAGAGCGTCATGGTGGGTACACCCGCCGCTGCCGTCCTGAGAGATGTGCTGACGGCCGACGGCGCGGCCGTGGACACGGCGGGCGACCTGCTTGCTGTGACTGGTGCGACCGCGGTCCGGATCGGTGAGATTGCCATGGAGCGCCGTATTCCGCTGCATCACCTCAGCACCCGGTCCGCCTCATTGGAAGAGGCGTTCATGGAGCTCACCGCCGACAGCGTGCAATACCTCGCAGGAGACCCCCAGTGACCACGACGTACGCTCCCGTTGGCGGACTTGGCGCCGACGAACCCCGTGCCCGCTTCCACGACCTGGTGGCCGCCGAGTGGATCAAGCTTCGGTCGCTGCGCTCGACCTGGATCGCGTACGGGGCCACCGCCCTGGCCGTCATCGCGTTCAACGCGGGGACCGCCTTCGACACCTACAACTACTGGCCGGAGCGGAGCGCGGCAAACCGGGCCGGGTACGTCCGAGCGGGTATTCCGCTGCAGGAGGCGTTCACGGCGAACTCCGCCATGGTCATGATGCTCGCCCTCGGTGCCATCGGCGCCCTCGCGATCATCGGCGAGTACAGCACAGGCAGCATTCGTACGACGTTCGCGGCCGTTCCGGACCGTCGTTCGGTGATGGCCGCCAAAACAGTGGTCGTCGCTGCGGTCGCCACCGTCGTCGGCTCGATCGTCGCGGGGGCCTCGTTCGGCCTGACGCAGGCGATCCTCGACGTCCGGGACGCAGGCATATCGATCAGCTACCCGGGCGCCCTGCGTGTCGTAGTGGCATCCGCCCTCCTTGCGCCCGTGTGCGCGGTCGTCGGCATGGCCATCGGCGCCGTCATCAGGCGCACCACGGCCACCATGATCGCCGCGGTGGCGGTCATCCTGGTGCTGCCCATCGTCTTCACCGAGGGCCGCCACTGGTCGGCGGTAGCCGGGCACGCAACGCTCTATCAGGCGTGGTTGCGGCTCGTGGAGGTCGGCCCCCGCCAGACCGACTTCCCATGGACGACCGGCGGAGCCTGGACCGTCTACGCGGTGTGGGCGCTCACCGCAGCCGTGCTCGCCGTCACCAGCGCACAACGGCGCGACCCGTGAGAGAGCCGGTCGGCCAACTGCCCGGGTACGGACACCCTGGCCAAGGGCGGCCGTGACCAGCATGACGAGTTGACGACCCTTATCCCTCATCCACGACCCATAGGTCGTCGCTCCACATCGAGGTGGTGGAGGCAACCTGCGCCCTGCGCCCGCTGCGCGACCCGGACGCGCCGGAGCTGGACGAAGACGACGGCACTGGAGACCGACAGGCAGGCGGCTGCGGGCGGAGCCGGCGCTCGCACCGCCGGACGCGCGGCGGGTGCAGCGCCGTCATCAACTCCAGGCCCGTGACGGCCGTCGTGCCGCGCGGCGTCATCACCCGCGACGCGTACGTACCAGGAACCGCGCCAGATCCGCCGCACCCATCGTCGGCAGCACCGGGTGGTCCTTGTCGTCCCACTCGCGGACATCCAGCGCGTTCCAGGCCGGGACGCACAACTGCACGCAGTTGCGCTTCGCCCCTTCGGCCGGACGGAAGATCCGCGCCCACGGCCCGAACCCCCGCTGAGTGAGCCGCCATTCGGCACGCTCCAACTGCCCCAGAACCTTGTGCGCCCGGCCGGGAGACGACGGGCACGCCGCTCCTCCTCCGACAACGCGACGGGCAGGCCGTAGCGCTCCAGCGCGGGCCGGGTCAGCACCAGGATCGGGTCGGCGTCGCGGCCGTTGCGGTGCAGCCGCGCCTGCCCGAGCCGCGCCTCCTTCAACGTCCACTCCACCAGCGCCGGGATCGACTTGGCGGGGACATCCAGGACCAGGCCGCCGACGCAGTACGCCGACACCACCCCGTCCTGATCGACGTCGACGACCGCGAGCGGCCCATTCTCAAACCGCGGGTCGACCACAGCCGGGCCGGCGGCCACGGTCGTCTTCGCCGCTTTCTTCGCACCCGGACGCCGCGAAGACGACATCGGGGCGCTGCTCGCCGCCGGACGTACCGGCGCCGACGCGGTCGCGGCAGGTGTCCGTACCGGTTCCGGCGCAGGCGCCTGCACCGTCGAGCCTGTCGGGCCGGTGAACGCTTCGGAGACTGCCGGTACTTCGGTCGGGCCGGCTGCTTCGGTGTCCGGGGCGGGGAACCGGGCGGCGAGGCCCTCGAGGAGCCGGGCGTAGGCGGCGCGCTCCGGCGGCCGCGGATCGGTCCGCCCGGTCTCCCAGTTCCCCACCGCCTCCCGGCGCGCTGACAACGCCGTCGCGATCTGGCCCTGGCTCAGCCCGGCCGCCTCGCGCAGCCTCTTTCGTTCATCAGGGGGTGGCAGATCGTCCTGCGCGACTTGCTCCAGCAGCGCGTCGACCGCGCTGAACAGCTGTTGTTCATCAGTGGACACAGAAGTCACCTCCAAATAGGCCACCGTCGTCCAATCGCTCATTGAATCGCGCATTAGGTCACGCATGGATCGCTCGGGCTCTGCGCGACATCGCTGCAGGCTGCGGACAGCAGATGGTGGAGTACGAACCCGCCGCGTAACCGGACCACGCCGAACGCCGCCCCGAGGGGCGGGCGTTTGCGCGACCGATTGGTTGATGCGGGCCGTTCCTGGTCGCCAGGCCGTCGGCTCGGGGCTACACGGTGGTGGACTGGCGCGGGGGCAAGCCGGGGATCGAACCCGCCATCGCGCCGCACAGCGTGCAGAGTCGTCGTGCTGGTCGCGTGCGTATTCAGGTGGGTGTTCATCGCCACGTGGCACGTGGAGACCTGACGACGACCCCGATGAGGATCTGCTTCAGGTTGGACAGACGGGATGAGACGGCTGGTCCGGCAGGTGTGCTTTTCGTTCCTGGGGTGTGAGTTCACGGCCGACCGACCGGCAGACTTTCTTGATCGTCTCGGCGGGACGGTCCTGTCCGGAGTCCCACAGCCGAATCTTCCCGTCGTTGCCGCCGGTGGCGAGAGTGCGGCCGTTCGGGCTGAAGGCGAGAGAGGCCACGCCTCCGGCGTAGCCGCTGAATCTGGCTTGTGGGAAGCCGGTGGCCGCGTCCCACAGCCGTACCGCGCTGCTGTTGTCGCTGGCGGTGGCGAGGGTGCGGCCGTCGGGACTGAAGGCAAGGGATGTCACCAGGGTGCTGGCGAAGGTGACTGTGCTACGACCGGTGGTCACGTCCCAGAGGCGCGTCGCACCGTCACCTTCGCTGAAATCCGCGCTTGCCAGGGTCTCTCCGTCCGGACTGAAGGCGAGCGTCTGCTCCCAGCGGACTGGCCGCTCCGAAATCCGGGGTCCCGTGTTCAGAGTGGTGGCGAGACGGCCTGTGCGCGTGTTCCACAGCTGAATCGTGGAAGGGTATTTGCCTACGGCGAGGGTGCGCCCGTCCGGACTGAAGGCGAGCGAGCCCACAAATCTGGTCAGCATGGTGTGACCGGTGATGATGCGCTTCAGCCGTCCCGTGGTGACATTCCACAGGCCGACAGCGCCTTGGGTCATGGCAAAGGCCACGGTGTTCCCGTCAGGGCTGAACACCACTGACCCAGAGCCCAACTCGTCCGAGGGGAGGGGGGCGGCTTTGATGCGTGTGGCCTCCACGTCCCACAGATGCACCGAGTCATCCGAGAACTCGTCCGCTCTGACGGCGGCTATGGCGCGCCCGTCCGGACTGACAGCCAACGACTCAAGCATTCCGGTGTGGCTGGTAGGGAAGGCCCAAGTCCGCCCGGTCGGGAGGTGCCAGAGCCTCGCAGTGTTGGTGTGCCGGCTCATTTCCCGGTCCTCGCTGCTCGCGATCAGGGTTTGCCCATCAGGACGGAACGCGAGTGCTCTGATCTGGCTGGTTTCGGAGCGCGTGAGGGTCTTTCGGGCGTCCGGCGCGACGTTCCACAGTCGCACCGCGTCGTTGACCATGCGGCTGCTGGTGGCGAGCGTGCGGCTGTTCGGGCTGAAAGCCAACGAGCCTACGGACCCGGTGTGGCCGGTGAGGGCGGTGTCGTTGCTGCTGTCCGTCAGATCCCACAGGTGCACCGCTGAATCGGCCGCCGCTGTGGAGAGGTGCTTTCCGTCGGGGCTGAAGGCCAGCGAGGTCACGTCCGAGCTGTGACCCGTGATTGGTCCCCGGGGAGCGTCTTCCCTGACGCGGCCGGTGGACATGTCCCACAACCGTATGTTTCCGCCCGAGGTTCCGGTGGCCAGAGTCTTCCCGTCCGGACTGAAGGCCATCCGCCGGACCGAGTCGCCGGATGCGTGGGTGAGGGTGTGGCGGGTACGGCCGGTGGCCAGGTCCCGGATGCGTACGGTCCGATCTCTGTCGCTGATAGCGAGGGTGCGGCTGTCGAGGCTGACGGCCACAGCAGATGACGCGGGTTCGGTCGAAGTATTCGCGCGAACCACCTTCGTCCGGCCGGTGGTTACGTCCCATACGCTTCCGTCACTGCCTACTGCGAGCACCCGGCCCTCGGGGGTGAACGTCACGGCGGCGGCCCAGTCCGGAAGGGAGGCGAGAGGGGTCCGCGGTCGGCCAGTGCGGGTATCGCGTAAGCGCACACTGCCCTCGCTTAGCGTTGCCATCGTGCGGCCGTCGGGGCTGAAGACCACCGAGTAAACGGGACCGAAGTCGCCTTTGAGCACGCTTCGGGTCCTGCCGGTGGCCGCATCCCTCAGCCGTACGGTGCCGTCGTGCCTGCCGATGGCGACGGTGCGGCCGTCCGGGCTGAAGGCCACCGACAGTACCTGGGCGGCGTTCTCGGTCAGACGACGGCGCAGGGGACTGGCTCCGGCCGAGTAGAGACTGGCGCGGGCTTCCGCGGTGGGGCTGGTCCGGTATGCCTGGACGGCCAGGAGCGAGGCGAGATCGGGGTTCGTCTCCGCCAGTCTGAGCGATTGGGCGGCCAGTTGGCGGGAGAGGGCCGTGTCCTGCGCGGTGAGGGCCGTCCGGCGTTGGCCGAAAGCCAGGCCCGCGGCGATGACGGCCAGGACCAGCAGCACGGACAGTGCGGCAGCGGACGCCCGCAGCCGACGGGCCGATCGTGCGTCCGCTCTCCGTTCCGCCCGGCGAGCGGCTGTGCTGGCGTCGAGGAAGGACTGTTCCAGCGGGGTGAGACCCGTCTCCTCCCCGGTGGAGGCGAAAGCCTCGCTGGCGTCGGCCAGTCTGGTGCCGCGGTACAACGCCCCCGTGTCATAGCCCAGTTCCTCCCACAGACAGGCGTCGTCGGTGAGCCGGCGCTGGAGACGCAGGCGTTCACGGTCGTTGTCAATCCAGCGGCGCAGTCTCGGCCAGCCGCTGATGAGAGCTTCGTGGGTGAGATTGACCGTGCAGTCGTCGAGTGTGATCAGCCGGGCACGGGCCAACTGCTCGAGTACGGCGGCAGCGTCGCCGGGCTCGTCCGCGCGCAGCTCGTCGCGGCCCGCAGGGCGGCGGGTGTCCTGAACGCCGTCGCCGGGTGAGATCAGACGCAGCAGGATCCGGCGGGCGGCCTCTGCCTGACCCGGTGGCAGCTGGGAGTAGATGTCCTCGGCGGTCTGGGCGACGGCGCCGTGGATACCTCCGGTCGCCTCGTAGGCGTCCATGGTCAGGGATCGGCCGCGTCGGCGGCGCCAGGTCTCCAGGAGTACGTGGGAGAGCAGCGGCAGACCGCCCGGTTCCCCGGAGATTTCCTCGATGAGGCGTTTCGTCAAGCCGCGTTCGACGATCAGCCCCGCGGCGGCAGCGGGTTTGACGATGGCCTCGCGCAGTTCGCCGGAGTCCGTGGGCCCGACGAGCAGGGTGGATTCCCGCAGCGTTTCGGCGAGTTCCCGGTTGTCAGCGCAGTGGCCGAAGAAGTCCGCCCGGACGGCGATGACGACCCGTAAACGGTGCCGGGGGTCGCGGGCCGTGAGCATCAGGCTGATGAATCGTTCGCGTTCGGCTGTGTCGTGGCAGAGGGTGAAAATCTCTTCGAACTGGTCGACAAGGACCACGGTGTCGCCCTCGCCGTCGGTACGGCCCGGTTCGAGGAGCCGGCCGTGAGCAGTGGCCGGGCGCCTGCCGGGAGTGAAGACTCTGATCGCGGCCGGCCGCTGGTCCGACAGCGGGCCGGTGCGAAGAGCAGGGATGAGTCCGGCACGCAGGAGCGAAGACTTTCCGCTGCCGGAAGCGCCGACCACTGCCGTGATCCGGTGACCGGCCACCAGGGTGGTGAGGGTCCCGACAAGCTCATCCCGCCCGAAGTACCTTTCGTGGTCCTCGGGCTGGAAACGTCGCAGCCCGGTGTAAGGGGGCACAGCGTCCTGGTCGGCGGACGGCTGTGCCCGTTCCAGTGCGGCCGCGTGCTGCCACCGCTCCTCCCACTCCGCAGGATTCGCGCCGCATGCGGTCGCATACGCGAGGGCGACCGCGAGCGAAGGCAGTCTCTCCCCGGAGGCCGCCGCGGCGAGGGTTGTCGTCGAGTACACGCTCTCGCGGGCCATCGCCCGGTAGGTGATGCCGCCCGCCGTGTTCCGCAGCGAACGCAGCTCGAAGGCGAACTGCTGAACCGGTCCCGCACCAGACTCAAGTGGCTTCCTTGCCGCCCCATCCTGCTTCCCTTCGTCCCCCGGTCGCGCTGCGTGAACAAAGCGCCAGGATTCCCATTTCCCCTGTCCGATGTCACCCAGGCTCCCGCCACACGGCTTTGTCCGGCACCCCGAAACGGGATGCCGGACAACCCCACACCCGCTGAAAGTGGTGGTCAGACGGGAACGACCGAGCCGGACAACCCCGGTTTCCCACCCGTCTTCGCAGCTTCGTGACTCCGGTATGCCGAAGAGCCCATGGACGGTCGCGAAGCCCTACTGCCAGGAGATTTGGCATGGCCGCAATAGAGTTCAGTCATGTGAAGCACGGTTCGACCGACCCGTGCGTCAAGACCTTCCAGAAGGCCCTTATAGCCAAGGGCCACAAGATCCCGTCCGGGGCCACCGGGTTGTACGGGAACGAGACCAAGGCCGCCTGCACCGCGTTCCAGCGGGCGCAGGGGTGGAGCGGAAGCGACGCGGACGGGGCCCCGGGCCCCGAGACGTTCGCGCGACTCAAGCTGACCGACGGCGGCCACGGCGGCTCGGGCCGGGTGCCCTCACCCGTGCGCGGCCACTCCCGCATCACCAATCGCTACGGCGCGCCCGGCAACTACGGGGCCGGCTACCACACCGGCGACGACTACCCGGCGCCCACCGGCACGGACGTCGTGGCGGTGCGCGCGGGGACCATCGCGGAGTCGAAGAACGACGGTGGCTCGTACGGGAATCTGATCGTCCTGCGGGCCGACAACAACCGCGACTACTACTTCTGCCACCTCTCCAAGCGAGGCGTGAAGAAGGGCGACAAGGTGAAGGCCGGCCAGAAGCTGGGCGAAGTCGGCAGCACCGGCAACTCCACCGGGCCGCATCTTCACTTCGAGGACCGCCCGCGCGGCGGTGGTTACGGAAACGACCGCAAGCCGTCCTGGTGACAACGACCCGAATCGGGAGGTTCACATGGCATCGCCCCTGTCCGCCGACGCCTTCATCGCCGCCCTGCGCGCCGAAGGCGTGAAGGTCACCGAAGTCGGGAACTGGCGCACCCACAACCGCAACCACAAGGGCTCCTGGGGCCCGGTCAACGGTGTGATGATCCACCACACCGTCACCTCAGGCACCCAGTCGTCCGTCGCCCTGTGCCGCGACGGTCACCGCACCCTGCCCGGGCCCCTGTGCCACGGAGTCATCGGCAAGGACGGGGTGGTCCACCTCGTCGGGTACGGCCGTACCAACCACGCCGGCGGCGGTGACCCCCAGGTCCTCAAGCACGTCATCGCCGAGGACTACGACGAACGGCCGCCCCGGCCCACCGTGGGAAACACCGACGGGGTCGACGGCAACACCCACTTCTACGGCTTCGAGTGCGTCAACCTCGGCAACGGGACCGATCCCTGGCCGGCCGCCCAGCTCATGGCGATCGAACGGGTCGGTACCGCGATCTGCCGCACCCACAAATGGGGCGCCCAGAGCGTCATCGGCCACCTCGAATGGTCCAACGACAAGATCGACCCCAAAGGCTTCACCATGCCCGGCATGCGCGACCGCATCACCCGGCGCCTGACGACTCCGCTGCCCAGGAAGTGACACCACGGGCCGACTGCGGGACCTGATGTACAAAGAGCCGTTCCGGCCCGGGCAACACGGGCCGGAACGGCTTCACGCGGTGGAACACCGCCGCGAATCGCCCGGCTTCCCCCGCCTACGTTTTGCCGCGCGGGCGCGCGTCAGGGACCATCCCCGGGGGCGCGGGGATCGTCCCATCACGATCGACGACAATCAGTCCGTAACGCGCTGCTCCCCGCGCTCCGCTGGGATGGTCCAGCCGATGGCCGCTCTGCCTGCCAGCAGAACGGCTGCTCCCCGCCCCCGCAGGATGATCCCCCGGCGCGGGCAACAGACTTGCATGCCGCTCTGCTCCCGCGGCCAACACGCGGACCCGCTCTTCGGCCCCCCACCTTGACCACCCCGAGTAACCCCACTCCAGGCATTCCGAGAGCCTGCGCTCCAGGTCACATGGCTGGGCGTCGGCATCGACCGGGGAGAATCTGGGGAGAACGGACGCCGCTGGGGAGCGTTTGGGGAGAACCGACCACGTCACTTGGCACGAGCCTGAAAGACACAGAAAGAAGCGTCCTTGCAGATCAGAAACCCTTAGTCGGCATTCCCGCAGGTCAGCCCGCCCCTCTGGGCAACTTCATGACGTACGTCCCGAGATCGTCGGCCTCGACGATGCCGGGGAGCGAGCCGCCTCCGGCCTCCGGCATGAAGTGAGCATAGTAACCAAGGGTGATCGCGGGCGAGGAGTGCCCGAGCCACCGCGCCAAGGTCACGACAGACTCTCCGGCTTCCAGCATGATCGAGGCACAGGTGCGCCGCAGCACGTGGTGAGCGGCAGAGAGTTCGCCCCATAAGCACCACAACAGCACATGCTTTCCTTGCGTATTCATGCCATGGAAATGCTTACGCAAGGGCCTACCGCATGAATATCACTCGGCTTACGATGAATTGCATGGATCCGGTGGTGTTTCTTTTGTCCCTCGGCGCAATTTGTCGTATCACCAGATTTATAACCAAGGACGTACTGGCTGCCGGGTTACGCACATGGGTGGCCGATCGCTTCGGGGACGAATCCCGTCCCGCCTATCTGGTCACCTGCGGTTGGTGCACGGGGATCTGGGCCTCCGCGTCGGTCGTGCCGCTCGCCTACCTGGCCGGCGACACCACCGTCTTCCAGGCGGTCGCCATGGTCCTGACGCTGTCCTACCTGGCGGGCCTGGCGTCCACCTGGCTCGACTGAAAGAAGTACGACGAAGTACGAAGGAGGAGTTTCCATGGGATGCAACTGCGGTGCACGTGCCGGCCGACGAGCAACCGTCTACCGGCTGGTCCTGCCCAACGGAGTCATGCGCGACTACCCCACCCGCCAGGAGGCCGAGGCCGCGCGGCGCCGCGGCGGCGGCACGGTCATCGTCGTCAACCAGTAGGTGTCGTACCGCCGGTGCGCTTTTTCGAGCGGGGCGGGACAGCCTCTGGGGGGTCCCGCGCCGGTAGGCACCGGAGAATATCTGAATTACGCCCCCCACCCCCCTGGGCGCTCCGCTGTACGGGTGCTATTACGTGCACCCGTATGGCGGATGAACGGGACCAGGGCGCCTACTGGGAAGCGTCAGAGAGTGAATCCCCGGCGCCCGATTGTGTGGCCCGGTGAGTAATGCGCCGGCACTGCTTGTTTTCCTTCCGGCGTGCCTCTCATTTCCGCTGTCGCCCGAAAAGGCGTCGGGTCGCTCTGGCCGCGTTCACTCCCAAAGGAGGCTGCACCATGGCCAGTTCCACCACCACGCTGACATCGTCTCCCAATCCGTCGGTCTGCGGGGAGTCGGTCACCTTCACCGTCCAGGTCTCCCCGGTACCGCCGGAGACCACCACCCCGACCGGCACCGTCAGCGTCATCATCAGCGACGACGGGCCCACGCTCGTCGGCACCCTGGACGCCGCCGGCCAGGCCCAGGTCACCATCGACGACCTGAGCGTCGGCACCCACCAGGCGATCGCCGCCTACAGCGGCGACAGCACCTTCGACCCGTCGTCGTCCGGCCTCCTGAACCAGGTCGTCAACGCCGCGGACACCACGACCCTCGTGACGGCAAGCCCGAACCCCTCGGTCTGCGGCGAGACCGTCACCCTCTGCGCGACCGTCACCATCGACCCGCCCGGCACGGGCACCCCGACCGGGACCGTCACCTTCACCGGTCCCGGCGGGCTGAACCAGACCGCCATGCTCGACAGCGGCGGCAACGCCTGTGTGACGACGGCAGTGCTGAGCACCGGCACCGTCACGGTCACCTACAGCGGTGACGACTGCGCCGCGAGCTCCTCGGGCAGCGTCGACGTCACGGTCGACCAGGCGGATACGACGACAGTGGTGACGGCCAGCCCTGAATCGTCGGTCTGTGGCCAGCCGGTCACCCTGTGCGCGACGGTCACCATCGAGCCGCCCGGCGCCGGCGTCCCCACGGGCACGGTGACCTTCACCGGCCCCGGCGGCTTCAGCCAGACCGCCGTGCTGGACCCCACCGGCCAGGTCTGCGTGACGACCGGCTCGCTGGCCACCGGCACAGTGACCGCCGCCTACAACGGCGACTCCTGTGCCGCGCCGTCCACCGGCACGGTCGACGTCACGGTCAACGAGGCACTGACGAACATCGACGTCACCGTCACCCCCGACCCGTCCGTGTGCGGACAGAGCGTCACCGTCTGCGCGACGGTCACCACCCAGTCACCGGGTTCGGGCACCCCGACGGGCACGGTGACCTTCACGGCCGACGGCGGTCTCAACCAGACCGTCCCCCTCGACGCCGCCGGCCAGGCCTGTGTCACCACCACCACACTGGTCACCGGAGAGGTCTCCGCCGTCTACAACGGTGAGGGCCCGTGCTTCGCGGGCTCCGCCGAAGCGGTCGCGGTCACGGTCGACCAGGCCGCGACCACCACCTTGGTCACCGCCGTCCCCGATCCGTCGGTCTGCGGCGAGCTGGTGACGGTCTGTGCGACGGTCACCGTCGACCCGCCCGGTTCCGGCGTGCCGACGGGCACGGTGACCTTCACCGGGCCCGGCGGGCTCAACCAGACGGTGACCCTGGATGCCACCGGCGAGGCCTGCCTCATGACCACCGCGCTGGCCACCGGCACGATCACGGCCACCTACAACGGTGACAGCTGCGCACTGAGTTCCACCGGCAGCACGGACGTGACAGTTGACCCGGCAGACACCACGACCACCCTCGCCGTCACCCCGGACCCGTCGGTGTGCGGCCAGTCGGTCACGTTCTGCGCCACGGTCACCACCGACGCGCCCGGCTCCGGCGTTCCGACGGGCACGGTGACGTTCACGGCTCCGGGCGGTTTCAGCCAGACTGCCGTACTGGGCCCCACCGGACAGGCCTGCGTGACCACCACCACGCTGATCACCGGGACGGTCACGGCCACCTACAACGGCGCGGCGTGCTTCAACCCGTCCACCGGCACGGCAGATGTGACGGTGAACGAGGCGTCGACGACCACGGTGGTCACCGCCACCCCGAACCCGTCCGTCTGCGGCCAGACGGTGAGCCTGTGCGCCACGGTGACGACCGACCCGCCCGGTTCGGGCACCCCGACCGGCACCGTCACCTTCACCGGGCCCGGCGGGCTCAACCAGACGGTGGCCCTGAACGGCGCCGGACAGGCCTGCCTCACAACGAGCTCCCTGGCCACCGGTACGGTCACCGCCACGTACAACGGTGAGGGCCCCTGCTTCGCCGGCTCGTCGGGTACCGTCGCCGTCACGGTCGGCCCCGCCGACACCACCACCACCGTGACGGCAGTGCCCGACCCCTCGGTCTGCGGTGAGCTGGTGACGGTGTGCGCGAGCGTCACCATCGACCCGCCCGGCTCGGGCACACCAACCGGGACGGTGACCTTCACCGGTCCCGGCGGGCTCAACCAGACAGTCACCCTGGATGCCACCGGCGAGGCCTGCCTCACGACCACCGCACTGGCCACCGGCACGATCACGGCCACCTACAACGGTGACGACTGTGCCAACCCGTCCACGGCCACCGTCGACGTGACGGTCAACCAGGCGGCGACCACCACGACCGTGACCGCGACACCCGACCCCTCGGTGTGCGGCCAGACGGTCACATTCTGCGCGGGCGTCACCATCGACCCGCCCGGGTCGGGCACACCCACCGGGACGGTGACCTTCACCGGCCCCGGCGGGCTCAACCAGACAGTCACCCTGGATGCCACCGGCGAGGCCTGCTTCACCGCACCCGCCACGCTCTCCGGCACCGTCACGGCCACCTACAACGGTGACGACTGTGCCGCGCCGTCCACCGGCACGGTCGACGTGACGGTCAACGAGGCGGCGACCACCACGACCGTGACCGCGACACCCGACCCCTCGGTGTGCGGCCAGTCGGTGACGGTGTGCGCGACAGTGACCACCAACGCGCCCGGTTCGGGTACACCCACCGGGACGGTCACGTTCACCGGCCCCGGCGGGCTCAACCAGACGGTAAGCCTGGACCCGAGCGGCGAGGCCTGCCTGACCAGCACCACCCTGGCCTCGGGTACCGTCACCGCCGTCTACAACGGTGAGGGCCCGTGCTTCGCAGCGTCCAGCGACACCGTCACGGTCACGGTCAACCCGGCCTCGACCAGCACCACGGTCTCGCTCACGCCGAACCCGTCGGTGTGCGGCCAGTCGGTGACGGTGTGCGCCACGGTCACCACCAACGCACCCGGCTCGGGCACACCCACCGGCACAGTGACATTCACCGGACCCGGCGGACTCAACCAGACAGTCCCGCTCAACGCGAGTGGGCAGGCGTGCTTCACCACGACGTCCCTGGCCGGCGGCACGATCACCGCCACGTACAACGGCGCACCGTGCTTCACCGGTTCCACCGGCACGACCACCGCCACGGTCAACCCGGCGACGACCACCACGACCGTCACCGCGACACCCAACCCGTCCGTGTGCGGCCAGTCGGTGACGGTCTGCGCCACGGTCACCACCAACGCACCCGGCTCGGGCACACCCACCGGCACAGTGACATTCACCGGACCCGGCGGACTCAACCAGACAGTCCCGCTCAACGCGAGTGGGCAGGCGTGCTTCACCACGACGTCCCTGGCCGGCGGCACGATCACCGCCACGTACAACGGCGCACCGTGCTTCACCGGTTCCACCGGCACGACCACCGCCACGGTCAACCCGGCGACGACCACCACGACCGTCACCGCGACACCCAACCCGTCCGTGTGCGGCCAGTCGGTGACGGTCTGCGCCACGGTCACCACCAACGCACCCGGCTCGGGCACACCCACCGGCACAGTGACATTCACCGGACCCGGCGGCCTGAACGTCACGGTGCCGCTGAACGCCGGCGGTCAGGCCTGCCTGAGCAGCACGTCCCTGACCTCCGGCACGATCACCGCCACATACAACGGTGAGGGCCCCTGCTTCGCGGCCTCCTCAGGCACCGTCGCACTCACCGTCAATCCGGCCGCCACCACGACCGTGACGGCCACGCCGAACCCGTCCGTCTGCGGCCAGTCGGTCACGCTCTGCGCAACCGTCACCGCCAACGCGCCGGGCTCCGGCACGCCGACCGGCTCCGTCACCTTCACCGCACCCGGCGGGCTGAACGTCACGGTGCCGCTGAACGCCGCCGGACAGGCGTGCTTCTCCAGCACCTCGCTGATCACCGGCACCGTCACCGCCGTCTACAACGGCAGCAGCTGCTTCCTGCCGTCCACCGGGGCCGCCTCCCTCACGGTCAATCCGGCCGCCAGCACCACGACGGTGACGGCGACACCGGCGACATCGGTGTGCGGGCAGTCGGTCACGCTCTGCGCGACGGTCACCATCACCCCACCGGGTTCGGGTACACCCACCGGGACGGTGACGTTCACCGGACCCGGCGGGCTCAACCAGACAGTCCCGCTCAACGCCGCCGGCCAGGCCTGCTTCACCACCACCTCCCTGTCCACCGGCACGGTCACCGCCACGTACAACGGCACCAGCTGCGTCAACGGCTCCAGCGGCTCCGTCGCCGTCACCGTGAACGAGGCGGCGACCACGACGACCGTCACGGCGACACCCGACCCGACCGTGTGCGGGCAGACGGTGACGGTCTGCGCCAAGGTCACCACCAACGCGCCCGGTTCGGGAACACCCACCGGGACGGTGACATTCACCGGACCCGGCGGGCTCAACCAGACAGTCCCGCTCAACGCGAGTGGGCAGGCATGCTTCACCACGACGTCGCTGGCCACCGGCACGATCACCGCCGTCTACAACGGTGAGGGCCCGTGCTTCGCAGCGTCCAGCGACACCGTCACGGTCACGGTCAACCCGGCCTCGACCAGCACCACGGTCTCGCTCACGCCGAACCCGTCGGTGTGCGGGCAGTCGGTGACGGTGTGCGCGACAGTGACCACCAACGCACCAGGTTCGGGAACACCCACCGGGACGGTGACATTCACCGGACCCGGCGGGCTCAACCAGACGGTCGCCGTCAACGCCGCCGGCCAGGCCTGCTTCAGCTCCACCAGCCTGTCCTCCGGCACCATCACCGCCCACTACAACGGCGCACCGTGCTTCACCGGTTCCACCGGCACGACCACCGCCACGGTCAACCCGGCGACGACCACCACGACCGTCACCGCGACACCCAACCCGTCGGTGTGCGGGCAGACGGTGACGGTGTGCGCGACAGTGACCACCAACGCACCAGGTTCGGGCACACCCACCGGCACAGTGACATTCACCGGACCCGGCGGACTCAACCAGACAGTCGCCGTCAACGCCGCCGGCCAGGCCTGCTTCAGCTCCACCAGCCTGTCCTCCGGCACCATCACCGCCCACTACAACGGCGCACCGTGCTTCGGGGCGTCGACGGGTTCCGTGGTCATCAACGCGACAAGCGTGGCGACCACTCTCACGGCCGCACCCCGGCAGATCCGGCTGCGGCTCAACGGCACCTTCGTCATCCAGACCATGAACGCGACGCTGAGGAACGCCGCGACCAACGCACCGATCCCCGGCATGACGGTGACCTTCACCGCCAACGCGGTGAGCGGGCCGATCCTGATCGGCACGGCCGTCACCGACGCCAACGGCGTGGCGACCCTCGCCCCGCCCACCGTCACCGTTCCCAGCACCATCGTGACGGCGACCACCTACACGGCGACGTTCGCCGCGGCGGCCTGCTTCGCACGGTCCTCGGTCACGGCGGGCCTGACCTTCGTCCCGATCCCGCCGGTCCCGTAACTCAAGGGACCAACACCCGTACGGGTAGCGGCGCCGGCGGACACGACAATCGCCCTGTCGCAGCCTGATGGGATACGGGCCGTACTCGCCAGTTGGCGAGTACGGCCCGTACGCAAGGTCTAGCAGTTGCCGTCCGACACCTGTAGCCCTTTGTTGGCACCTGCCGTCCGGGCCACGATGTCCGGTACGCAGCCGGCCTGATCGAGGCTGTACGAGTACGGGATGCCGACCGTGGTGTTGGACTTCAGGTCGGGCCCTGCGGGGTTGTTCTCGCTACTGGGGCTGGACCAGGTCACGTTGTCGAGGATGTTGCCGCTGACCTGCCAGTACCCGGCGGCGTCGGTGTAGAAGGTGCCGAGGACGTCCTTGGAGTTCTTGAAGTAGTTGTTGTCCACCTTGGCGCGGGCCCCGGCCCGGGAGTTGATGCCGGACTCGTTGAGCTTCACGTAGTGGTTGTTGTAGATGTGGGCTATGCCGCCGCGCAGCAACGGCGTGCGGGAGTCGATGTTCTCGTACAGGTTGTGGTGGTAGGTGATGAAGCCGTTGGAGAGTTCACTCTCACTGGACCCGACGAGGCCACCGCGGCCGGAGTTGCGCAGGATGCTGTAGGAGAGGGTCACGTACCGGGTGTTGTCCTTCATGTCGAAGAGGCCGTCGAACCCCTCCGACTCCCCGCCCGAAGCCTCAAGGGTGACGTGATCGACCCAGACGTTGCGGACGTCGCTCTCCATGCCGATGGCGTCACCGCCGTTGGACGTGGGCGAACCGGACTTCTTGACGTTCCGGACCGTCACGTTCTGGATGATGATGTTGCTGGACTTGCGGATGTGGATGCCCAGTTGGTCGAAGACGGCTCCGCTTCCGACGCCGACGATCGTGACATTGCTGATCTCTTTGAGCTCGATCACGCCGGCGGCGGTGTTGCAGCTGCCGCCGGACACCTTGCTGGTATTGCCGTGGTTGACGGTCCCCTCGACCTCGATGGTGATCGGGGTGCTGCTGGCGGCCCGGCCGCACAGGGCCGCGTGGATCGCGGTCCCTGTCGTGGCCCGCACCGTTCGGCCGCCCGCCCCACCGGTGGTCCCGCCGTTCTGGGTCGCGTAGCCGGTGGCGCTGCCGGTCGCCGCCGACGCCTCGGGCGTCGACAGAAACACACCGGCCGCGGCCGCGAGGACCATCGTGGCCAGCGCCGCGTGGAGTCGCGGTGCGACTGCTCGTCGTGTCATTTTCGCCTCAACTTTCGTCTTTGCACGCGGGTGTTGTGGCTACAGGCCGCGGTCGCCGCCGCGGCCTTGATCAGCCTGGGTCTCCGTGGTTGTCGGTACCGCGGCCGAGGCCGTGGGCACCGATGCGCGTTTCCGTTGCCGGCGGCGGGATCCGCGCTGCGGGGAGGACCGATTACCGGGTGACCCGGTTTCCGCCGAAGGTCACCACGAGGCGGCCGTCCGTGGCGAAGGCCCAGTCCAGGGCACCGGTGTACGCGGAACACCGCGATCCGTTCGAGCCGGTCCAGAACTGGTTCGATCCGTCGGCGTTGCCCACGGTCTTGTCGTTGGACCCGTCGCCGCCGCGGCACGAGATGTTGCCGCGGAACACCGAAGTACCGGCGTCGAAGGAGAAGTTGCGCTCGGCGTTGTCGATGCTGACGTTCTCCGAGAGCGTCATCGTGCCCGGGTTCCGGTTGTAGGTGAACCCGTGCTTGCCGTTGTCGTAGGCGATGCTGCGCCGGACAACGTGGTTGACCTTGATGTCCTCACCACCGAGCTTGTAGCCGTTACGGTCTCCGCTGGAGTTCTGGGTGCCGTCGGAGAGGGTGCCGTTCTCGTAGGCGAGTGAGTCCTCGATGGTCACCGCGCCGATCGCTCCCGTATCCGACTTCGTGTAGAGGTCCCAGCCGTCGTCGATGTTGTTGTGGGACACGGCGTGGCGGAAGACGTTGCCGGGGCCGGAGGTGAGCTTGGCTGCGAATCCGTCGGCGTCCTCACCGTCGGAGTCGGCGTTGTCGTGCGACTCCGCGCTCAGGATCAGGTTGTTGGACGGCCACTGGTCGCGGGGCGTGTCGGAGGTCGTACGCGAGAGCTGAAGCCCGGTGTCGCGGTTGAAGCGCGTCACCGTGCGCTCGATTACGTTGCCGCTGCCGCCGACGAAGATGCCGTTGTCGCCGGCGTGCTCGACGACGATCCCCCGGACGTGCCAGTACGACCCGTTGACCGCGAGCCCGCGGTTCGACGAACTCTCCGACTGGGCCGCGAAGTTCAGCACCGGCCTCTCGCCCGGGTAGGCGGTCAGTTCGGTGCGGTCGCCCGAGGTGCCGTCGGTGCCCTGCGGAATGGTGACCGTCTGCGAGTAGCGGTACGTACCGCCCCGCAGATGAATCGTCCCGCCGGGAGCTATCCGGTCGATCGCCGAGGTGAGCGTCGTCGGGGCGGACTCCGTGCCGGACGCGCCGTCGCTGCCGTTCGGTGACACGTACAGCGCGGCGGCGGACGGCGCCGCGTGAGGTACGGACGTGGCCTGCGCCGTGGTGCCGGAGAGAGTGAACAGCGTTCCGGCCAGCAGGCCGACGCACGCGGTGAGTGGTCTTACTCGCATCGTGTCTCCAGGTGGTTTCGGTCTGGTCAGGACTCGGTGGGAGGTACTGGAGAAAGCGCTTACTGCGGGGAACGTTAAGAGCTTTACATGGACACGTCAATATCCGCGTACATGATTTCTGTTCATCATCATGAACACCTGTAGGACTCTCTCACCGCCTGGTCGCCTCGCCCGCCCCGGCCTTGAGCGCCACGAGCGCCGGCACGGCGAGCGGATGGTGGACCGTCGGCCGCAGGTGGGGTGTCCAGCCCGCGCCCTCGGTGAGGTGCTCGCCGGGCACGCCCGCGTTGTGCACGGCGATCAGGTCGGTCTTCCGTCCGTTGACGTAGTTGTTCCGCGCCGTGAGCGAGGACTCCGACCACTTCTTCAGGACCGTCGCCCGGTCCACCTGCCGCGCGAGCGTGAACGCGTTGTGTTCGGCGACCAGTTGGGACTCGGCACCGATGCCGTACGTGTAGCCGTAGGCGCTGCCCGGCGTCGCGACGAAGTGGTTGTTGTACGAGTCGACCTGGCCGAAACGGACGCGCGGGGCCCGCTCCTTGACGTCCTTGAAGAGGTTGTGGTGGAGCGTGACGCGGAGCTTGCCCCGGTCGGTCGCCCCGGCGCCGTCGCTGTTGCCGATGAGCATGGTCTTGTCGTGGTCCTTGAGGACGTTCCACGAGACGGTGACCAGGTCGGCGCCGCGCACGACGTCGAAGAGGCCGTCGTGCTGCTGATACACCTGGCCGAAGTAGTGAGGCTGGTCGGCGTCGGGGCGTCCGCCGTCGCTGAAGGTGTTGTGGTCGACCCAGACATGGCGGGAGCCGTACACGACGAGGTTGTCGTACTCCGAGTTCCAGGCGCCTTTCTCCCCGTCCGTGGGGTCCCACTGGGGGAAGCAGTCGTAGGTGTCCTCGAAGCTGATGTTGCGGATGATGACGTTGGAGACGTGTGTCAACTGAAGCCCGGCCCCGATGATCTTCGGGTCCTTCCCCACTCCGATCAGGGTGGTGTTGGAGGGGACCTTGATGTTGACGGTGGCCGCCTGCAGCTTCGCGGAGGCCGCGCGGGCGTCCTCCAGCGGGCCCGAGGGGAGCGTGTCCCGGCCCCAGACCTCGGGGTCGTAGGCGGCGAGGTATTTCTCCAGCGTGTAACCGTCGGTCTGGTACTGCTCGCAGCCGATCGGGGTGCCCGAGGCGTCGGAGTTGCCGTGGACGGTGCCGGAGATCCTGACGATCTTCGGTGCGTCGCCGGCATCGGCGAAGGCCGCGATGAGTCCGGCCCGGTCGGTCACTGTGTAGACGCGGTCGGCAGTGGCGTCGGCACCGCCCGTCGTGGAGCCCTCGGCGGCGGCCCAGCCGTCTTTGTCGGGCAGTACGGCCCGCTCGGCGCCCGCTCCTTGTTGGCGCGGGTGCGGCGCGGCCTGGGCAGGGACGCTCATGGCGACGGCCAGCGATGCGCAGCCCACGGCCACGGCGATGGAGTGACGCATGTGTGCGGGCATGGCGAATCCTTCTCTGTAATCGGGGAGCAAGAGGAGAGGTAAGAGGCGAGGAGTGCCGGCCGCGGGTACGCGGCGCCCTGTCGGAGGGGCCCGGACCGGGCGATTCACTGCCCCGGGCCCCGGTCGGCGGCGAACCGGCGGTCCTCGGCGGAGGTGACGAGCACCGGCTGCGCCCGTCACGTATGGGCGCAGGTGCTTGTACCGAGTGGCGTACGGGTCGGTGCCACAGCCCAGGGCCTCGGTCTTCTGATCGTCGCGGCCGGACCGGACGAAGGCCAAGTCTCGCCAGGGCCATGCCCCCGCCCTCCTCGGGCGCGGCGTCGACGTGTTCCGCGGCGGCCGTGGAGTCACCGGCGACAGGGGGTCGGGGCGGGGTCGGAGCAGGCGCAGAAGGCATGGGCGAAGAGCTCTCACCTCGTGTATCGCGTCTCATATCTGACGTACGAAGTACGACGCGATGAAGCTAGAGCTGCCCGCAAGGTTCGTCAACGCTTCGAACCGAAGAACTTCCGGAACCCTCAAGGCACTTGACCTAGCCTCCTGGAATCCTTAACTTGTCCACGCATGTGAATGACGACCACGAATTTGACGAGCCGTCCGTGCGGTCCGCGAGCGGATCGTCGACGTCAGATCGGTGCGGCCCCGGCTGAAGGACTGTGTTCCGCGTCACGCACGGCACCTGTCAGCAATCGGGGCCCCATCTCGTTCAAGGGGCACGCGAACGAGACAGGAGCAACGTCATGAAGCACCGCATCGTCGTACTCGGCGCCGGATACGCGGGGGCCTACGCCGCCGGAAACCTGGCCCGCCGACTCTCCCCCGCCGACACCGAGATCACCGTCGTCAACGCCGCGCCCGTGTTCGTCGAGCGCATGCGGCTCCACCAGCTCGCGATCGGCCAGGACCTCCGGTTCCGCGAGCTCACCGACGTATTCGCGGGCACCGGGGTGCGGCTGCGCCTGGCGCGTGTCAGCGGCATCGACCCCGAGCGCAGGACCGTCACCGTGACGGGAGAGGACGGCGTCGGGGAACTCGCGTACGACACGCTTCTCTACGCGCTCGGCAGCTCCGTCGCCCACCACGGCGTCCCGGGCGTGGCCGAGTACGCGTTCGATGTGACCGGCCGGTCCTCGGCGCTGCGTCTGCGCGAGCGCCTGGCCGGCCTGGGCGAGGGCGGCACGGTGCTGGTCGTCGGCGAGGGGCTGACGGGCATCGAGACCGCCACCGAGTTCGCCGAGTCCCGGCCCGACCTCTCGGTCGCGCTCGCCGCCCGCGGCGAGCTGGGCGCCTGGCTCTCCCCGAAGGCCCGCCGTCACCTGCGCCGGGCCTTCGACCGGCTCGGCGTCACCGTCCACGAGCACACCGAGATCGCGGCCGTCGAGGCGGCTCGGGCGGTCGCCGCCGACGGCACGTCCATCGCGGCCGATGTGACCGTCTGGTCCGCGGGGTTCGCCGTGCACCCGATCGCGGCCGCCGGCGGCCTGGCGGTGGCCGCGACCGGCCAGATCGTCGTCGACCGCACCATGCGCTCGGTCTCGCACCCCGACGTCTACGCGGCCGGTGACAGCGTCCACGCGATCGGTGAGAACGGCCGGCGGCTGCCGATGTCGTGCGCGTCGGCCGGTTTCACCAACATGCAGGCGACCGCCGCGATCATCGCGCGTCTGACGGGCGACGAGGTCCCGATCACCGGGCTGAAGTACTTCGGCAACCACATCAGTCTCGGGCGGCGGGACGCGATCTTCCAGATGGTGGACGGCGACGTCCGGTCGAAGTCCTGGTACCTGGGCGGCCGGACCGCCGCACGGCTCAAGTCGGGCGTGCTCACGGGGGCCGGGCTGAGCATCGCCCACCCGACCTTCGGTATGCCGAAGCGCAGGCGCCGGCTGGTCACCGCGTCCGACCGGGCCGGTGTACGAGTCGCCTCGTAGGCTGTTGCGTATGGACAGTGCAGCCATTGACCGGTTCGAGGCCGGCCGGGGTCGGCTGGCCTCACTGGCGTACCGTCTGCTCGGCTCGGCCGCCGACGCCGAGGACGCCGTGCAGGACACGTTCATCCGCTGGCAGGCCGCGGACCGCGACCGGATCCGGGTGCCGGAAGCATGGCTGACCAAGGTCGTCACCAACATCTGCCTCGACCGCCTCCGCTCGGCGCGGGTGCGCCACGAGCGATCTGCCGGTGCCTGGCTGCCCGAGCCGCTCCTCGAAGGTGACCCGATGCTCGGACCGGCCGAGACCTTCGAGCAGCGCGAGTCGGTGTCCCTGGCCGTACTGACCCTCTTGGAGCGCCTCTCGCCGGTCGAGCGGGCCGTCTATGTCCTGCGTGAGGCCTTCGCGTACAGCCACGCCGAGATCGCCGGGATTCTCGACATCACGGAGCCCGCGAGCCAGCAGCATGTCCACCGGGCCCGGGTCCGGGTCGCCGCCGAGCGCCACCGCGGTGGGGAGGCCGACCCCGCGTCGGCGCGCAAGGTCGTGGAGGAGTTCCTCGCCGCGGCCACATCGGGGCGCACCGAACGACTGGTGGCGCTGCTCACCGACGACGTCACCGTGGTCTCGGACGGCGCGGGGCTGGCCAGGCATGTGCTGCGTTACCGGACGCCCGAGCGGGTCGCCTCCTTCGCACGGGCCGGCTTCAAGCCCACAGAGGCGAAGCGACGGCTGGCCGGGGGCTCGCCCGCCTTCCATCTCGCACGGGTCAACGGCCGCCCGGCCGTGCTCGCCGTGGTCGACGACCGGGTCATGGGAGCCGTGGCGTTCGAGGTCAGCGACGGCAAGGTCGCGTCCTTGTGCGGCATCGCGTCGGCGGACCGGCTCGCGCGTCTGAACCACGCCTGGAGGCTGTCCGAACCCGACGCGCCGGTCATCGACGCGTGGTGACAGAACGACCGGAATCCCCGGGTCTGCGTGCGGCCGGGGCCGGGGCCTCGGCGACGTGCCTGATGTCCATGGTCGTGTGATGGTGGGTCAGGCAGCCCTCCTACTGATCAGGGACAGGAGCATCCATGCCTGACAGCGCCCAGTTCTTTCCGCAGATGATTGTCCCGGTCGGGCATGTCGAACCGGTCGCCCGCCGTATCCGCGCGTTCCTGGCCGGCCGGATGGTGTTCGACACGGTGCGGGCCCTTTACGTGTGGGAGTGGTCCGGCTATCCGCAGTACTGCGTTCCGGCGGAGGATTTCACCGAGGGAGCTCTCGTCGACGAGGACCACACGCTGAAGCTGAACCTGGGGGTGGCGCGCCGCTGTGGGCTGCGTATCGGCGGCGTCGAACGGCCGGGCTCGGCGCGGTTGTGGACGGAGAAGTCGCCGACAGGTCTCGCGGGCACCGTACGTATCGACTGGGCCGCCCCCGACGCGTGGTTCGAGGAGGACGAGCAGGTGTTCGTCCATCCTCGCAGCCCCTACACCCGGGTGGACGCGCTCCGGTCGAGCCGCGGGGTCCGTGTCGAGCTGGACGGGGAGGTCCTTGCCGATGCGCCGTCGACCGTCATGGTGTTCGAAACCGGCCTGCCGACCCGTTACTACCTCGACCGCCTGCACACCGATCTCACCCGGCTGGTGCCCAGCGACACCGTCACCGCCTGCCCCTACAAGGGCAGTACCAGCGCCTACTGGTCCGTCACCACGAAGGCCGACAGCCACACGGACATCGCCTGGTCCTACGATTTCCCGACCCGCCAGCTCGCGCCCATCGCCGGGCTCGTCTGCTTCTACAACGAACAGACGGACATCTTCCTGGACGGCCGCGAGCTCCCCCGTCCGGCACCCGTCAACCGACACACCTCGCGCAGGTCCGGTTGAGACTTCGCCGAACGGCCCGCGGGAACCGCTCGGCACCGCACCGCCCGGAACTCTCGATCCACCTGTCGTTCGATTTTGCGAGGATGGCCGCATGGATGTGCGGAACAGGAACAACGTGAGGGTCTCCGGGCGAGCGGACGGCCCGGTGGTGATGCTGGCGCACGGGTTCGGGTGCGATCAGAACCTGTGGCGCCTGGTACTGCCGACGCTGGAGCGTGATTTCCGCGTTGTCCTGTTCGACCATGTTGGTTCCGGCCGTTCAGATCTTTCGGCTTGGGAGAGGGAGCGGTACTCCGATCTGGACGGATACGTCGAGGACGTGCTGGAGATCTGCCGTGAACTGGGCCTTGGTCCGGTGACCTTCGTCGGGCATTCGGTGAGCGCGATGATGGGCGTTCTGGCGGCCGCACAGGAGCCCGAGTACTTCGCGGGCCTGGTCCTGCTCGCTCCCTCACCGTGCTTCATCGACGATCCTGCCACCGGCTACCGGGGCGGGTTCAGCGCCACGGACATCGACGAGCTCCTCGGATCGCTGGACGCGAACTACCTCGGCTGGTCCGGGGCGATGGCGCCGGTGATCATGGGCAATCCGGAGCGCCCGGAGCTGGGTGAGGAGCTGACCACCAGTTTCTGCGCCACCGACCCGGACATCGCCCGCGTCTTCGCCCGCGTGACGTTCCTGTCCGACAACCGGGAGGATCTGCGCAGGGTGAACGTGCCGGTACTGGTCGCCCAGTGCTCCAGCGACGCGATCGCGCCCCCCGAGGTGGGTGCCTTCGTTCACGCGCAGATCAAGGGCAGCGAACTGGTCACGTTGAAGGCGACCGGGCACTGCCCCCAGCTCAGTGCTCCCGAAGAGACCGCGCAGGCGATCGCCGCGTTCGCGGGAGCCCTCCGGTGATGTGCGCCACCGGTGACGACCGGGGCAATGACGCGACCTCCAACGGCCGAGCGGGCGACGATTCCCGCCTGTTCTCCGCGCTGCTGGAAGACAGCGCCGTGGATCTGTACGAGAACGCGCCGTGCGGCTACCTCTCCACCCTGCTGGACGGGCAGATCGCCAAGGTCAACACCACGCTGCTGAACTGGCTGGGCTACGAGCGCGGCGACCTGGTGGGCCGCAGGCAATTCTCCGACCTCCTCACCGTCGGCGGGCGCCTGTACCACGAGACGCACTTCGCGCCGCTGCTCCGCATGCGGGGGGAGATCAGCGGTATCGCCCTGGAGATGAGGACGGCCGACGGCAGCCGACTGCCGGTCCTGGTCACCTCCACGGTCAAGACCGGTGACCACGGGCAGCCACTGCTCATCCGTACCACCGTCTTCGACGCCCGCGACCGCCGCGCCTACGAAGAAGAACTGCTGCGCGCCCGCAAGGAGTCCGAACGCGAACGGGAACGTCTCCAGCAACTGGCGGCCACGCTCCAGGCCACGCTGCTGCCGCCCGCCCTGGCCGGCGTTCCCGGACTGGACGTTGCCGCGCACTACCACATCGCCTCCGTCGACGAGGTCGGCGGCGACTTCTACGATCTGTTCCCCCTCGCCGCCGGGACCTGGGGACTGTTCCTGGGAGACGTCTGCGGCAAGGGAGCCGCGGCCGCGGCCGTCACCTCCCTCGCCCGATACACCCTTCGCGCCGCCGCTGTCTACGACCCGGACCCGGCCGCGGTACTGGGCAACCTGAACACTGTTCTGAACCACGAGTACAACGGCGACGACCCGCGATTCTGCACCGTCGTCTTCGGCCTGCTCACCCCCGACCACGGCCATGGAGGCTTCCGGATCACCCAGCGGCGGGCACCCGCCGGCCCTGCTGCTACGCGCCGACGGAACCGCCGACTACGTGCACACCCCCGGCGGCCAGCTCGTCGGCGTGCTCCAGGACGCGTACATCGCCACCACCACCTTTCACCTCGGCCCCGGCGACACCCTCCTCCTGCACACCGACGGCCTCACCGAGGCCCACACCGCAGCCTCCGGCGACCGCTACGGAGACGAAGCGCTCCTCGGCTTCGGCCGCGCACTGGCCCCCACCACCGCCCGGCACACCGTCGCCGCGATCCGCGAGCTTCTCGACGCCCTTGGTGCCGGGGTGGACGACGACGCCGCCATCCTGGCCGTCAGTGTGCCCCTCCCCGACCGTGAGGAGCAGCAGTGACCCAGCTGAGCGTGACCACCCGCACCCTGCCCTCCGGCGCCGCCGTCGAGGTCAGCGGAGAGCTCGACCACCACACGTCTTCCCAGGTCCGGGACATCCTGCCCGCTCTCCCTCTCGGTCCCGGCCAGCAGCTCCTGATCGACCTGGGCGGGCTCACCTTCTGTGACTCCACCGGCATCACCATCCTCATCGCCGCCCGCAACCACGCACTGGCCGCCCGCGCCACCATCGCCCTGATCGCCGTCCCCGACCGCGTCCGCAGGATTTTCGGCATCGTCGGCCTGGACGGGGTCTTCCCCGCCTACCCCACGGTCCGGGACGCCGAAAAAGCCTGGAGACCGCCCTCGGCGGGCTGATCGCACACCATCTGCCGCCCCGCCCGGTGGTGAATGTGCGCGTCCGTCCGGGTGAGCAGGGGCCGTTGGACGCCCTGGGGGGACGGGGCGGCAGGTAGAACCGCGCGGGAGGTTTTCCCGCCCGCGCTCCTTCGGGGACGCGGCCGCGCCGTCGAAGGGTGTTCGTGATGAGCCGGGGCTTGATCGTGGTGGATGTACAGAACGACTTCTGTGAAGGAGGCAGTGTTCCCGTCTCCGGCGGGGCGCGGATCGCGACCGCGATCGCCGGTCTGGTGGACCGGCGCGCGGATCACGACTACGCGTACGTCGTCGCGACCCGGGACCATCACATCGACCCCGGGGGCCACTTCTCCGAACACCCCGACTTCCAGGAGAGCTTCCCCGTGCACTGTGTGGCGGGGCAGGCCGGCGGCGAGTTCCACCCGAACCTCGCCCCGGCGCTGCCGAAGATCGACGCCGTCTTCTTCAAGGGCGCCCACAGCGCGTCCAAGAGCGGCTTCGAGGGCGCCGACGACCGGGGAACCTCCCTGGCCGAGTGGCTGCGCGCCCGAGGGGTGGACGAGGTCGACGTGGTGGGAATCGCGACCGACCACTGTGTACGCGCGACGGCGCTGGACGCCGTCGCCGCGGGCTTCGGGGCCCGCGTACTCCTGGACTACGCGGTGGGCGTCGCCGCGCACACCAGCGCCGCCGCCGTGGACGACTTCCACCAGGCGGGTGTCACCGTGACCGGAGCGCTGCCGGTACCGGAGTAGCCCACGAGGCCGCGCCACGGGCGCGACCGCCGGCGCAGCGGGGCGACGGTCTCGGCGCGCGCGGCCACGTAGCCGGCCGGACTCGCCGCCGGGCGCCCTGCCGAGCGTGCCGGTGATGATGCCGACGCGGTCCGGCACGCCGTGCGGTCGTACGGCGCGGGACGCCCCGGAGGCGTCCCGCCCGTACGTCCGCGCCCACGCGCGGGACTCCCGAGGGCCGGGCGTCGTCCACGGCGCGGGTGCTGGATCAGGGGGCGGGGACTGAGGGTTCTCGGCCAACGAGCGTGCGGTGCCCCGGAGTTGCGCTTGACGGACGTTCGCCACGTGGGGATGCTCCGAGAGCGCTTTCCATCATGGACATGATCAGGAGGAACCTGATGTCCCCCATCCGATGGCTCGCCGGAATCGTTCCGCTCGGACTCGTCAGCACACTGGCGTTCGGGCACGTCGTGACCACCGCAGAACCCACCGAAGCCGTCCCCCGGGTGACGGACGACCAGCCGTCCACGCTCGGCCGCCCCCTCGTCGGCGGCGCCGACCCGAGCGTCATCAAGGTCGGCGACCTCTACGTCTCCGCCAAGTCCGTGGACGGCGGCATCGCCGTGCGGTCGTCGTCCACCCTGGAGGGCGTCGCCACCGCCCCCAAGCACCAGGTGTGGCGGGACACCGCCGGCCTCGGCGAGGTCTGGGCCCCGGAGATCGTGCACCACGACGGTCAGTACCGCATCTACTTCGCCGCCGGCACCGGCGCCGCCCACCGGACGTACCACATCAGCTCGCCCAGCCCGGACTCCGGCTACTCCGCCGCCACCAAGGTCGCCCTGCCCGGGGACAAATGGGCCATCGACGGGGTGCCGTTCACCTTCGGCGGGCAGCGCTGGTTCGTATGGTCCGGCTGGTCCGGCGACACCAACGTCGAGCAGAACCTCTACATCGCCCGGATGAGCGGTCCCACCACGACCACCGGCGGCCGTTACGTCATCTCGCAGCCGCGCGAACCGTGGGAACGGGTCGTCGGCAACCCGTACATCAACGAGGCACCGCAGCCGATCGTCGACCCCGACGGGCGGCTGCACGTCGTGTACTCCGCGAACGGCAGCTGGAGCGACCAGTACTGCGTGGCCGACCTGCGGCTGCGGGCCGGCGGCGATCCGACGTACGTGTGGGACTGGTACAAGAGCAACGGCTGTCAGTTCGGCTCGCACGCCTCGACCATGATGTCCGGCTGGGACCCCACGATCAACGTCAACGGTCCCGGCCACCACACGTTCGTCCTGCCGCGCGGCGACGTCGCCGCCGGCCCGCCGTCCGGCAACCGGTTCCCGACCCTGTTCCACGCGGTCGCCAAGGGCACTCCGTACTCGTGGTCCAACCGCTACTGGTACAGCGGCACGGCCGTCTGGTGGGGCAGCACCACCTACCGCCGCGCCAACGTCCCCGGCTCCCCCACCGACGTCGGATACGGCCTCAAGTTCTTCGAGTGACGGCTGTTGCGCAGCCGCGTACGACACCCCGCCCAGAACGATGAAAAGTACGACACTAGGTGTCCGGTTTCGGGGCGATCATGGTGTCACCGGTCGCGTCGACGACTGACGTGGACCAGGCCGCGCAGATAGATAAGGAAAGCAATGACACTCAATCCCGACACTTCGGCACCGGACCTGAGCGGAAAGGTCGCGCTGGTCGCGGGTGCGACGCGGGGAGCCGGGCGCGCCATCGCCGTCCAGCTCGGCGCGGCGGGTGCGACGGTCTACGTCACCGGCCGTACGACGAGGGAACGGCGCTCGGAGTACAACCGGGCCGAGACGATCGAGGACACCGCGGACCTCGTCACGGCCGCGGGCGGAACCGGCATCGCGGTGCCGACCGACCACTTGGAGCCCGACCAGGTCCGTGCGCTGGCCGAGCGCATCGACGCCGAGCAGGGGCGGGTCGATGTGCTGGTCAACGATGTCTGGGGCGGGGAGCGGCTGTTCGAGTTCGACAAGCCGGTCTGGGAGCACGACCTCGACAACGGACTGCGGCTGATGCGGCTGGGCGTGGCGACCCACGCGATCACCAGCCACTTCGTACTGCCGCTGCTCGTGCGCCGGCCGGGCGGCCTGGTGATCGAGATGACCGACGGAACGTCCGCGTACAACGGGACGCGCTACCGCAACTCGTACTTCTACGACCTCGTCAAGAACAGCGTGCTGCGCATGGCGTTCGTGCTCGCCCACGAGCTGAAGCCGCACGGCGGGACGGCGGTGGCGCTCAGCCCCGGCTGGATGCGTTCGGAGATGATGCTCGACACGCTCGGCGTCACCGAGGACACCTGGCGCGACGCGCTGACCGAGGTGCCGCACTTCTGCATCTCGGAGAGCCCGGCGTACGTCGGACGCGCGGTCGCGGCGCTGGCCGGCGACGCCGACGTCGCGCGCTGGAACGGCGAGTCGGTGTCCAGCGGGCAACTCGCGCAGGAGTACGGCTTCACCGACCTCGACGGCTCGCGCCCCGACTGCTGGCGTTACCTGGTCGAGGTCGAGGAGACCGGCAAGCCGGCGGACGCCTCCGGCTACCGGTGACGGACACCGCCCACGGGCCGGGGCACTGACGGCGCCGGCGCTTCGGCGCCCCGGCCCGGAAGAGGGCCATCGGTCCGGGCGAACGGTTCGCGATCCGAGAACACCGACCAGATGACCGGCCCCTCGGCCGGGCACCGGGACCACACCCGGTGCCCGGCTCTTCGCACGTTCACTCTCACCGACTGGGCTCTCCTCCATGACTGAACAAGAATCGACCGCGCCCTCCCCCGCCCGCGCCGGAAGACGCGAATGGACGGCTCTCGGCGTCCTCTCCCTGCCGGCCATGCTCATCACCCTCGACAACACGGTGCTGCACCTCGCCGTACCGCACCTGAACGCCAGCCTGAACCCGAGCGGTCTGCAACTGCTGTGGGCCGTCGACATCTACAGCTTCCTGATAGCCAGTCTGCTGATAATCGCGGGGACGCTGGGCGACCGGGTCGGGCGCCGGCGGCTGCTGCTGATCGGCGCGGTGGGCTTCGGTGTCGCCTCGCTGCTGACCGCGTTCTCCAACAGTGCCGAGATGCTGATCGTCAGCCGTGCGCTCCTCGGCATAGCCGGGGCGACATTGACGCCTTCCTCGATGTCGCTGATCCGCAATCTGTTCCACGACGCGCGGCAGCGGACCGTGGCCCTCAGCGTCTGGATAACGTGCTTCCTGGTGGGCGGCGCCATCGGCCCGCTCGTCGGTGGCGTGATGCTGGAACACTTCTGGTGGGGCTCGGTCTTCCTGCTGAGCGTGCCGGCCATGGTGCTCCTGCTGATCCTCGGGCCCGTACTGCTCCCCGAGTACCGCGACCCCAGGCCGGGCACCATCGACTTCGCGAGCATGGGCCTTCTCGTGCTCTCCCTGCTCGCCAGTGTCTACGGCCTCAAGAAGCTCGCCGTCGAAGGCGTCGCGGCCGTCCCCGCACTGGTCCTCCTGGCCGGTCTGGCGCTGGGCGTGCTCTTCGTCCTGCGCCAGCGCGGGCTCACCCATCCGCTGATCGACATGGCTCTGTTCCGCGAGCGCACCTTCTCCGCGTCCCTCGGCTCGATGGGGCTCGCCCTCTTCGTGATGTCGGGTTCGCAGTTCTTCATCGCGCAGTACTTGCAGATGGTGGTGGGACTGTCGCCGCTGGAGGCCGGGTTGGCGTCGCTGCCGGGCAGTCTCGGTGGTGTGGCCGGGTCGCTGCTCGCCCCGGTGGCGCTGCGGTGGATGCGCGCGTCGTACGTGATGACGGCGGGCCTCGCCGTCGCCGGGGCCGGTTTCGTGGTCCTGGCCCAGGCCGGTGCCGACAGCGGGCCGGCCACGGTGATGGTCGCGCTGGGGCTGCTGAACGTCGGCGTCAGTCCCACCGTTGTGCTCGGCACCGACATGATGCTCAACTCCGCGCCGCCGGAGAAGGCCGGAGCGGTCTCCGCCATCTCGGACACCTCTCATGAACTGGGCCTGGGCCTGGGCATCGCCGTGCTCGGCAGTGTGGGCGGCGCGGTCTACCGCGATCAGGTCTCCGGCGAACTGCCCGCCGGGCTGTCCGAGGGGGCGGCCGCGAGTATCAAGGACAGCATCGGCAACGCGGTCGACGAGATCTCCCGGCTGCCGGAGGGTCTGGCCACGGCGGCCCTGGATGTGGCTCGGGAGGCGTTCACGCACAGTCTGGTGCTGGTGAGCGTCGCTTGCGGCGTACTGACCTTGCTGACCGCGTTCATGACGCTGGGTCTGCGCAAGGTTCCCGCGCTCGCCGGGCCCGGGGAGTCCGAAGGGGCCGGGGAATCCGAAGGGCCGGGGCAGCCGGAGCAGTTCGGCAAGGCCGACGGGGCGTCAGGGGAGTTGCAGGAAGCCGGCGGCCGCACCACCGACTGACGCCGCCCGGCCACGTACCGCCCGACACCCCTGTCACGCGGGGGTGTCGGGCGGTACACGCACAACAGGCCGGCGTCAGGAGCCGGACGCGGGGCCCAGCGTCGCGGCTACCACGAGGTACCCGATGTTCGGGTTGGCCGCCGCGCGGCGCATGAGGCCGATGTACTGGTCGACCGGTTCCGGCCCGTCGATCTTGGCCAGTTCGTCGCGCCGGGCCTCGACGACGTCGGCCATGATCGCCCCTGTCCGGACCACGTTGTCGCTGATGTCACGCACCTCGACATCGACGAACCCGTGGGCGGTGAGCAGTTCGAGGTACTCGGCGGCGGTGGCGAACGAACTCACGCCGTAGGAGGCGCAGATGTCGTCGAGTACCGCACGGCCGTCGGGACCCAACGGCGGAATCTCGGCGGTGTCGGCGATCACCAGCCGTCCGCCGGGGCGCAGCACCCTGGCCGTCTCGGCGAGCGCCCGGCCCCGGTCCGGCACGTGGAGCAGCGACTCGACCGCCCAGGCGCCGTCGAACGAGCCGTCGGCGAAGGGCAGTTCCATCACGTCGGCGTTCCGGAAGGTGGTCACGTCCGACCGGCCCGCCTCCTTGGCGCGCTCGGCGGCCTGCTCCACCTCGACGTCGCTGATGGCGATGCCGGTGACGTGTACGTCCCTGGTCGCGACGAGCTGGAGCGCCGGTTTGCCCACACCGCAACCGATGTCGAGGACCGCCGCGCCGGGCGCGGGATCGAGCAGGGTGACCAGCAGGTCGGTCAGCCGGGCAGTGGCGACCTCGACGGCGCTGTCGTCGCTGTCGTCCTCCCAGTAGCCGTAGTGCAGGTTCTCACCCCAGGCGGCGTTGAGAACCTGACCGAGACCTTCGTAGAAACTCGCGACATCGTCAACGCCGGACATCTCGGCAGCCATTCGATCTCCCTGTCGTGTCTGCGACACCCTTGGCCCCGGTCGCTCGACCGGCCGGGCCACGACAGAGGCCATGGCGGCCACTGTGCGAGAGCGGGGCCGGGAGCTTTCTCCGGGGTGGTCGAAATCTTGCTAGGACGCGTAAACAAACTCATGACCGGTGGGGGGTGTCAAGGCGGTCCGAATCAGCCCCGGTCGGGCCGGTCCGCATGAGAAGCGCAGGTCAGCGTGGTGGAATGGGGCCACTTTTCCGGCTTTCCCGAGTCCCGGCACACAGGACCCTGGCCCGTTTCCGCCGTCCGCCGCGCAGCTCCGCCGTTCCCGTGCCGGATCTCTTCCCACAGGAGCGGACTGCCGGTGCGTACGAACACGGGGCATCCACCGGCCGGTTGGTGAACCGGCCGGTGGATGCCCCGTGTCGACGCCGGATCAGCTGGGGCGGATCGACAGCGGGTGGCGGAACACCTCGCGGGGGTCGTAGGCCCTCTTGATCCGCTGCAGACGCGCGTAGTTCGCGCCGTAATACAGCCCGTGCCACGGCGTGTTGGAGGTGTTCCACTCCGGGTCGGCGAGGTCGACGTCCGGATAGTTGATGTAGGCGCCCGCGTTGATCGCGTCGGGCACCGGAACACCGCCGGTCCGCTTGTAGACGTCCCGGTAGCACTTGCGCACCCAGGCCACGTGCGCGGCGTCGTCCGCCTCCGCCCGCCACACACCGGGGGTGAAGTAGGTGCGCAGGATGGAGTCGCGGTGCACATAGGCGGTCGCGTCGGCGCTCACGCTGTTGATCTTGCCGCCGAGGGCGGCCAGGTTCACCTGTGCACCGGGATTGCTGATGGAGTCGTCGTGGAGATAGCGGTAGATCGTCGCTATCTGCTCATCGGTGTAACTCTTCTTCAGATCCGAGGTCTTGTCCTTCTGGCGGCCGGGAGGACCCCAGAACCAGTTGTCCCGGTCGATCCACGCCAGTTCGGACCTGGAGTCCGTCGCGGGCGTGACGCCGGCACCGGCGGTGACCGCGTCGAACAGCCCGTCGAGCATGGCCTCGCCGCCCTCGACCGACTTGGAGACACCGGCCATCAGGCCGATCACGCCGGCCGACACGTGCGAGGCGGAGAAGGACGCCCATACCTGGACCTCCTTCGCCCCGGGGGCGCTGTTGCGCTCGTACCACTGGCAGTAGTTGCGGATGAGTGTGGTGAACGACTGCTGCGACAGGGTGTCCCACGACCACTGCACCGTACGGGTCCGCTGATCGGAGCCACGGGGAAGGAGCTTGGTGGGGTCGGCGGTGTCCACTCCCGGCGTACGCATCCAGTACCGCGTGACCACGCCGAAGTTGCCGCCTCCGCCGCCCGTGTGCGCCCACCACAGGTCCCGGTTGGGGTCGTTGGCCTCGCGCGTCGCCACGACGATGCGGGGCTGTCCGTCGGCGCCCACCACGACGACCTCGACGGCGTAGAGGTGGTCGACGGCGATGCCGTGGATGCGCGAGTAGAAGTTGTAGCCGCCGCCGAGTATGTGCCCGCCGAGGCCCACCTCCGAGCAGCCCGCGGAGGGAATGGTGACGCCCCAGCCCTTGAAGAGCGTGTTCTGCGTCGGGGCCACGATCGCGCCCGGCCCCACGGCGAAGGCCCTGCGCCGCTCGTCGAAGTAGACGTCCGTCATCTGCGAGAGGTCGATGAGGTCCTTGACCCCGGACCACGTGGTGAAGTTCTCCAGGCAGTGGCCGCCGGAGCGGACGGTGACCTGCCGGCCGGCCGCGACGGCCTTGCCGAGCGCCTCGGCGACATGGGCCGGGGTGGTCGCGATGGTCACCTGGTCGGGGCGGTTGGTGAAGCGGGTGTTGTGCGCGCGCACGAAGCTCTCGTAGCGGGAGTCCCCGGGCTTTATGGTGACGGAGTCGAACGCCGGAGTGCATGGTCCGCTCGTCGTCCCCCTCCCCGCCGCGGTCGCGGGCCGAGCGCCTACTAAGGCATCCGCCGCGACCAGGCCGGCCCCGGCGAGTGCGGCACGAGTAAGTAACCCACGGCGGTTCAATTCAGACATGTACGCGACTCCTCGCATGTACTGGAACGGAGCACAGTTGATCTTGGCCATCCGCCGACTGGTCCGGCATCAGCCGATCGGAAGCTTATGGCATGACGTTGGAAATGAAACGATTATTGGATCTCTCTGTGTAAGTGGAATGTTGGGGTCAAGTTGACTCCGCGGACGCGAGTTGTTTCAGCGTTCCGGTGATGCGCATGGGAGAGCAACTCCCGCTGTGGCCATGGGATTCGCAAGGGCTTACGCGGAATCCGACTTCCATTCCCGGACAAGGAGACCGAGCGGCACATCGTCGAGAATTCGCCCTTGACCCATCGGTGTTGTGACCCTAAGAGCTGTCCCGTAGTCCCCGGCAGGGCGGGAGCGGTCCGAGGCCGCAATGCGCGGACCGTCGTGATGGTCGATGCGGCCGACTTTCGGGCGGCGACCGCACAGGCGCCGTTGACCTTCCCGGGGAGACCCCGGGAAGGTCAGTGCGCCCGGTCCTCCGGTGCCGCCGCCTGTCGGCGGTAATCAGCCATGCGCGGGTCGGCCGTCTCCAAGGGCTCGTCGGAAGCGGTGCCCCCGGCGGTGCCGTCACCGCCATCGCCCTCACCGCCGCCGTGACCGCCGTCCTTGGACAGCGGACCCAGCAGTACCGCGACCGTGATCACGGTCAGCAGGGTGACCACCGTACAGATCACGCTGACGTAGAACAGGGCGTCGGTGAAGGCCGCCCGGGCGGCGTCGAGAACGACCGTGCCCAGCTCACCGGGCAGCCGTCCGGCCTCGTACACGGCCGAACCGATCGTGTCCTGGACGCGCGACGCCGCGTCGGCGGGCAGCCCTTCGGGCAATGTGCCGGAGACCTCGCCGCGGTACACGGCGGTCCCGACGCTGCCGAGGATCGCGATGCCCATACCCAGGCCGAGTTCATGACACGTCTCGGAGATCGCGGAGACCGCCCCGGCCTTCTCCGGGGGTGCGGACGCGATCATCATGTCGGTACCGAGCGCGATGGTCGGTGCCACACCGAAGTTGAGCAGCCCCAGGGCGATCATCACCGGGATCAGTCCGTTCTCCGTCTGGACCTGGGTCAGCACGGCGAAACCGACGACGGCGATCGACAGGCCTGCCGTCATCACGTACGCGGACCGCATCCACCGCAGCGCCAGCGGGGCGCACAGGGCCCCGACCACGCCGCCGACGCTCCCGGGCAGCGAGGACAGACCCGTCTCCAGCGGGGACAGACCCACCACCATCTGCAGATACTGCGCGATGAAAAACTGCGATCCCGACATCACGAACAGGGCGAGGGCCATGGCGCCGAGGGAGACGGCGAAGGTGCGCTCGCGGAACAGTCCGGGCTCCAGCAGGGGATGCCTGATACGTCGCTGGCGCGAGGCGAAGACCACGGCCAGCCCGAGTCCGGCCACGAGCAGCACCACCGGCAGTGGCTCGACACCCTCACCCGCGAGCACCTTGAGTCCGTAGACCGTCGAGAGCAGGGAGGTCACCAGCAGCAGCACGCTCGCGGGGTCGATCCTGCCCGGGTTCGGATCCCGGTACTCGGGGAGCAGCACCGGCCCCACGATCAGCAGCAGCACCATCGCGGGCACGCTCAGCAGGAAGACGGAGCCCCACCAGAAGTGTTCCAGCATCGCACCGCCGACCATGGGGCCGATCGCCCCGCCCACCAGGAAGCAGGCGATCCAGACGCTGAAGGCGACGGACCGCTGCCGTGGGTCGGCGAACATGTTGCGGATCAGCGACATCGAGGACGGCATGAGGGTCGCCCCGGCGATACCGAGCAGCGCCCGGCTGACGATCAGCATCTCCGCGCTGGAGGAGAACGCCGTGAGCAGTGAGGCCAATCCGAAGCCCGCCGCCCCGATCAACAGCAGCCGACGACGCCCCACCCGGTCACCGAGGGTGCCCGCGATGATCAGCAGGCCGGCGATGAGGAAGCTGTAGATGTCGACGATCCAGAGCAGTTGCAGACCGCTGGGGTCGATGCTCGCGCTGAGATGCGGAACCGCCAGGTGCAGCACCGTGTTGTCGAGGGTGATGAGCAGCGCCGGTAAGGCGAGGACGCCGAGGGCTGTCCATTCGCGTTTTCCGGCACGCTCGGGCGGGGTGAAGGTGGCGTCTTGACTCATGTCGGAGTGCCTATCCAGCGACGGAGGGTGATACGCCGACCGAGCGGCCGGCGGCCGCTCGGGAGCGGTTTTCGACCACGTCGTTCAGGCGGCGAGCGGACGGGCCGTGATGACTGCCATGCCGCTGGGCAGCACCAGGGTCTCCGCCGGCTCCAGCCCGGCGGCGGCGAGCAGCGCGGTGAACTCCCCGGTGGTGCGCTCCCGACCGCCGGAGGCCCCGAAGAGGGAGAGCATGTAGAGGTCCATCAGGGCGGGGAGCCGGTGTCGTCCGCCTTCGGGCGAGTCGGCGTCGGTGAGCAGGTCGATCACCATGATCCGCCCGTGCGGGGGCATGGCCGCGGCGCAGGTACGGAGGATCGAGACCGCGCTGTCGTCACCCCAGTCGTGCAGGATGTGGCTGAGAATGTAGAGGTCCGCTCCCGGAGTCACGGAGCTGAAGAAGTCTCCCGCGGTGGCGGTGCAACGGTCGACGAGGTTCCCCTCGACGATCCGCTTCTCGGCGAGCGCGACGGTACCGGGCAGGTCCACCACGACGCCGGTGCTGCCCGGGGTGCGCAGCAGCAGTTCGCACATGAGATGGCCGTTGCCGCCGCCGACGTCCACGATCCGCGGGTAGCCGTCGAAGGTGACGGCCTCGAAGATCTCGTCGAGTTCCAGGCGCAGCCCGGCCTCCTGGGAACGGTCGAAGACCTCGCGCCGCTCGGGCCGCCGCTCCAGGTGCTCGAAGAGTTCGCAGTCGTGGATCAGCTGGAACGCCGAGTCGCCGGTGCGGACGGTGTGTTCGAACTCGCCCCAGGTGCGGCCGACTTCGCCGCCGAGCAGCATGGCGGTGGGGCGTGCCGTACCGGGGGTGGCCGGCAGCAGGGTGGCGCCGAGCTCGGTCAGTCGGAAGGTGCCGTCGGTCTCTTCGGTGAAGACGTCGAAGGGGACGAGGGCGCGGAGCAGCCTGCGCAGGGCGAGTGGGTGGGCGGCCACCTCTCCGGCGAGGTCCTCGGCGGAGCGGGGGCCACCGGCCAGCGCCTCCGGCAGGCCGAGCTTCACCGCCGTGCAGACCGCCCTCGACACGAGTTGGCCGTAGAGCAGCATGCGCATCCGTGCGGCGTCGTCCCGGAGTTGTGGGTTGAGCACGCTGTCACCTCCTTGTTCGTAGGAGTGGGACGGGACGGGATCCCGCCCGGCCGCCGCGCGGGCGGCCGGGTGGGATCCGCTGGAACGGGGAACTACTTGGTGGCGACGATGACGCCGTGCGGGGTCCAGCCCGGGAAGGGGATGCGCTTGAGGGTGCTGAACCCGGCCGCGCGCAGGGACCGCTCGTGCGTCGCCCAGGAGTAGATCATGCCGCCCTCGGCCGGCAGCGCGGCGAAGTAGACGCTGTCGAGCGCGGCGACGACCGGGCCGTCACCCTCGTCGTTGGACATGGAGTTGAAGATGACCAGTTGACCGCCTTCGGGCAGCACCTCGTAGGCGCGACGGAGCAGTTCGGTGTTCTCGTCCGGTGTCCAGATGACCATCTGGTGGGCGAACATCACCACGTCGGGACCGGTGGGCAGCGCGTCGCTGAACATGTCACCGGTGATGACGGAGACCTGGTCGCTCACCCCCGCCTGGGCGATCTTCTTCTCGGCTATGGTGCCGGAGGCCGGGATCTCGAAGACGGTGACCTTGAGGTCCGGGTTGGCCTGGGCGAGCGCGATGGCGTTCACCGCGTCGCCGCCGCCGCAGTCCAGCAGGTGCTTGCGGCCGGAGAGGTCGAGTTCCTGGACGAGGTGCTTGTTGGCCAGCTCGGACCAGGACCGCATGTAGCGGTAGAACACCTGCTCCATGTGCGGGTTCTCGGCGAGCCGGTGGTAGAGGTCACGGCCGGAGCCGCGGACCCGGCGCAGACCGACGTTGCGGTTCTCGCGGAGCGAGTCGGTGAAGTCGAGCTGGCCCTCGTACACGATGTACTGCTCGAAGGCGACGGTGTCCTTGAAGCGCTGCCAGTCGCCCTCGTCCATGAGGTCCTTGACGACCCCGGCCAGTCGGTACAGACCGTCCTGCTTGACGAGGATGCCCAGCGAGGTGCAGCCGAGGAGGAGGATGTCGACGGCGCGGTCCTGAAGGCTCAGGGCGTCGCGGATCTCTTCCCGGGTCAGCTCCTGCTTCTCGGCGACCAGGTCCGGCAGGCCCAGTTCACAGGCCGCGTTGAGGTACTGGAAAGCCGCATGCCCGAAGAGAATCCGGGACAGGCCGTCCATGTCGAGCTCGATGGGCCCGCCGTGCTGGGTGGGTGCGGTGGTCATGAGTGCCCTGCCTCTCGGATGTGGATGGGTCTCTGCCGGTCACTGGTGTGTGCGGTCGCGACACCTGTGGTGGTCAGGAAGTCCGTTGCCGTTGGGGATCAGTTGTGGTCGGGAAGTGGAGCGGCGGGAAGGGTGCCCGCCCGCAGTCGGTGGAACTGCTCGATGACACCCACCGCGGGACGATGGGACCGGCTGGTCGCGAGCAGGCTCGGCGACTGTCTGCCGACGAAGTGTCCGCACACGCCTTTGTGCGCGTCGTACGTGGCGTCGAGCGCGGTCCGGAAGTCTTCGAGCGGGCCGGGCCGGCGCTCGGCCAGCCAGGACCAGGCGTCGCTCGACCCGGTGAGCGCGGCGACCAGGGCCTCGTGGTCCCGCCATCGCAGCCCGCTCATCTGCGGGGGTGCGACGGGCGGCATCAGGGTGGGCCTGATCTCCGCCTGGTACTGGTCGGGGCTGGCGTCCCCGGCGAACTGAAGTGAGGCCCGGCACGCCCACATGACCCGGGAGGCCACGCCGGCCGCCGCGGCGGCGGTCTCCTCGTCGCCCGCCTCGGCCGCCGCCCTCAGGCTGTTCACGGCGAGGGTGCCGCCCTGCGCGAGCACCATGAACACATGGTGGCCGCGGACCCAGCGGCGGAGCCCGTCGAGGGGTTCCGGCTTCCCGGACCGCGGGCACTCGGGCGCGGGCAGCGGCGCGGGCAGCCGGGTGGGATCGGCCGGCCAGCGCAGCAGTACGTCGAAGCCCGCGAGCAGGTCGTGCCACGAGGCCTCGTCGAGGCCGGTCCCCCGTTCCTCGGCGATCTCCACGATGCCGTGCTGGGCGTTGAGGAGCGCCGCGGCGAACAGGGCGAGCGGGTCACCGTGGTGCCGCTCGATGCCGAACGCCAGGTCGTTGTCCCGATTCGGCCGCGACTCCTTCGGGTCGTCGCCGACGAGGGTGCTGGGCACCGGGCCGAGTTCGGCGCGGGCGGCCACGGTGGCGGCCAGCAGCTGGGCGAGCCCGGTCCGGCCGGCCGGATCGGACATCCGGGCGGCCGGCGCCGCGAGGGCGGTGGGGACCGCCGCCGCGATCGCCGGGGCGTCGACGGGCAGATCCTCCGGCCGCGGCATGGGAAAGGGGACGGTGGCGACGTGGGGCAGGTAGTCGGTCATCGTGCCTCCTGTTCATACGCGTTACGTCGGGGGGAGTCGTGCGTCCGTGCTCAGCGGCCCTTGACCAGCGGCTTGCCCAGGGGAAGGCGCTTGGCGCCGGTCGCCTGGTGCATGAAGGCGGCGAAGATGTACATGCCGAGCACGATGAAGAGGAACATCGTCGTGATGCCGACGTAGATCAGCCACGGGTCGTCGGGCTTGGTGGGGTTGTTGACCATCTGGTCGATGGCCTGCTCGATCGAGCCGTACAGAACGAGCAGGGTCGTGGAGACGACCACGAAGAGGAACGTGAAGATCCGCGGGAGTCGCAGGGTCGTCAGCGTCAACAGGATGATCACGATGGCCCACACCAGGACGAAGTTGGCGGTGGCCTGGCGTTGTTCGATGTTCTCGAACTCGCCCATCCAGTTGTTGTTCAGGGCGAGACTGAGGATGGAGAAGCTCAGCCAGAAGGTCCCGAAGAGCCCGTACACGGCCGCGAAGATCCCGTCGCCCAGGCGCATCGCCCAGACCGAGGCCATCAGCAGCATGATGGTGCTGCTGAACACCATGATGGGCAGGGAGGCCACCAGGGAGTTGGCCGGGATGCTGACGTCCTTCAGGTAGAAGGCGAGCGAGATGGAGCCGAGCAGGAATCCGCCGAAGCCCAGCATGGCCGGCTCGGTGGCCCGGGGGCCGGTGGACGGATCCGGCACGGGTGCCGCCGGCCTCGCCGCGGGAGCGGCCGCGGCGACCGGCGCCGGTGGGGCGTCGAGCGTTGTCTTTTCCTGCTTCATCGCTTTCTCCTG
>NZ_JAAPBF010000079.1 GCF_022695985.1 Streptomyces sp. NP-1717 | reverse complement strand
AGGACCAGTACCCCCAGGGCTCCCCCGCGCAGGATCCTTACGCCCAGGACGCCTACGCCCGGGGCCCCTACCGCCCGCAGGACCCCTCGTCGCAGGACGCGGCGTCCGGCGCGATGTACGACCGCGCCGCGCATCCGCCGCCCAGCGGCGCATACCCCGAGACGATGCCGCTCTACCAGCAGCCTCCCGCGCAGCAGTACGCGCCCGATCCACGCGTCTGGGCCCAGCCCCCGCCTCCCGAGCCCGACGGTCCTTCACACGGCGTTCCCTACGGCGACGACCCGAAGACCACGCAGTTCACCGGCGTCGACGAGCTCGTCACCCGAGCGCGCACCGACGAACCGGAGCCCGACGCATTCGCGCATCTCTTCCGCGACCAGGAAGGAACGGGCCGGCCGCCCGCCGCCGCACCCGAGGCGGCTCCGGCGCCGACGCCCGCGAAGAAGTCCGGCGGGCGGGCCTCCGGTCTGCTGAAGTCCAGCGCGGTGATGGCGGCGGGCACGCTCGTCTCCCGGCTCACCGGCTTCGTACGCTCCGCACTGATCGTGGCCGCGCTCGGCGCCGCCACCCTCGGCGACACCTTCCAGCTCGCCATCACCCTGCCGACGATGATCTACATCCTGACCATCGGCGGTGGCCTCAACTCCGTCTTCGTCCCGCAGCTCATCCGTGCGATGAAGGACGACGAAGACGGCGGCGAGGCGTACGCGAACCGCCTGCTGACCCTGGTCGTCGTCATCCTCGGCACGCTGACCGCGCTCTCGGTGTTCGCCGCCCCGGTGCTGGTCCGCCTCATGTCGGTGAGCATCGCCGACAACCCGGCGGCCAACGACGTCGCCGTCGTCTTCGTGCGCTACTGCCTCATCACCATCTTCTTCATGGGCGTGCACGTGGTGATGGGGCAGATCCTCAACGCCCGCGGCAGGTTCGGCGCGATGATGTGGACCCCGGTCCTCAACAACATCATCATCATCGCCACCCTCGTCATGTTCATCTGGGTGTACGGCACCGCCGAGGACTCCGGGATGACGGTCGCGTCCATCCCGCCCGAGGCGGAGCGTCTGCTCGGCGTCGGCGTGGTGCTCGGCCTCACCGTCCAGGCCCTGGCGATGGTCCCCTACCTCCGCGAAACCGGCTTCCGGATCCGGCTGCGTTTCGACTGGCGGGGCCACGGCCTCGGCAAGGCCGCCAAGCTCGCCAAGTGGACCGTGCTGTTCGTCCTCGCCAACCAGGCCGGTGTGCTGGTCGTCTCACAGCTCTCCACGGCGGCGGGCGTCGACTCGGGCACCCAGGGCGCGGGTTACATCGCCTACTCCAACGCCCAGCTGATCTGGGGCATGCCGCAGGCCATCATCACCGTCTCGGTCATGGCCGCCCTGCTGCCCAGGCTCTCCCGCTCCGCGCACGACGGCGACACCGGAGCCGTACGCGACGACATCTCGCAGGGCCTGCGCAACTCGGCCGTCGCGATCGTTCCCGTCGCCTTCAGCTTCGTCGCCCTCGGCATCCCGATGTGCACGCTGATCTTCGGGTCGTCCGGCATCGAGTCGGCGCGTTCCATGGGCTACATGCTGATGGCCTTCGGCCTCGGTCTGATCCCGTTCTCCGTGCAGTACGTGGTGCTCCGCGCCTTCTACGCGTACGAGGACACCCGGACCCCCTTCTACAACACGGTCATCGTGGCCGTCGTGAACGCCGCCGCCTCCGCCGTCTGCTTCCTCGTCCTGCCCTCGCGCTGGGCCGTGGTGGGCATGGCCGCGTCGTACGGCCTCGCCTACGCCGTGGGTGTGGGCATCGCCTGGCGCAGGCTGAAGAAGCGTCTGGGCGGGGATCTGGACGGCTCGCACGTGATGCGCACGTACGCCCGGCTCTGCCTGGCGTCCGTCCCCGGAACGATCGCCGCCGGCTCGGTCGGCTACCTCGTACTCGACAAGCTCGGCAGTGAGGTACTGGGCTCGTTCACCGCATTGGCGGTCGGCGGCATCGTTCTGTTGGCCTGCTTCTTCGTCGTCGCGCGGAAGCTGCGTATCGAGGAGATGAACGCCTTGGTGGGCATGGTCCGGGGCCGTCTCGGACGCTAGGTCCGGGGCCGAGCACAACCATCGTCGGCCGCCGTGTGTCGTGCATAGCGTCCGACTGTGGGCACAATTGGCGTGGCTGTTGGACAGTGCGCAACGGATGGGGAGGCAGGAGCGACGGTGGCGGAACGGAGCACGTCCGCCGTCGAGGTGGCCGACAACAGCGGTGACGAACCGCCGGCCACCCAGACGGACGAGGCCACCACCGGCGGGGTGGCCGACGGGGTGGCGAAAGCCCACAGCACAGAGGACTCCACAACGGAGGCCGAGGAGCCGGGGTCCGCGAAGCCGGGCTCCGGGGCCGGGAATTCGGCGAAGCCGAAGGGCACGGAGCGGAAGAAGCCCGCACCGTCCGTGGCGGCACCCGAACTCCACAGCGGCCACAAGCTCGCCAGACGCTACCGGCTCGAAGAGTGCGTCACCCGCCTGGACGGATTCAGCAGTTGGCGCGCGGTCGACGAGAAACTGCGCCGCGCGGTCGGCGTGCACCTGCTGCCCGCAGACCACCCCCGGGCCCGCTCCGTGCTGGCCGCGGCCCGCTCCTCGGCCCTCCTCGGCGACCCGCGCTTCGTCCAGGTCCTCGACGCCGTCGAGGAGGACGACCTCGTCTACGTCGTCCACGAGTGGCTGCCCGACGCGACGGAACTCACCGCGATCCTCGCCGCCGGTCCCATGGAGGCGCACGACGCCTACCAGCTCGTCAGCCAGGTCTCCCAGGCGATGGCCGCCGCGCACCGCGAGGGGCTGGCCCATCTGAAGCTGACCCCCGGAGCCGTACTGCGCAGCTCCACCGGCCAGTACCGGATCCGCGGCCTCGCGGTGAACGCCGCCCTGCGCGGTATCAGCGCGGAACGCCCCCAGCGCACCGACACCGAGGCGATCGGCGCGCTCCTGTACGCGGCGCTGACCAACCGCTGGCCGTACGAGTCGGACGCGTACGGCCTCGCGGGGCTGCCCAAGGGTGTCGGTCTGATCGCGCCCGACCAGGTACGCGCGGGGGTCCACCGCGGTCTGTCCGAACTCGCCATGCGCGCGCTGGTCAACGAGGGCGCCACCGCCTCGCGCCAGGACCCGCCCTGCACCACCCCGGACGAGCTGGCCAAGGCCGTCGCCGGGATGCCGCGCGTCCGCCCTCCCGAGCCCACGTTCGCCGCACCGCCCGAGTACCAGCGCACCACCTATCAGCAGGGCTCGTACGCGCGCCCCGCGACTCCCGTCGGACAGCCCGCCACGCGGCCGGTGCCCGTCCCGCCACCGCCTCTCCAGAGCCGTACCGGCAAGGCCCTCAAGTGGACGGTGTCCGCGCTTCTCATCGCCGCGCTGGGGCTCGCCAGCTGGCAGGTCGCCGACCACATGCTCAACCGCAAGAGCTCCGACGAGACGACACAGTCCCAGTCGGCGGACGGCGAGCAGGAGAAGCCCGCGCCGCGGACCCCGAAGAATCTGAAGATCACCGGGACCGGGGTGTTCGCACCCGACGGCGACGGCGTGAAGGCGGGGGACGTCCACCTGGCCACGGACGGCGACACCGGCACGGCCTGGATCACCCCGAGGTACTCCGGCTACGCGAACTTCGGCAATCTCCCCAACCGCCGGCAGGGCAGCGGGATAGTCGTCGATCTCGGCAGCGTGCAGGATGTGTACGGCGTCGATGTCGCCATGTACCGGGGCGGCCAGAAGGCCGAGGTCCTCGCCGCCGGCGAGGACGCCTCGTCGCCCGCCGCCCTGTCGGACTTCCCCCAGCGCATCGCCGAACTGGGGCAGACCGGCAGTAATCTCAAGGCGGCCCTGGACAAGCCCGTGAGAACGCGGTACGTACTGATCCACATCACGGAACTCGCCGCGGACGGATCCGCCGGACAGTTCCGGGGCGGAATCTCGGAGATCAAGGTCATAGGCTGATCCCGCTGACCAGGGGAGGGGGCTCACCGTTGGAGGACGCCACACTCGGCGGCGTGAACGACCAGGATCTCCTGGCACGTCACGTCGCGGGGGATCCCGACGCCTTCGGTGAGCTCGTACGGCGCCACCGCGACCGCCTCTGGGCCGTGGCGCTGCGCACGCTGGGAGACCGCGAGGAAGCCGCCGACGCCGTGCAGGACGCCCTCGTGTCCGCCTTCCGCGCGGCTCACACCTTCCGCGGTCAGTCCGCCGTCACGACCTGGCTGCACCGCATCACCGTCAACGCCTGTCTCGACCGGGCGAGGAAAGCCGCCTCCCGCAAGACGTCTCCCGTGGACGACACGGAGCGCCTGGAGCAGCTCCTCGAACCGCAGGAGTCCGCAGAGGCCCCCGCCGAGCGCCAGGACCTCCACCGCCAGCTCCTCGTCGCCCTCGCCAAGCTGCCCGCCGACCAGCGGGCCGCCCTGGTCCTGGTCGACATGCAGGGGTATCCCGTGGCGGAGGCCGCCCAGGTCCTCGGCGTACCCGTCGGGACCATAAAGAGCCGCTGCGCGCGCGGCAGGGCCAGACTTCTGCCGATGCTCACCCATCTGCGGGAGTACACCGGCGGAGCGGGCACCGCCGACGGTACGGGCGCGAGAGCCCGTCTCGGGCCACAAAGGAACCGGACGTCGGGCACATCCGTCCAACCGGAGCCGGGACCACAGCACAGAGGACCGGACACAGGGCCAGACACCGGACCAGACGCGGGACCACAAGGTCCTGCCGCCGTGAAGGGAGGAGGTGGGCGAGCGTGACAACCACGACCGGCACGACCGAGCACCCTGACGTCTCGGAGATCTCCGACCTCACGGAGGGCCTTCTCTCCCCCGTGCGGAGCGCCGAGGTGCGCGAGCACCTGGACGGCTGCGCGCTCTGCGCCGATGTGCACGAGTCTCTGGAGGAGATCCGCGGACTGCTGGGTACGCTGCCCGGCCCGCCACGGATGCCGGCCGACGTGGCCGCGCGGGTCGACGCCGCCCTGGCCGCCGAGGCCCTGCTGAACGCGACCGCGGCGACCGCCGATGTTTCACGTGAAACATCGCGCACCGCAGACAGCTCCGCCGAAACCGCTGCACCCGAGCACGAGCACGAGCACGAAACCGAGTCCGAGCGGGAGTCCGAGCGAGAGGCGGAGTCCGCCGCCACGGCCGTCGTGCCCGGCGCCTCAGTGCCCGGAGCCACCGTCTCCGACGCTCCCCGGGCGGACCGCCCCGCCGGACGCCCACGGGCGGCCACCGGCCCCGGTCGCCCCCGGCGACAGCGCCGCCGTCGCGGCGTGATCCTCGGCGCCGTTTTCGGAACGGCCGCGATCGGCGTGAGCGTCCTGCTGTTCCAGACGTCGTCGTCCACCAGCAGCGTCGACTACAAGGCCGATTCGGGAGCGAGCCAGGCCGACGGCAGCGGCGACGTCTTCTCCGGTACCGGGATCCAGGACAAGGTCCACTCCCTCCTCACCTCCACCCCCGCCACCGGTGCGCCTCATATGGCGGACGGCGGGAGCGGGGGCGAGAACTCCACCAGGGAAGGGACCACCACGGCCTCACCGAAGGCCCTGGCTCAGCTGCCGCCCTGTGTCCAGCAGGGAATAGGCCGTACGGAACCGCCGCTCGCCGCCGAGAAGGGCATCTACAACGGCGTCGACGCCTTCCTCGTCGTGCTCTCGGATCCCGTCGACGGCAGCCTCGTGCGGGCCTATGTCGTCGATGCCGCCTGCGTCGACGTCACCCCGCCCGTCAAGGGTGAACTCCTGCTGACGAAGACCTATCCACGTCACTGAACACTGCCCCGCGTCGCCGGGACCTCGCGGGAATGCGGGGCCCGTAGGATCCGTTGGGTGGGGTGAGAGTCTGAACCGCCCCCGTTGGCAGTAGCAGGCAGTCGGCAGAGACGAGGAAGAAACCCGTGAGCGACGTCCGTAATGTGATCATCATCGGCTCGGGGCCGGCCGGCTACACGGCCGCGCTGTACACCGCACGCGCGTCGCTGCACCCCCTCGTGTTCGAGGGCGCTGTCACGGCGGGTGGCGCGCTGATGAACACCACCGATGTGGAGAACTTCCCCGGCTTCCGCGACGGCATCATGGGTCCCGACCTGATGGACAACATGCGGGCGCAGGCCGAGCGGTTCGGCGCCGAGCTCGTTCCGGACGACATCGTCTCCGTCGACCTCACGGGGGAGATCAAGACGGTCACCGACACGGCGGGCACCGTCCACCGGGCGAAGGCCGTGATCGTCACGACCGGATCGCAGCACCGCAAGCTCGGACTGCCCCGCGAGGACGCGCTCTCCGGACGCGGCGTCTCCTGGTGTGCCACGTGTGACGGGTTCTTCTTCAAGGACCAGGACATCGCCGTGATCGGCGGCGGCGACACCGCGATGGAGGAGGCGACCTTCCTCTCCCGGTTCGCCAAGTCGGTCACGATCGTCCACCGCCGGGACACCCTGCGGGCCTCCAAGGCCATGCAGGACCGGGCCTTCGCCGACCCGAAGATCCGGTTCGCCTGGGACAGCGCGGTCGAGGAGATCCACGGCGAGCAGAAGCTCTCCGGTCTGACCCTCCGGAACACCAAGAGCGGTGAGACGTCCGAGCTCGCGGTGACCGGGCTGTTCATCGCCGTGGGCCACGACCCGCGCACCGAGCTCTTCAAGGGCCAGCTCGACCTCGACGACGAGGGTTACCTCACGGTCGACGCGCCCTCGACGCGCACCAACCTCACGGGTGTCTTCGCCGCCGGCGACGTCGTCGACCACACCTACCGTCAGGCGATCACCGCCGCGGGCACCGGTTGTTCCGCGGCCCTCGACGCCGAGCGCTTCCTCTCCGCGCTCGGTGACAGCGAGAAGGCCGCCGAGCCGGAGAAGACCGCGTCCGTCTGACCACCCGTACCGATCCACACCCCACGAAGTTAAGGAGGCCGCCGTGGCCGGCGACCTGAAGCATGTGACCGACGACTCGTTCGAGGAGGACGTCCTCAAGAGCGACAAGCCCGTACTGGTGGACTTCTGGGCCGCCTGGTGCGGACCGTGCCGTCAGATCGCTCCCTCGCTCGAAGCCATCGCGGCCGAGCACGGGGACAAGATCGAGGTCGTCAAGCTCAACATCGACGAGAACCCCGCCACCGCGGCCAAGTACGGCGTCATGTCCATCCCGACGCTGAACGTCTACCAGAACGGCGAGGTCGCCAAGACCATCGTCGGCGCCAAGCCCAAGGCCGCGATCGTGCGCGACCTGGAGGGCTTCATCGGCTGAGACGCGCCGATGAGCGAATAGCACCTCGCGTGCACACCGCATCGCGATGTTTCACGTGAAACGGGCCCGTCCCCCTACCTCGGGGGACGGGCCCGTCTCTGTCTGATCCGTGAGATCACAACGGTCTGAGGGCCGGGTCCTTCTGGACCGCTCCCAGCAGCCTGTCCAGCGCGTGCTCGACGTCCTCCTTCCAGGAGAGCGTCGTCCGCAGATCAAGCCTGAGCCGTGGGTATGTGGGATGCGTCCGTACGGTCTTGAAGCCCACCGCCAGCAGGTGGTCCGCCGGCAGCACACACGCCGATTCCTTCCAGTGCGCGTCCCCGAACGCCTCGATCGCCTTGAAATCACGTCGCAGCAGATCTTTCGCGACGGTCTGCACCATCACCCGGCCGAGTCCCTGTCCCCGATATCCCGGCATGATCCAGCCCGTCATCAGCTGTACGGCGTCGGGGGAGACCGGACTCGTCGGAAACGCCGTGGCGCGGGGCACGTACGCCGGAGGCGCGTACAGAACGAAGCCCACGGGCACGTCGTCCACATAGACCACCCGGCCGCACGACCCCCAGTCGAGCAGGACGGCCGAGATCCAGGCCTCCTTCTCCTCCCGGGCCCTGCCGGCTTCTACCGCCGCTTCTCCTCTGACCGGATCAAGCTCCCAGAAGACGCACTCTCTGCATCGCTGGGGGAGGTCGGGAAGGTTGTCCAGCGTGAGCGGTACGAGCCGACGCCCCATCGAGGCAGTTCCTCACTTCCTGCGCCTGCCGCGTCACGAGCCGCGGACAGAGCACTGCGCTCCCGAAGCAGGCTGCCGACGAAACCGCCGACGACCCCCAGACCGAGTCCGGCGGAGACCAGCCGGCTGCGGCTCACCACATGCATGGCCCCGCCCTTCCTCTGAGGTGGATCAAGGTGGATGCGCCATACCAGAACGCATCGTATCCACCCAGAGGTGCCTCGCACACCGGAGGACGGCAAAGGGCGGGCCGTGTTCCGGTACGCACCGGACAAGGCCCGCCCCGATGGCGGTGTGCCGAACCTCAGCGCTCGTCCGGCTCCAGACCGTTCGACCGGTCAGGGCCGCTCTCGCCGTCGGCGTCGTCGTCCTCGGAGTCGGCGAGCCCGCTCTCCAGCACCCGCCCCTCACCCGGAGCGAGAGTGCCGAGGATGCGCTCCAGATCGACCAGCGAGGCGAACTCGACGGTGATCTTCCCCTTCTTCTGACCGAGGTCGACCTTCACCCGGGTCTCGAAGCGGTCCGACAGCCGGGAGGCCAGATCGTTCAGCGCCGGCGACGGCAGGGCACCGGCCCGGGGGCCCTTCTGCCGTGCCGCGCTCTTCGGCCGTGAGCCCATGAGGGTCACGATTTCCTCGACCGCGCGTACGGAGAGCCCTTCGGCCACGATTCGATGGGCGAGCCGGTCCTGCTCGTCTGAGTCGTCCACCGAGAGCAGCGCCCTGGCGTGCCCGGCCGACAGCACTCCGGCCGCGACCCTGCGCTGTACCGGAAGGGAGAGCCGCAGCAGCCGGAGGGTGTTGGAGACCTGCGGGCGCGAGCGCCCGATCCGGTCGGCCAGCTGATCGTGCGTGCAGTGGAAGTCCTTGAGCAACTGGTCGTAGGCCATGGCCTCTTCCAGCGGATTCAGCTGTGCGCGGTGGAGGTTCTCCAGGAGCGCGTCCAGGAGCAGCTTCTCGTCCTCGGTGGCCCGGACGATCGCCGGAATGGCCTCCAGACCGGCTTCCCGGCAGGCCCTCCAGCGCCGTTCGCCCATGATGAGCTCGAAGCGCTCCGGCCCCAACTGCCGTACGACGATGGGCTGGAGCAGCCCCACCTCCTTGATGGAGGTGACCAGTTCGGCGAGAGCGTCCTCGTCGAACACCTCCCGGGGCTGCCGGGGGTTGGGCGTGATGTAGTCCATCGGTACTTCGGCGAAGTACACGCCCTCCGGCGGGGACACCTCGGCCGGGGCCGGGGTGTCCTGGGCGGGAATCTCCGCCGCGGTCGGCGCGGCCGACTGCGGCAGCGTCGCCACCTTGGCCGCGGCGACACCACGCTCGGCCGTCATCACCGCCGCGGATCCCGAGGAGGGGGCGTCCCCGGAGGACGACGCCTGCTTCTCCTGTGGAGCAGGGGGGATCAGCGCATTGAGCCCGCGCCCCAAACCTCTACGTCGGTCGCTCACTGCGTCCCCTCCGAAATGCTCTGCTGACTGTTGCCGATCGCGTGGGCATGCTTGACGTCATAGCTCATGCCGACCCCACGCAGGGCGATTTCACGAGCGGCTTCGAGGTACGACAACGAGCCGCTGGAACCCGGATCATAGGTCAGTACCGTCTGCCCGTAGCTCGGCGCCTCCGAGATGCGCACCGACCGAGGGATGCTCGTCCGCAGCACCTCCTCACCGAAGTGACCGCGCACCTCGTCCGCCACCTGGGAGGCGAGCCGGGTCCGGCCGTCGTACATGGTGAGCAGGATCGTGGACACATGCAGGGTGGGGTTCAGATGCGCCCGCACCAGGTCCACGTTCCGGATCAACTGCCCCAGCCCTTCGAGCGCGTAGTACTCGCACTGGATGGGGATCAGCACCTCGGCGCCCGCGACCAACGCGTTGACGGTCAGCAGGCCGAGCGACGGCGGACAGTCGATCAGGATGTAGTCCAGCGGCTGCTCGTACGCCTCGATCGCGCGCTGAAGCCGGCTCTCCCGCGCGACCAGCGACACCAGCTCGATCTCCGCACCGGCGAGATCGATGGTGGCGGGCGCGCAGAAGAGACCCTCGACGTCCACGACAGGCTGGACCACCTCGGAGAGCGGCTTGCTCTCCACCAGGACGTCGTAGATGGAGGGGACTTCGGCGTGGTGGTCGATCCCGAGCGCCGTGGAGGCGTTGCCCTGTGGATCGAGGTCGACCACCAGGACCCGCGCGCCGTGGAGCGCGAGTGAGGCGGCGAGGTTGACCGTGGTCGTGGTCTTGCCGACGCCGCCCTTCTGGTTGGCGACGACCATGACCCGCGTCTGGTCGGGGCGTGGCAGGCCCTCACCGGCGCGACCCAGTGCCTCCACGGCCAGCTGGGCTGCACGGCCGATGGGGGTGTCGTCGATCGGGGGCGGTGATGTTTCACGTGAAACATCGCCGCCCGACGACTCGGAACGGGGGCCGGGGACCGGATCGGTCATCGGTCCCGCGATGTTGGCGTCGGACCGCAAGGATTCACTCTCCTCGACTTCAGGCTCGCAATGGGAAGAGCCTGCCATGCTTTCGGGGTCATGAACCAGCGAGGCCCGTGGTTCTGTGGATGAATCCATATCTGTGGCCAACCCTGTACCCCTTACGAGGGGTTTCTTGCCCCGCGGTGCGGGAGCGGCGCGGCCTCGGCCGATAATGCCCTGCAGCAGTGAGCGACGTTTCACGTGAAACACGATGCACTCGCCGCAGGGCTGGACCGCCACGACACTCCGCAGTGGATGGTCTTGCCTGCTTCGATGGAGCATCACCGGCCGACCTCACCGGCGATGCTCCGGACGTCACCGGCGGCGGCGCGCCCGGTCCGCTCGGGCGGCCTTGGCGCGCTTGGTGGCGAACCGCACCCCGCCCGGGCTCTCGCCGACCTCGGCCCGCACCACCGTGGCGGGCGGATCCACCAGCCCCTCACCGACGCGCAGGACCGAGGAGTCGATCACGCCGAGCTTACTCAGGGCCGCCCTGGCGCCCTTCAGCTCCTCCTCAGCGGTGTCCCCCTTGAGTGCCAGCATCTCTCCGTACGGGCGCAGCAGCGGTACGCCCCAGCCGGCCAGCCGGTCCAGCGGCGCCACGGCGCGGGCCGTCACCACATGGACGGGCTGGAGCGTACCGAGCACTTCCTCGGCGCGCCCACGTACGACCGTCACATGGTCCAGGCCCAGCAGCTCGACGACTTCCTGGAGGAAGTTCGTCCGCCGCAGCAGCGGTTCCAGGAGGGTGATCCGCAGGTCCGGCCGCACCAGCGCCAGAGGAATCCCCGGCAGCCCCGCTCCGGAGCCGACGTCACAGACGCTCACGCCCTCGGGCACGACCTCGGAGAGCACCGCGCAGTTCATCAGGTGCCGCTCCCAGAGCCGGGGCACCTCGCGCGGGCCGATGAGGCCGCGGGTGACCCCCGCGTCAGCGAGGAGCTTCGCGTACCGGACGGCCGCCGGGAAGGCGTCGCCGAACACCGTCCTGGCCTCTTCGGGCGCGGGGGGAAGCTCTTCTGCTTCCGTCACGGGAACCGTCCTTCCGTTCTGAACCACCGGACCGTGGCTCATGGTCACTGTCTCGCTGACAAAGTTCGGCCCCGCCTGTGGACAGACGGGGCCGAGAACCGAGAGAACGCTCAGGCAGGGAGCACGACGACGAAGCGCTGCGGCTCCTCGCCCTCGGACTCACTGCGCAGTCCGGCCGCCGCGACGGCGTCGTGCACGACCTTGCGCTCGAAGGGCGTCATGGGGTTCAGCTTCACCGGCTCACCGGTGCTCTTCACCTCGTCGGCCGTCTTGGCGCCCAGCTCGGCGAGCTCCGTGCGCTTCTTCGCCCGGAAGCCGCCGATGTCCAGCATGAGCCTGCTGCGGTCGCCGGTCTCCCGGTGCACCGCCAGCCGCGTCAGCTCCTGAAGCGCTTCGAGGACCTCGCCGTCCCGTCCGACGAGCTTCTGCAGATCACGGCCGCTCACATCACTGATGATCGAGACCGCGGCCCGGTCGGCCTCGACGTCCATGTCGATGTCGCCGTCCAGGTCGGCGATGTCGAGCAGACCTTCGAGATAGTCGGCCGCGATCTCCCCTTCCTGCTCAAGACGGGTGAGGGTGTCGCTACCCTCGGCGGCGGCGGAGATGGTGCCTTCCGACACGGATGGACTCCTTCTTGCTACGGGCCTACTACAGGCTGGCTACGGGCTTCGGGGCGCTGCGCTTACTTCTTGGTCGGGTGCTTGGGCCGCTGCTGGCCCTTGCGCGGCCCGGACTTCGCCCGTGCGGCCCCGTTACCGGTCTTGCGCGCCGGCTTGGGCTGGCCGTCCTGTGGCTCGTCCTTCTGCAACGACGTCTTGGGCGCCTCGTCGGTGGCGTCGGAAGGCTTCGCTCCCGCGGTCTTCGGCGCCGTCTGCTGACCGCCCGCCTGCCGCTTCGACTTGGGCTGGCGCTTGGGCTGCTGGCGCTTCGCCGCGTGCGACTCGCTCTCGGGCAGTGCCTCACCCTTGATCACGGTGCCGTCGGCCTGTGCGACAAGACCGCTCTTCGAGAGGCTGTTGATGAACTTGCGCTCGTTGTCGTTGCGGTCGGGGCCCTTGGCCACGATCGCCGAGACGATGTTGCGCCTGCGCTTGGAGCGGACCTCGCTGTGCGTGGTGATGCCCTTGAGCAGCCGCTGGAGGTACTGGTCCTGGGCCTTGCTGCCCGGAGTCGGGTTCTGGTTGATCACGTACATCTGCTGGCCCATGGTCCACACGTTGGTGGTCAGCCAGTAGACGAGGACACCGACGGGGAAGTTGATGCCCATGACCATGAAGATCACGGGGAAGATGTACATGAGCATCTTCTGCTGCTGCATGTACGGCGTCTTGACCGTCAGGTCGACGTTCTTCGTCATCAGCTGGCGCTGCGTGTAGAACTGCGACGCCGACATCAGGACGATCATGACCGCGGTGACGATGCGTACGGAGGTCAGCGTCGCGTCCAGGGTGGCGACCTTGTCGGCGCTGTCCGTGAACTTGGCCGCGAGCGGGGCCCCGAAGATGTGCGCCTGGCGCGCGCTGTCGAGCAGCGACTGGTTGATGACGCCGACCGTCTTGCCCGAGGCGATGCTGGAGAGCACGTGGTACAGGGCGAAGAAGAACGGTGACTGCGCCAGGATGGGAAGGCACGAGGAGAGCGGGTTGGTGCCCGTCTCCTTGTACAGCTTCATCATCTCTTCGGACTGGCGCTGCTTGTCGTTCTTGTAGCGCTCCTGGATGGCCTTCATCTTGGGCTGAAGGACCTGCATGTTCCGGGTCGACTTGATCTGCTTGACGAACAGCGGGATCAGACAGATCCGGATCAGGACCACGAGGGACACGATGGACAGTCCCCAGGCCCAGCCCGTGTCGGGGCCGAAGATCGCCCCGTACACACTGTGGAACTGGACGATGATCCAGGAGACGGGCGTGGTGATGAAACTGAAAAAACTGGCAATCGTGTCCACTAATCAAGCTCCTTGAGCATTGGACGAGGTCTCTGCGGCCGGACTCGGGGTTTCGGTGGCCGAGGCCGAACCCCCGGAAGGCACGCCGGCGGCGGATTGCCCGCCCTTGGTGCCGCGCCACGCGTTGCGCAGCAGTTCATGCCACCGCGGGCGCTTGCGCGGTGGGACATGGTCCACACCGCCTGGCGACCACGGATTGCACCGCAGAATGCGCCAGGCCGTCAGACCGGTGCCCTTGATCGCGCCGTGCCGGTCGATGGCCGTGTAGCCGTAGTGGGAACACGACGGGTAGTACCGGCAGACGGGCCCGAGCAACGGGCTGATCGTCCACTGGTACAGCTTGATCAGAGCCAGCAGCGGGTACTTCATCGCGCGCCCCCTCCCAGCAGCCGCTCAAGAGCGGCATCCAGGTCTCGGGCCAGCTGTGCATGGTCGGCGTCGCCCGCACCGGGCAGCGCTCGTACGACAACCAGGCTACCGGGGGCCAGCCGGGGCAGCCGATCGCGTATGAGATGGCGGAGTCTCCGCTTCACCCGCGTCCGTACGACGGCTCCGCCGACGGCTTTGCTTACGACGAAACCCGCCCGCGTCGGGGGATCACTCTCCCCCGGCGCGTGCGGGCCCGTAGAACCGCTGCGTAGATGTACGACAAGAAGCGGGCGTCCGGCCCGGCGTCCCCGCCGTACCGCGGTCGCGAAATCCTCGCGCCGCCTCAGCCGATTCTCGGTAGGCAGCACGTCATAACCTGTAGACGATCAGGCGGACAGGTTGGCGCGACCCTTGCCACGGCGGTTCGCGAGAATCGCGCGGCCGGCACGGGTGCGCATGCGGAGCCGGAAGCCGTGGGTCTTGGCACGACGACGGTTGTTCGGCTGGAAGGTGCGCTTGCTCACTCGGGGGCTCCAGAAATGATGGTGGGAAGGCGGCAAATCGCCTGGCTGTCACCGTGCGCCCACGAGTAGCTCGCGATTACGCCCGAGTGCACCGCTTCACGACCACGGATCGTGATCCTTGCCCATCGGAGGCAGGCGGCAGCAGCCATCGACAACTCGACCTGGTCACGGTACGCGCGGCTACGCCATACGGTCAAACCAGCCAGCTGCCACGTTCCATTATGCACAGCCTGTGGACAACAACTTGAACCGCGTGGGTCGGCCTGACTACCGTGACCGAACTCCGGCTTCTTTTCCGCCGGTCCTCCCACCCCGTCCCGAGAACCACACATTCGTGGGACCAGCGAGAGAGCGTGCCCTGTGGCTGACGTACCTGCCGATCTTGCCGCAGTGTGGCCACGAGTGCTGGAGCAACTCCTCAGGGAGGGCCAGCAGGGAGTCGAGCCCAAGGACAAACAGTGGATCGAGCGCTGCCAGCCGCTCGCCCTGGTGGCCGACACGGCCCTGCTCGCCGTGCCCAACGAGTGGGGCAAGCGGGTTCTCGAAGGCCGCCTCGCCCCGCTCATCAGCGAGACCCTGAGCCGCGAGTGCGGCCGGCCGATCCGTATCGCCATCACCGTCGACGACTCGGCGGGCGAGCCCGCCCCGCTGCCTCAGCAGAACCGCTACCAGAACTCGCAGCACGACGAGGGGCGTGACCGGGACCACCGGGACCACCGGGACCCCCGCCACGACGACCCGAGGCACGACGACCCGCGTCCGGACGACTCCCGGCACGACGACATGCGCCCGGACGGCGGTTACCACCCCTACGGCCGCCGCTCCGACGACGACGGCATGCCGACGGCCAGGCCCGCGTACCCCGACTACCAGCAGCAGCGCCCCGACCCCGGGGCCTGGCCGCGGACGCAGGAGGACCTGTCCTGGCAGCAGCAGCGGCTCGGCGGCTTCCACGACCGTGACCCGTACGCGACCGCGCGCCCGCAGCAGCCCCAACACGACTACCGGCCGCAGCCGCAGTCACCGGAGAGCCGGCCGTACGAGCAGCAGCGCCCCGAGCGGCACGACCTGGACCCGCAGCAGTCGCGGCACGTCGGCCGGGGCGGGCCGACCGGGCCGCTCGGCGCGCAGGCGTCGCCGCCGCCGGGACCCGGTGAGCACCACGCGCGCCTGAACCCCAAGTACCTCTTCGACACCTTCGTCATCGGAGCGTCCAACCGGTTCGCGCACGCCGCGGCCGTCGCCGTCGCCGAGGCGCCGGCCAAGGCGTACAACCCGCTCTTCATCTACGGCGAGTCCGGACTGGGCAAGACGCACCTGCTGCACGCCATCGGCCACTACGCGCGCAGCCTCTATCCCGGCACGCGGGTGCGTTACGTGAGCTCGGAGGAGTTCACCAACGAGTTCATCAACTCCATCCGCGACGGCAAGGGCGACACCTTCCGCAAGCGCTACCGGGACGTCGACATCCTGCTCGTCGACGACATCCAGTTCCTGGCCAGCAAGGAGTCGACGCAGGAGGAGTTCTTCCACACCTTCAACACGCTCCACAACGCCAACAAGCAGATCGTGCTGTCCTCGGACCGGCCGCCCAAGCAGCTGATCACCCTGGAGGACCGGCTGCGCAACCGCTTCGAGTGGGGCCTGACCACCGACGTGCAGCCGCCGGAGCTGGAGACGCGTATCGCGATCCTCCGTAAGAAGGCGGTGCAGGAGCAGCTGAACGCGCCGCCCGAGGTACTGGAGTTCATCGCCTCGCGGATCTCGCGCAACATCCGCGAACTGGAGGGCGCGCTGATCCGGGTGACGGCGTTTGCCTCCCTCAACCGGCAGCCGGTGGACCTCGGGCTGACCGAGATCGTGCTCAAGGACCTCATCCCGGGCGGCGAGGACTCGGCCCCCGAGATCACCGCGGGCGCCATCATGGCGGCGACGGCGGACTACTTCGGGCTGACCGTGGAGGACCTCTGCGGTTCGTCGCGCAGCCGGGTGCTGGTGACGGCCCGCCAGATCGCGATGTACCTCTGCCGTGAGCTGACCGACCTCTCGCTGCCCAAGATCGGCGCGCAGTTCGGCAACCGGGACCACACGACCGTGATGCACGCGGACCGGAAGATCCGCGCGCTGATGGCCGAGCGGCGCTCCATCTACAACCAGGTCACGGAACTCACCAACCGCATCAAGAACGGCTGACGCGGCAGGCGAACGCCTCACGGCCGGCCCTCGGGCGCTTCGGGACACCGTCCCGGGGCGCCCTTCGGCATGTCCGGCGGGTGATCGGGACACGACACGCGCTCAACCGCTGTTCGAATACGGGTCGTCGCGGGCCGCTTCTCCACAGAGAACGGCCCCATCTCCCGTCCACACCCTGGGGATCGATAAGTTGTCCAGACTGCGTCCACAGGCGGGCCGACCGGAATTGGATCTTGCCAGGTCAGACCCCTGGGGATTTGTGGCCAACTCTCCTCCACAGCCTGTGGACAGTTTTCTCGCCCACAGGAGCGAGGTCCGGTTGTCCACCGGCGGCCCACAGGCAGCGGCCCGTTGCCCACAGCTTCACCCCGCTTCTCCACACCGCTGTCCACTGTTCGGCAACGGAACACGACTGTTCACCGTGTCGAGTGAAAGGCGTCACACCGAGGTTGTCCCGGACCCTGTGGGGAACGCCGGAAAAGCTGGGGACGACCCTGGGGAGAAGTCGGGGTGTCCTGTGCACCGGCTGTGCAGAACTTTCGGCCGTCCACAGAGCGACGGGGTTGTCCACCGTCGGCGCCCACAGGGCCGGTGGACAAAAAACTGGGCCTGACCTGGGAAAACGACGTTATCCACGGAATCCACAGGCCCTACTACTACTAACACCTGGAGTTACCTGGGAATCCGTTTGGAAGTGGGTGCTGTGCACAACTCGACGCCGGACCGCACCCGGCCGGTTGTCGTGACTTGACCCCGAGCAGCACCGAGTGTCGGTGCCGTACGTCAGACTGGTCCCCGGCAACCTCACCCTGCCCATGGCGGAGTGAGCTCATGCCGACGACGAAGAAGGCCGGCAGGGCGAGTCAGCAACAGCAGGAGGCGGTTCCGGTGAAGATCCGGGTGGAGCGCGATGTACTGGCGGAGGCGGTGGCCTGGGTGGCCCGCAGCCTCCCGGCCCGTCCTCCGGCCCCCGTTCTTGCGGGCCTGCTGCTGAAGGCCGAGGAAGGCGCGCTCAGCTTCTCCAGCTTCGACTACGAGGTCTCGGCCCGGGTCTCGGTGGACGCCGAGGTCGAGGAGGACGGCACCGTCCTCGTCTCCGGCCGGCTGCTCGCCGACATCTGCCGCGCCCTCCCCAACCGTCCGGTGGAGATCTCCACAGACGGTGTACGGGCCACGGTGGTCTGCGGCTCCTCCCGGTTCACCCTGCACACACTGCCTGTGGACGAGTACCCGGCACTGCCGCAGATGCCGACCGCCACCGGCACCGTCCCCGGTGAGGTCTTCGCCTCCGCCGCCGCCCAGGTCGCCATCGCCGCGGGCCGCGACGACACGCTCCCGGTGCTCACCGGCGTACGGATCGAGATCGAGGGCGACACCGTCACCCTCGCCTCCACCGACCGCTACCGCTTCGCGGTCCGCGACTTCCTGTGGAAGCCGGAGGTCGCCGACATCTCCGCGGTCGCCCTGGTGCCCGCCAAGACGCTCCTGGACACCGCCAAGGCTCTCACCAGCGGCGACACGGTCACTCTGGCGCTGTCGGGCTCCGGCGCGGGCGAGGGGCTGATCGGATTCGAGGGCGCGGGCCGGCGGACGACCACGCGGCTGCTCGAAGGCGACCTCCCGAAGTACCGGACGCTGTTCCCGACGGAGTTCAACTCGGTCGCGGTGATCGAGACGGCGCCGTTCGTCGAGGCCGTCAAGCGCGTGGCGCTGGTCGCCGAGCGCAACACCCCCGTGCGGCTCAGCTTCGAGCAGGGCGTGCTCATCCTCGAAGCCGGTTCCAGCGACGACGCACAGGCTGTGGAGAGGGTCGACGCGAAGCTCGACGGCGACGACATCTCGATCGCCTTCAACCCGACGTTCCTGCTCGACGGCCTCAGCGCCATCGACTCGCCGGTCGCCCAGCTCTCCTTCACGACCTCCACCAAGCCGGCGCTCCTCAGCGGAAAGCCGGCGCTGGACGCCGAGGCCGACGACGCCTACAAGTACCTGATCATGCCGGTGCGGCTGTCGGGCTGATCACGTACACCGCCGGGCCGTCGGTGCGCCGCCGACGGCCGGGGCGGTGTCACCGAGCCGTCCCACCGGGCCCGGCGTAGGCTCGGGCCGGGGCCGCGGCACTGTCGCCGCCCGCCCCGCGCCCGAACGATTGTCGGCTCAACGCTTAAGGAACCATTGATGGAGCTCGGTCTCGTCGGCCTCGGCAAGATGGGCGGCAACATGCGCGAGCGCATCCGCCGCGCAGGCCACACCGTCATCGGATACGACCGGAACGCGGACGTCGCGGACGTCCACAGCCTCGAAGAGCTGGTGAGCAAGCTCAAGGGCCCCCGGGTCGTCTGGGTGATGGTCCCCTCCGGTGCGGCGACGCAGTCCACGATCGACGAGCTGTCGGGACTGCTGTCACCCGGCGACGTGGTCGTGGACGGCGGCAACTCGCGCTGGACGGACGACGAGAAGCACGCCGTGGAGCTCGGGATCAAGGGCATCGGCTTCGTCGACTGCGGTGTCTCCGGCGGCGTCTGGGGCCTCCAGAACGGCTACGCGCTGATGTACGGCGGCGACGCCGACCACGTGGCGAAGGTCCAGCCGATCTTCGACGCCCTCAAGCCGGAGGGCGACCGCGGCTCCGTCCACGCGGGCAAGGTCGGCGCCGGCCACTTCGCCAAGATGGTCCACAACGGCATCGAGTACGCCATGATGCAGGCCTACGCCGAGGGCTGGGAGCTGCTGGAGAAGGTCGACTCGGTCACCGACGTCCGCGAGGTCTTCCGCTCCTGGCAGGACGGTACGGTCATCCGTTCCTGGCTGCTGGACCTGGCGGTCAACGCGCTGGACGGCGACGAGCACCTGGACGCCCTCCGGGGTTACGCCGACGACTCGGGCGAGGGCCGGTGGACGGTCGAGGCCGCCATCGACCACGCGGTGCCGCTGCCGGCGATCACGGCGTCGCTGTTCGCCCGGTTCGCGTCCCGGCAGGACGACTCGCCGCAGATGAAGATGGTCGCCGCGCTGCGCAACCAGTTCGGTGGTCACGCGGTCGAGCAGGCGGACGAGAGCACGCCGGGCAAGCCCGGTAAGCCCGTCAAGCCGGCCGGTCCCAAGAACAAGTAGCAGCCGTTCGCACACGCGGCGGCGCCAGAGCGGGGAGGTCGGCGCAGCTCCATGCATGTCACGCATCTCTCGCTGGCCGACTTCCGCTCGTACGCCCGGATCGAGGTCCCGCTCGATCCGGGCGTCACCGCGTTCGTGGGGGCGAACGGGCAGGGGAAGACCAATCTGGTCGAGGCCGTCGGCTATCTCGCCTCGCTCGGCAGTCACCGGGTCTCCTCCGACACCCCGCTGGTGCGGATGGGCGCCGAGCGCGCGGTGATCCGGGCCGCCGTCACCCAGGGCGAGCGCTCGCAGCTGGTCGAGCTCGAACTCAACCCGGGCCGTGCGAACAGGGCCAGGATCAACAGGTCCTCGCAGGTCAGACCGCGTGACGTGCTGGGGATAGTGCGGACGGTGCTCTTCGCGCCGGAGGACCTGGCGCTGGTGAAGGGCGATCCCGGTGAGCGCCGGCGCTTCCTCGATGAGCTGATCACGGCGCGCTCCCCGCGCATGGCGGGCGTCCGCTCCGACTACGACCGGGTGCTCAAGCAGCGCAACACCCTGCTGAAGTCCGCGGCGATGGCGAGGCGGCACGGCGGGCGCGGAATGGATCTCTCCACACTCGACGTGTGGGACCAGCATCTGGCCCAGGTGGGCGCGGAGTTGCTGGCCCGGCGGCTGGATCTGATCGAGACGCTGCAGCCGCTGACGGACAAGGCGTACGAGCAACTGGCGCCCGGTGGCGGTCCGGTGGCGCTGGAGTACCGTTCCTCCTCCGCCGGGTCCGAGGGCGGGGAGGTGCCGCGTTCCCGCGAGGAGCTGTTCGCGCGGCTGATGGAGGCGCTGGCGGGGACACGCAAGCAGGAGATCGAGCGGGGGGTCACGCTGGTGGGTCCGCACCGGGACGAACTGCTTCTGAAGCTCGGCCAGTTGCCGGCCAAGGGGTACGCGAGCCACGGCGAGTCCTGGTCGTACGCGCTCGCTCTGCGGCTGGCCTCCTACGATCTGCTGCGTGCCGAGGGCAACGAGCCGTTGCTGGTCCTCGACGACGTCTTCGCGGAGCTGGACGCGCGGCGCCGGGAGCGGCTGGCGGAGCTGGTGGCGCCGGGCGAGCAGGTGCTGGTGACGGCCGCGGTGGACGACGACGTGCCGGGCGTTCTGGCCGGGGTGCGGTTCACGGTGGCCGGCGGCACGGTGGAGCGGACATGAGGGGCCCCGAGGGGCCGGAGCGGCCCGCGAGGAGCGGCGGCGCGTCTGCCGCGCCGTCCGATCCGGCCGCCGGGAGCGCGCGGCTGTCGGCCGTGCCCGATCAGGCCGCGCCGGCGCCCGTCGAGTCGTCGGGTGTCGATCTGGCCCGGGTCGCGCTGCGGGCGGCGAAGGAGCAGGCGCGGGCCCGTGGCGCGGCGGCGCAGCAGAAGAAGCAGGCCCGCCGGGGCGGCGGTCTGCGCTCGGGTTCCGGGGCCGACGGCCGCGATCCGCTCTCGCTGGGCGCCGCGATCAACCGGCTGATCACCGAGCGTGGCTGGGAGACTCCCGCCGCCGTGGGCGGTGTGATGGGCCGCTGGCCGCAGATCGTCGGCGAGGACCTGGCCAATCACTGCGTGCCCGAGCGGTACGAGGAGGACGAGCGGATCCTGACGGTGCTCTGCGACTCGACTGCCTGGGCGACGCAGCTGCGGCTGCTGGCCCCGCGCCTGGTGGCCCGGCTGAACGAGGACCTGGGCCACGGCACGGTGAAGGTGATCAAGGTGCGTGGCCCGGGCGGTCCGGCACGGCGCTTCGGCGCGCTGCGGGCGCCCGGCAGCAAGGGTCCGGGGGACACGTACGGCTGAGCACGGGCGCCCGGCACCGGGCGCGTACGGCTCCCGCAGGCGTAGGCCCGTAAGCCCCCCCCGCAGCCCCGTACGGCCGGGCGCAGGCCCACCGCCGCTTCCGGCCCCGCTCCCGCTCTCCGCGGCCGCTCCCGACGGGCTCAGCGGGGCGCCGTCAGAGCCCCAACAGCCCCTCCAGGGGCCTTACTTCACACCTGTGCCACCCCGTCACTCCGGGCCTCTTGGCAGGGCGTCGTGACCTCGTCGTACGTCGACGGAGGGTGAGGTATCCCGCACCGTAGCCGCCGGTTGACAGCCCGAAGCGCTCAAAGCCGGTGTGAGCCTCTTGGAGCCCCTTCCCGAATATGGGGAGTCGGCAGCCGCCGGTTCAGGGCGGCACATGCGGACTCAGGTACCTGCAAACCCCCATTCGGGTCGCCGCTACCGGTAGACTGATGAAGAATCCCGCCTCGCAGGCGGGACTCGCCTAACAAGACTGTCAAACACTGTCGCAAGCCGAACGACGCAGCCGCTCCCGCCTGCCCGGAGAACGGCCTGTGCTGTGCCAGAAAGGGCGCTTCGTGGCCGATTCCGGCAACCCCAACGAGAAGACTCCGTCCGTAGCCACTGGTGAGAACGGCGAGGTAACGGCCTCGTACAACGCCAGTGCCATCACGGTGCTGGAGGGCCTGGACGCGGTCCGTAAGCGTCCCGGTATGTACATCGGCTCGACCGGTGAACGTGGGCTTCATCACCTGGTGACCGAGGTCGTCGACAACTCCGTCGACGAGGCTCTGGCCGGGCACGCGGACACCATCGACGTCACGATCCTCGCCGACGGCGGCGTGCGCGTGGTCGACAACGGCCGCGGCATCCCCGTGGGCATCGTCCCGTCCGAGGGCAAGCCGGCCGTCGAGGTCGTGCTGACGGTGCTGCACGCGGGCGGCAAGTTCGGCGGCGGCGGCTACTCCGTCTCCGGCGGTCTGCACGGCGTGGGTGTCTCCGTGGTGAACGCGCTGTCGACGAAGGTCGCCGTCGAGGTCAAGACCGACGGCTACCGCTGGACGCAGGACTACAAGCTCGGGGTGCCGACGGCGCCGCTGGCGCGCAACGAGGCGACGGACGAGTCGGGCACGACGGTCACCTTCTGGGCGGACCCCGACGTCTTCGAGACGACGGAGTACTCCTTCGAGACGCTGTCGCGGCGCTTCCAGGAGATGGCCTTCCTCAACAAGGGCCTGACCCTGAAGCTGACCGACGAGCGCGAGTCGGCGAAGGCCGTCGTGGGCGCCGACGTCGCGGGCACGGACGCCGCCGCGTCCGCCGGCGAGGAGCCGGTGCGCAGCGTGACGTACTTCTACGAAGGCGGCATCGTCGACTTCGTGAAGTACCTGAACTCCCGCAAGGGAGAGCTGATCCACCCCACGGTCATCGACATCGATGCCGAGGACAAGGAGCGGATGCTCTCGGTGGAGATCGCGATGCAGTGGAACTCGCAGTACAGCGAGGGTGTGTACTCCTTCGCGAACACGATCCACACGCATGAGGGCGGTACGCACGAGGAGGGCTTCCGCGCGGCGATGACCGGCCTGGTCAACCGCTACGCGCGCGAGAAGAAGTTCCTGCGCGAGAAGGACGACAACCTGGCGGGCGAGGACATCCGCGAGGGTCTGACGGCGATCATCTCGGTGAAGCTGGGCGAGCCGCAGTTCGAGGGCCAGACGAAGACCAAGCTCGGCAACACGGAGGCGAAGACCTTCGTACAGAAGATCGTGCACGAGCACCTGACGGACTGGTTCGACCGGCATCCCAATGAGGCGGCCGACATCATCCGCAAGGCGATCCAGGCGGCCACGGCGCGGGTCGCGGCCCGCAAGGCGCGCGACCTGACCCGTCGCAAGGGCCTGCTGGAGTCGGCGTCGCTGCCCGGCAAGCTCAGTGACTGCCAGTCGAACGACCCGGCCAAGTGCGAGATCTTCATCGTCGAGGGCGACTCGGCCGGCGGCAGTGCCAAGTCCGGCCGCAACCCGCAGTATCAGGCCATTCTGCCGATCCGCGGAAAGATCCTGAACGTCGAGAAGGCGCGGATCGACAAGATCCTCCAGAACACCGAGGTGCAGGCGCTGATCTCGGCGTTCGGCACCGGCGTGCACGAGGACTTCGACATCGAGAAGCTCCGCTATCACAAGATCATCCTGATGGCGGACGCCGACGTCGACGGCCAGCACATCAACACGCTGCTGCTGACCTTCCTCTTCCGCTTCATGCGCCCGCTGGTCGAGGCCGGGTACGTCTATCTGTCGCGCCCCCCGCTGTACAAGATCAAGTGGGGCCGGGACGACTTCGAGTACGCCTACTCCGACCGGGAGCGCGACGCCCTGGTGGAGCTGGGGAAGCAGAACGGCAAGCGGATCAAGGAAGACTCGATCCAGCGCTTCAAGGGCCTCGGTGAGATGAACGCCGAGGAACTGCGCATCACGACGATGGACGTCGACCACCGTGTGCTCGGCCAGGTCACGCTCGACGACGCGGCGCAGGCCGACGACCTGTTCTCGGTGCTGATGGGTGAGGACGTCGAGGCCCGGCGCTCGTTCATCCAGCGCAACGCCAAGGACGTCCGCTTCCTCGACATCTGAGTCGGCCTCCCGCTGACCGCCATCGAAATGGCCGAAAGGAACTTTGACCAGCAATGGCCGACGAGAACACTCCTGTGATGCCCGAAGAGGTGCCCGCCGTCGAAGGTGTGGGCATGCGTGTCGAGCCCGTGGGGCTCGAGACGGAGATGCAGCGCTCGTATCTCGACTACGCGATGTCCGTCATCGTGTCGCGCGCGCTGCCCGACGTACGGGACGGTCTGAAGCCCGTACACCGCCGGGTGCTGTACGCGATGTACGACGGCGGGTACCGGCCCGAGAAGGGCTTCTACAAGTGCGCCCGCGTCGTCGGTGACGTCATGGGCACCTACCACCCGCACGGCGACTCCTCGATCTACGACGCGCTGGTCCGCCTCGCGCAGCCGTGGTCGATGCGGATGCCGCTGGTGGACTCCAACGGCAACTTCGGCTCTCCCGGCAACGACCCGGCCGCCGCCATGCGGTACACCGAGTGCAAGCTGATGCCGCAGTCGATGGAGATGCTCCGGGACATCGACGAGGAGACCGTCGACTTCACGGACAACTACGACGGCCGCAACCAGGAGCCGACGGTCCTGCCGGCGCGCTTCCCGAACCTGCTGATCAACGGCTCCGCCGGCATCGCCGTCGGTATGGCCACCAACATCCCGCCGCACAACCTGCGGGAAGTCGCCGCGGGCGCGCAGTGGGCGCTGGAGCACCCGGACGCCTCGCACGAGGAGCTGCTGGACGCGCTGATCGAGCGCATCAAGGGCCCCGACTTCCCGTCCGGCGCGCTGGTCGTCGGCCGCCGGGGCATCGAGGAGGCGTACCGCACGGGCCGTGGCTCGATCACGATGCGCGCGGTCGTCGCGGTCGAGGAGATCCAGAACCGGCAGTGCCTGGTCGTCACGGAGCTGCCGTACCAGACCAACCCCGACAACCTCGCGCAGAAGATCGCCGACCTGGTGAAGGACGGCAAGGTCGGCGGCATCGCCGACGTCCGCGACGAGACGTCCTCGCGTACGGGACAGCGCCTGGTGGTCGTGCTCAAGCGCGACGCGGTCGCCAAGGTCGTGCTGAACAACCTGTACAAGCACACCGACCTGCAGACGAACTTCGGCGCGAACATGCTGGCGCTGGTGGACGGTGTGCCGCGCACACTGTCGATCGACGCGTTCATCCGGCACTGGGTGACGCACCAGATCGAGGTCATCGTCCGGCGCACCAAGTTCCGGCTGCGCAAGGCCGAGGAGCGCGCGCACATCCTGCGTGGTCTGCTCAAGGCGCTGGACGCGATCGACGAGGTCATCGCGCTGATCCGGCGCAGCGACACCGTCGAGACCGCGCGCGGCGGCCTGATGGAGCTGCTGTCGATCGACGAGATCCAGGCGAACGCGATCCTGGAGATGCAGCTGCGCCGGCTGGCGGCGCTGGAGCGGCAGAAGATCGTCGCCGAGCACGACGAGCTCCAGGCGAAGATCAACGAGTACAACGCGATCCTCGCCTCGCCCGAGCGGCAGCGGCAGATCGTCAGCGAGGAACTGGCCGTCATCGTCGACAAGTTCGGTGACGACCGGCGCTCCAAGCTGGTGCCCTTCGACGGTGACATGTCCATCGAGGACCTGATCGCCGAGGAGGACATCGTCGTCACCATCTCGCGTGGCGGCTATGTGAAGCGTACGAAGACGGACGACTACCGCTCGCAGAAGCGCGGCGGCAAGGGCGTGCGCGGCACGAAGCTCAAGTCGGACGACATCGTGGACCACTTCTTCGTGTCGACGACGCACCACTGGCTGCTCTTCTTCACCAACAAGGGCCGGGTGTACCGGGCGAAGGCGTACGAGCTGCCCGACGCCGGCCGGGACGCGCGCGGCCAGCACGTGGCCAACCTCCTGGCGTTCCAGCCGGACGAGAAGATCGCGCAGATCCTCGCCGTACGGGACTACGAGGCGGCGCCGTATCTGGTGCTGGCGACGAAGGCCGGCCTCGTGAAGAAGACGTCTCTGAAGGATTACGACTCACCCCGCTCCGGCGGTGTGATCGCGATCAACCTCCGTGAGACGGACACGGGGGCGGACGACGAGCTCATCGGCGCCGAACTGGTGTCGGCCGAGGACGATCTGCTGCTCATCAGCAGGAAGGCGCAGTCGATCCGGTTCACCGCGACGGACGACGCGCTGCGCCCGATGGGGCGTGCGACATCAGGTGTGAAGGGGATGAGTTTCCGCGAAGGGGACGAACTGCTCTCGATGAATGTCGTCAGGCCCGGTACGTTCGTGTTCACTGCTACCGACGGCGGTTACGCGAAGCGGACCAACGTCGACGAGTATCGCGTTCAAGGACGTGGCGGCCTCGGTATCAAGGCCGCGAAGATCGTGGAGGACCGCGGGTCGCTGGTCGGTGCGCTGGTGGTGGAGGAGACGGACGAGATCCTCGCCATCACCCTGGGCGGCGGTGTGATTCGTACGCGAGTCAACGAAGTCAGGGAGACGGGCCGTGACACGATGGGTGTCCAACTGATCAACCTGGGCAAGCGCGATGCCGTCGTCGGCATCGCTCGTAATGCCGAGGCCGGTCGTGAGGCTGAAGAGGTCGAAGGAGTCGTCGGCGATGATGCCGGTGACGAGCCGGCGACCGTCGCGGCCACGCCTGCCGAGGAAGCTGAGGGCACCCAGCCCTCGGTAGCGGAGCACGAGGAGTAGAAGCGTGAGTGGAGCCACGGGCGCCGGATCGGCCGATTCCGGAGGGAAAGGTGCCCGTGGCCCTGCCACGGACTCCCAGGGGGTAACGGTGACCGGCACCCGGGGGCAGCAGCCCCCTTACGAGACGTACGGATCCGAGCAGCCGCAGCAGGCGGCGCAGCCGTACCACCCGCCACAGGCGTATCCGACGCCGCAGGGCGGGGGGACACAGGGCGGACAGCAGCAGGCGCAGCCGCATGTCCAGGTTGGCCAAGGACAGGGGCAGGGGCAGGGCGTGGGGCCGGGACAGACACATCAGGGCGGCGCCCGGCAGCCCGCGGGCGTGCGACTGCCGCGCACGGGCGCGCGTACGACACCGCGCACGCGCAAGGCGCGGCTGCGGGTGGCGAAGGCCGACCCGTGGTCGGTGATGAAGGTCAGTTTCCTGCTCTCCATCGCGCTCGGCGTGTGCACGGTCATCGCGGCGGCGGTGCTGTGGATGGTCATGGACGCGATGGGAGTCTTCTCGACGGTGGGCGGGACGATCAGTGAGGCGACGGGCTCGAACGAGAGCAACGGCTTCGACCTCCAGTCTTTCCTCTCGCTGCCGCGCGTGCTCATCTTCACGTCGGTGATCGCCGTGATCGACGTGGTGCTCGCGACCGCCCTGGCCACGCTCGGTTCGTTCATCTACAACCTGTCCGCGGGCTTCGTGGGGGGCGTCGAGTTGACGCTGGCCGAGGACGAGTAGGACGCCCTTCCACCAGGCTCGACAGGGGGCCGGACGGCGGACGGGCGGGGAAGAGCGTGGCCCCGGTATCGATTTTGGGACTGGCCCTGGAGTGCGCTAATCTTCAGGGGCAGCGCGGGGCTATAGCTCAGTTGGTTAGAGCGCATCCCTGATAAGGATGAGGCCACAGGTTCAAATCCTGTTAGCCCCACAGCGCCGATCCGCCCGGACAGAGAGCCTTCTGTCCGGGCGGATCGCTTTGTTTCACATGGGTGTTGACTGGTCGTCGTGGCCCCCGAGTTGGGGGCGCATGTAGGTCACCGATCGGTATCGGCCGGTGTGTATAGTCGGGCGCCAGAAGGCCCCTAAGACAAGGAAAGACGAGGTCGCGCGGTGAAGAAGCTTCTCCTGGTCGCACTGGCCGCCATCGGCGGGCTCCTCGTGTACCGCCAGATCCAGGCGGATCGCGCCGAGCAGGATCTGTGGACGGAGGCGACCGACTCCGTGCCCGCAGGTTCGGGTATCTGAGACCCAGTAGTCGGTACGCGAAGCCCCGGTCGTCGAGACGGCCGGGGCTTCGCGCTGTCGTGAGGGGAGTCCGGCGGTGAGTTCGCCTGAGCGAACGATTTGGTTGCTTTTGTGAAATTTCGGTTCCGGTGGCGGGTGGTGAGGGCGTCACGGATCGGCTGCCCGCGCAGACAGGGGCCGGACCGGCGGGGCAGGATGGGCGGGCTGTTGGTGGTGGGCGGCGGGGCCGCCGGACGACAAGGGGAAGCTCGTGAAGAGGCTGCGCAGCAGGGGCCGGGCCGCGCTGGTCGCGGCGGCGGCGATGTGCGCGGTGGTGGCGCAGCCGGCGGCGTCGGGAGGCCCGGTCCCGGCCGGTCTGCCCGGGCTGGCCGGCACGGCGGCGGCGGCCGAGGGGCCGACCGCGTACGAGTTCGACAAGGACGCCGGGCGTCTTGAGGGCGGGACGGGCACCGGCGACGCGGGGCAGCTCGACAAGGGCGCCACGCACCTCGATTCGATCGAACCGGGCAAGAAGCTCTTCTACCAGCTGGACCTGGACGGCGCGGAGAACGCGTACGTGTCGGTGACCGCCGTGCCCGGGCTGGAGTCGCGGGTGGACTACGGCGACAAGATCACGGTCAGGATGGAGGACGGCGACGGCAAGGACTGCGACTCGGAGCAGGCCCGGGTGCTGCCGACGGGCGATTATCCCCAGCCGCTGACAGCGTCCGTGTCCCGGACCCTCACGGGCAAGAAGTACGGGGCCTGTCGGGGGGCCGGTACGTACCACGTGATCGTGGAGAGGGAGTCGAAGCCGGCGTCCTCGCAGGAACCGTGGGAGCTGGAACTGCGGTTCCTGTCCGAGCCCCCGGTGAAGGCCGGCGGCTCCGCCGAGGCGCCCGAGGAGTGGCCGACCGTCTCCCCCGGGCAGTCGTCCGGTACGTCCGAACCGCGGGAGGGGGGCGCCGGCTTCAGCGCCGCCACGAGCCTGGGCGGCGGTGAGTGGACGGCGGGGATCGAACCCGGTGAATCGCTCTTCTACCGGGTGCCCGTCGACTGGGGGCAGCAGCTGTTCGCCACTGCGGAACTGGGCGGTTCGGACGGGGACGGCATCGTGACCGGAGCGATGTCCCTCGCCGTGTACAACCCGGCGAGAGGGCTCGTCGACAGCACCGACACGATGTCGTACAACGGCGAGGCGAAGTCGACGTCGACGGATCCGGCGCCACCGGTGTTCTACGGGAACCGCTTCAAGTCCGCCGCCCACGAGAAGGCGATGCGCTTCGCGGGCTGGTACTACCTGCGGGTGAGTCTCAACCCCGAGGTGGGCGAGAAGTTCGGGCAGAAGTCGTACGGCTTGACGTTGCGCGTGGATGTCGAGGGCTCGGCGATCGACGGGCCGGAGTACGACGGGCCGGCCGAGGAGTTCAACGTGTCGGACGAGAACCGGGACCAGGCCGACACCGGGGAGAACCCGCGCGACGCCGAGGACAGCGGCA
>NZ_JAAPBF010000078.1 GCF_022695985.1 Streptomyces sp. NP-1717 | reverse complement strand
GTCGGGGAGCACCGCCGTGTGCGGGACCTCGGCGGCGGGCACGTACGCCGCCTCGAAGACGCCGTACGGGGCGCCCTTGCCGGGCGGCGCGGTGACATGGAAGCCGGGGTAACTGCCCAGCGCCAGCTCGACGGCGGCGCCGCTGACCGCCCGGCCGACGGCGTCGGGGTCGCTGTCGCGGACGACGAGCCGCAGCAGCGCGCTGGCGGTCTCCTCGGTGCCGGCGTCCGCCCGGTCGGTGCGGGCCAGCTCCCAACGGACCTCGTCCGGGGCCTTCTTGACGCCCGGGGCCGCCAGCGCGTCGGCGACCTGGTCCTTCACCAGCCGCGCCTTGGCGTCGATGTCGAGCCCGGTCAGGACGAAGACGACCTCGTTGCGCCAGCCGCCGATCCGGTTCAGTCCGACCTTGAGCGTGGGGGGCGGTGCCTCGCCGCGTACGCCGGAGATCGTGACCCGGTCGGGGCCGTCCTGGGTGAGCCGTACGGTGTCGAGCCGGGCCGTCACGTCGGGGCCGGCGTACCGGGCGCTCCCGGTCTCGTACAGCAACTGCGCGGTGACGGTGCCGATGTCGACGACCCCGCCGGTGCCGGGGTGCTTGGTGATGGTCGCGGAGCCGTCGGCACGGAGTTCGGCGAGCGGGAAGCCTGGTCGGCGGACGTCGTGTTCGCCGAAGAAGGAGTAGTTGCCGCCGGTGGCCTGGGTGCCGCACTCCAGGACGTGTCCGGCGACGACGGCGCCCGCGAGCGCGTCGAGATCGTCGTCGCCCCAGCCGAAGTGCGCGGCGGCGGGGCCGGTGACGAGCGCGGCGTCGGTGACCCGGCCGGTCACCACCACGTCGGCGCCGCCGCGCAGACACTCCGCGATGCCGGCGCCGCCGAGGTAGGCGTTGGCGGTGAGCACGCCCTCGCCCCAGTCGCGCGCCGCGAGCAGGTCGTCGCCCTCGACGTGCGCGACGCGTACGGGGACGCCGACGCGCTCGGCCAGTTCGCTTACGGCGGCGGCCAGTCCGGCCGGGTTCAGCCCGCCCGCGTTGGCGACGATCTTCACGCCGCGCGTCTGCGCGAGCCCGAGTCCTTCCTCCAACTGCCGCAGGAAGGTCCTGGCGTAGCCGGACGAGGGGTTCTTCAGCCGGTCGCGGCCGAGGATGAGCATGGTCAGCTCGGCGAGGTAGTCGCCGGTGAGCACGTCGAGGGGGCCGCCGGTCAGCATGGAGCGCAGCGCGTCGAAGCGGTCGCCGTAGAAGCCGGAGGCGTTCCCGATGCGCAGGACGCCGGGGGTGGGGCGGGAGGTGTCCGGCACGCTCAGGCCCCCTTCGCCGGGCGGCCGGGACCGGCCGGGCCCGCGAACGCCTGCGCGATGTCCAGCCATCGGTCGGCGTCCGCGCCCTCGGCCCGTACGCCGAGGTCGGCGCGGTGGGCGCGCTGGGTCACGAGCAGACAGAAGTCCAGGGCGGGCCCGGTGACGCGCTGGGTGGCGTCCTCGGGGCCGTATGTCCACAACTGGCCCTCGGTACCGGTGAGTTCGACCCGGAAGGGGGCGGCCGGCGGCTGTTCGCCGCGGACGAAGTAGGCGTAGTCGCGGGCCCGTACGCCGATCCACGCCACGTGCCGCAGCCGCGCGGTCGGCTCGCGCCGTACGCCGAGCGCGTCCGCGATGTCCTGGCCGTGCGCCCAGGTCTCCATCAGGCGGGCGGTCGCCATCGACGGCGCGCTCATCGGCGGCCCGTACCAGGGGAATCGCGCGCCTGCGGGCGCCGAGCGCAGCGCCCGGTGGAGCCGGCCGCGGCCTTCGCGCCAGTGGGTGAGGAGTTGGTCCGGCGGCAGTGCGGCGCCTGCCTCGGCGCCCTCGTCCACGAAGGAGTCGGGGGCGGCGAGCGCCTTCGCGGCCATGTCGGCGAAGGCGGCCTCGTCGGTCACGGCGAGGAGGGACGCGGTGTCGGTCCACGCCAGATGGGCGATCTGGTGGGCGACGGTCCAGCCGGCCGCCGGGGTCGGGAGTGACCAGCTCGCGTCGTCCAACTCGGCCACGAGCCGGTCGACTTCCTCACTCTCGCTGCGCAGGTCGTCGAGGATTGGCGCGGCAGGGTCGGACACGGGACGCACTCCCATCGGCTCTCGGGACACGGCGTGGTGCGTGCCCCGGAGCATGGCAGCGCCCGGAGAAACAATCAAGCGTGCTTGCTTTACTGGTCGGCGCTTTCCCGGCCCGTCCGACCGGCCGGCGGTGCGGCCCTCCCGGCGGCCCTCTCGGTCGTCCTCCCGGCGGACCGCTCGGCGGCCCTCTCCGCGGCCGACTTCTCTCGCCCCGCCCTCCGCCCGCCCGACTGCGCCTGGACCGCGCCCACGCTCGCCATGATGACCAGCGCGATCGCCAGCGCGTCGGTGAGGGACAGGTCCTGGTGGAGCACCAGGAAGCCGGCCATGGCCGCGAGGGCCGGCTCGCCGCTCATCAGGATCGCGAACGTCGACGCGGGCAGCCGCCGCAGCGCGAGCAGTTCGAGGGTGTACGGCAGGACGGACGACATCAGCGCCACCGCGAGGCCGAGCCCGATCGTGGACGGCACCAGCAGCTTCGACCCGGCGTCGACGATGCCGAGCGGCAGGGTGAGCACCGCGCCGAAGGCCATGGCGAGGGCGAGTCCGTCGGCCTGCGGGAAGCGCTGCCCGGTCCGGGCGCTGAAGACGATGTACGCCGCCCACATCGCGCCCGCCGCGAGCGCGAACGCCGCGCCCACCGGGTCGAGCCGGTCGAACCCGCCACCGCTGAGCAGCACCACACCGCCGAGCGCGAGGCCGGCCCACAGGAGGTTTCCGAGCCTGCGGGAGGCGACGACGGAGAGGGTGAGCGGCCCGAGGACCTCCAGGGTCACGGCGGCGCCCAGCGGGATGCGGTCGGCGGCCTGGTAGAAGAGGAGGTTCATGGCCGCCAGTACGGCGCCGAAGACGAGCACCGTGCCCCAGTCCGCGCGCGAGTGACCGCGGACCTTGGGCCGGCAGACCACGAGCAGGACGACGGCCGCGAGCAGGAGCCGCAGCGTCACCACACCGACGGCGCCGGCGCGCGGCATCAGCAGCACGGCGATGGCGGCGCCGAACTGCACGGAGAGCATGCCCCCGACGACGAGCGCGACGGGCCCGAGCGACCGCCGCCCCCGCTCCGCCGGGGGACCGGCGGCGGCCACCCCCACGGCCTCGGGTACCGCCACGACGGCGCCTGCGGCCGCGGTACGCGACTCCTCCACCGGGATCCTCCTCCAGTTCAGCCAGATCGATCAGGTCACTTCAATGAACTATCACATGCAACATACTGCACCACGAAATGGGCCGGCCGACCCCCGGACCACAGGCCACTGTGCCCCGGCACGCCGGCTTTCCGCGACGGAGATTCCACCGTTGACAGGATTGGCTAATGAAGATAGCTTTTAGCTAACATCATTAGCCAAATGGAGGACGTCATGACCGAGTACCTCGCCGTCGACGGCGGCACGATCGCGTACGAGGTGGCGGGATCCGGACCGCTGATCGTCCTCGCGCACGGCATGGGCGACAGCCGCGCCGCGTACCGCGCCGTCGTCCCCGGACTCGTGGCCGCGGGCCACCGGGTCGCCGCGGTCGACCTGCGCGGCTGCGGCGAGTCCAGCGCCGACTGGCCGGCCTGGAGCCGCACCGACATCGCCGGCGATCTGCTCGCGGTGATCCGGCACCTCGGCGGCCCGGCCGTGCTCGTCGGCCACTCCATCTCCGGCGGCGCCGCCACCATCGCCGCGGCGCGCGAGCCCTCGCTGGTCACCGCGGTCGTCGAACTGGCGCCGTTCACCCGCAAGCAGTCGATCCGCCTCGGCGACCTGCGGGTGAAGCGCTTCCGCCAGGGCATGCTGCGGCTGCTCGGCGCGGCGACGTTCGGCAGCGTGCCGCTCTGGCGCTCGTACCTCGACGTGGCCTACCCCGGTGTGAGGCCGGCCGACTGGGCGGAGCGCCTCGACCGCTTCGACTCCCTGCTGCGCGAGCCGGGCCGGATGAAGGCGCTGCAAGGCATGGGCCGTGGCACCCCGGCCGACGCCGGTGCGCAACTCGGCAACGTCCGCTGCCCCGTGCTGGTCGTCATGGGCACGCTCGACCCCGACTGGGCCGACCCGCAGGCCGAGGGCTCGGCGATCGTCGACGCCCTGCCGTCCGGTCTCGGCCGCCTGGAGATGGTCGAGGGCGCCGGGCACTACCCGCACGACCAGTTCCCCGACCGGATCGTCTCCCTCGTGCTCGCCTTCGTCCGCTCGGACGCCGACCGTGCCTAGGGCCGGTCTGGACCCGGCGGCCGTGGTCGCGGCCGGTGCCGCGCTCGCCGACGAGGTGGGACTCGCCGGACTGACGATGGGTCTGCTCGCGGAGCGGCTGGGCGTGCGCACCCCGTCCCTCTACAAACACGTGGGCGGCCAGGAGGACCTCACGCGGCGCATCGCGGCCCTGGCGCTGAGCGAGGCCGCCGACGCCGTCGGCGGCGCGGTCCAGGGGTACGCGGGCCGCGACGCCCTGGCCGCCGCCGCACGCGCCTTCCGGGCCTTCGTCCTGGAGCACCCGGGCCGGTACGCGGCGACGATCGGCGTCGAACCGTCCGGCCCGGACGATCCACTGGCCGCCACCGGCCGGCGGCTGCTCGACGCCTTCATGGCCGTCCTGCGCGGCTACGAGGTCGCGGAGTCCGACGTCGACCACGCCCTGCGCATGCTCCGCAGCCTCTGCCACGGCTTCGCCACGCTCCAGTCGGCCAACGGCTTCCAGTGGAGCGCCGACGTGGACGAGAGCTTCGAGTGGCTGATCGCCTTCACGGACCGGGGCCTGCGCGCCCTGTGAGCCCGCCGAACACCCGCGCCGCGACCGTCGCCCTGGCAAGCCCCGTGACCGTCGCCCACCGGTGCCCGGTGTCACTGTCGTGGCTCCACACGTACTGACTGTCCGGGGTGCGCGTCATGCCGAAGTCGTAGAGGTCCGGCCGTCCGTGGTGCTCCCAGCGGGCGACGGCCCTCTCGATCTCCCCGAGAAGGCGTCGCGGCCCGTCCTGGAAGGCGGCCCCCGGTCCTCCCTCCGGCCCGGTGAGGACCGCCCAGGACGAACGCCCGTCGTGCACCCAGGCCACCGGCCCGTCCCGGTCCCCGAGGACGATCTCCACGTCCGGCAGGAGCACCCGCAGTGCGAACAACAGGTGCGGATCGGCCAGTCGCGGCACGTCGAGGGCGTGGGTGCTCTCGTCCTCGGCGGGGCCGTCACCGCGTACCTCGCGCCAGCCGAGGCGGACCGGCGTGCCGCGGGCGGGCATGAACAGCGCGAGCCCCTGGACCCAGCCGGTCGCGGAGAGCCCGTCGGCCGCGACGGTGAGAGCGACATGCCCCATGCGGCCCCACGGGGTGACGATCCGTCCACCGGGCCGGGTCTGCGCCACCCACTCCCACGGGACGGTCTCCACCGCGTACGTCGACTCGACCCGGTCGTACGGGCCACCCGGCGCGTGACCGAGCCGCCCGTCCCCGGTGACGACGGTGACATCCGCACCCGCGGCCTCCAGTCGGGTGCGCGCCGCCGCCGCGAGGCCGGGGTCGGCCTCCACGCTGGTCACCCGCCCCGGCCCGGCCCGACGGGCGAGCAGCGCGGCGTTCCAGCCGGTGCCGGTGCCGAGCTCCAGAACGCGGTGGCCGGGGTCCGGCATCAGGGAGTCGAGCATGTCCACCACCACGGACTGACAGGACAGGCTGGACGTGGCCCGTCCGTCTGCCACCTGTGTGACGGCGGGGTCACCCGGGCCGCCGTAGACCTCGGCCGCCCATCGCTCCGGCTCCGTCGCGCGGTTCACCGCGACGTACGCGTCGCCGTCCCAGCGCCACAGCGTGTCCGGTGCGAAGGAGTGCCGGGGAACGGCGTCGACGGCCGCCCGCACCCACGGCGAGTCGTCCGGCCAGCCGCCCCGCTCCTCCATCGCCGCGGCCAGCGCGATCCGCCGCTCCTCGAACACGGCGCCTACTTCCGGCGGTTGCCGGAGGGCGGCGGAGGCTTGGGCACCTCACTGTCGCCGTTCCCCGGCGGAGGCTTGCCCTGCGAAAGATCCGGCTCAGGCTTGCGGTGATCCCCCATGACACGCCCCTTCCCGAAGGTAGTCGATCAACTACAGAGTGCTACAGGCCTGATCGGCCGGGCAAGCGATCCGGAGAGATCGGCGCCCGGCTCCCGTGGCACTCACCGCGCAGACCCGGCGCACTCGGGAGCGCATCCGTCAGTGACCCGTGCCCCGCCCGCCGTCCGGGCCGTCCCCCAGTGCCTCCGCCAGGACCTCCGCCAGGTGCCTCGCTCCGCCGGCGGACAGTTGGTCCAGCTGCGTACGGCACGAGTAGCCGTCCGCCAGGAGTTCCGTTCCCTCCGCCGCCGCCCGGACGGCGGGCAGCAGTTGGTCCTCCGCGCAGGCCACCGAGACGTCGTAATGGCCCTTCTCGAAGCCGAAGTTGCCCGCAAGGCCGCAGCAGCCGCCGCTCAACTCGCCGGTGAGTCCGGCCCGTTCGCGCAGGCGTCGTTCCGCCGCGTCGCCGAGGACCGCGTGCTGGTGGCAGTGGGTCTGGCCCGCGACCGGGCGGTCCACGCGTGGCGGTCGCCAGTCGGGGGCGGACTCCTCCAGCGTCTGGGCGAAGGTCCGTACGGAGGCGGCGAGCCGGGCGGCGCGCGGGTCGTCCGCGAGCAGTTCCGGCAGGTCCGTCCTGAGCGCGGCGGCGCAGCTCGGTTCCAGGACGACCACCGGCAGTGCCCGGTCGAGCAGCGGTTCCATCCGGTCCAGGGTGCGCCGCATCACGGCGCGCGCCTGGTCGAGCTGGCCGGTGGAGACGTAGGTGAGGCCGCAGCACACCTTGCCGGGCGGCAGCGTGTGCGTGAGACCGGCCGCGTCCAGGACCCGTACGGCCGCCTGGCCGACCGACGGCGACAGGTGCTCCGTGAAGGTGTCCGGCCACAGCACCACCGCCGGGTCGCCCACCGGGTCGCGCCGCTGCCTCCGCAGCCACCGGGTGAACGTCAGCGGCGCCAGGCGCGGGATCGAGCGCTCGGGGGCGATCCCGCCCGCGCGCTTGGCCAGCGCGGCCACGCCCGGCACCCGTACCCCCGCGTTCAGCAGGCCCGCGAACGGCGCGGCGGCCCGGAGCCAGCGCGGCAGCCGCCCCATCGCGTAGTGCGCGGCGGGCCGCCGCCTGCCCTCGTAGTGGTGGTGCAGGAACTCGGCCTTGTACGTGGCCATGTCGACGCCCACCGGACAGTCGCTGCGGCAGCCCTTGCAGGACAGACAGAGGTCGAGCGCGTCCCTGACCTCGGTCGAGCGCCAGCCGTCCGTGACGATCTCGCCGGCGAGCATCTCGTGCAGCAGCCGGGCGCGCCCGCGCGTGGAGTGCTGTTCGTCGCCGGTCGCGCGGAACGAGGGGCACATCACCCCGGCGCCCGAACTCGGCCCCTCCACCCGGCATTTGGCGACGCCGACACAGCGCCGTACGGCCGCCGAGAAGTCGCCGCCCACGACTCCGTCCACCTCGCCGTCGTGCGGATAGGCGAAGGCGACGTCGACGCGCTCACGCGGCAGAACCTCGAAGCGCAGGTTCTCGTCGAGCCGGGCGGGCCGGGCGATCGAACCGGGGTTCAGTCCGCCCGCCGGGTCCCACACGTCCTTGAACTGTCCGAAGAGGCCGGTCAGTTCGTCCCCGTACATCTTCGGCAGCAGCTCCGAGCGCGCCAGCCCGTCGCCGTGCTCACCGGAGAGCGAGCCGCCGTGTGCGACGACCAGAGCGGCCACGTCCTCGGAGAAGCGGCGGAAGCGGCGCACCCCGTCGGTGCTCAAGAGGTCGAAGTCGATGCGCACATGGATGCAGCCGTCGCCGAAGTGCCCGTAGGGCGTGCCGCGCAGCCCGTGCTGGGCGAGCAGCGCGCGGAAGTCCCGCAGGTACGCGCCGAGTCGGGCGGGCGGTACGGCGCAGTCCTCCCAGCCCGGCCACGCCTCTCCGCCGTCGGCGCTGCGGGTGGCGGTGCCCGACGCGTCCTCCCGTACCCGCCACAGGGCCCGGATCCCGGCCGGGTCGTCCACGACCGTGCCGTCCAGCGCGTCGGCGGCGCGCATGACGCGCTCGGCGTGCGCGCGGGCCTCGGCGACGGTGGCGCCGCCGGTCTCCACGAAGAGCCAGGCACCGCCGCGCGGCAGGTCGTGCGGGCCGGGGACGAGGTCGTCCGCCATGCCCTCGACGGTGAGCGGGTGGTACGGCAGCAGCCCCGCCGCCGCTTCGGCCGCCGCGCTCTCGTCGGGGTAGCCGAGGACGGCGAGCACCCGCGCGGGCGGCGAGTCCACCAGCCGTACGACGGCTTCCGTGACGACGCCCAGCGTGCCCTCGCTGCCGCAGAACGCGCGGGCGAGGTCGGTGCCGTTCTCGGGGAGCAGCGCGTCGATCGCGTAGCCGGAGATGCGGCGCGGGAGGCCGGTGGGGTAGCCGGTGCGCAGCAGGGCGAGGTTGCTCTCCACGAGGGGGCGCAGGCCCGTGGGGGCGCCGTCCCAGCCCCTGCCGAGGCGCATTGAGGCGCCGCCGTACGTCGTGACCGAGAGCTCGTGGACGTTGTCGGCGGTCGTCCCCCACGCGACCGAGTGCGACCCGCACGAGTTGTTGCCGATCATGCCGCCGAGGGTGCAGCGGCTGTGCGTGGAGGGGTCGGGCCCGAAGGTCAGACCGTGCGGCGCGACGGTGTCGCGGAGCCGGTCGAGGACCACTCCGGGCTGCACGACGGCGGTACGCGCCTCGGTGTCGACTGACACGATCGAGCGAAGATGCCGGGTGAGATCGAGGACCACACCGATGCCGGTGGCGTTCCCGGCGATCGAGGTGCCGCCGCCGCGCGGCACGACGGGCACGCCGTGCGTACGGCAGACGTCGAGGGCCGCCGCGACGTCCGCCGCGTCACGGGGGGCGACGACGCCCACCGGGACGCGGCGGTAGTTGGATGCGTCCATGGTGACCAGGGCGCGGGCGGCGGCGCCGAAGTCCACCTCGCCCCGGACGGCTCCGGCGAGGTCTCTGACCAGGGCGGTGGTGACCGCCGGCGCCTCCGTCCGCGCGGGTGCCGTGCGCGCCGCTGATTCCCGGTTCCGGTGCCGCTCCCTGTGCTCAGCCATTCCCCCAGGATGCCCCGCCGGCCGTGCCGCGCCACCTGTCGGCGACGTGTCGGGAGCGTGTCGGGGACGTCTCACGACGTGAACCGCTCCCCTGACGGACCGCGGAGAACGTCTAGGCTGCCGCCCGTGGCCGATATTCAGATTCCCGCTGACATCAAGCCCGCCGACGGTCGATTCGGCGCTGGCCCCTCCAAGGTGCGTACGGAGGCGGTCGACGCCCTGGCCGCCACCGGTACCTCTCTCCTCGGCACGTCCCACCGCCAGGCCCCGGTGAAGAACCTGGTCGGCGCGGTGCGCGACGGTGTGCGTGAGCTGTTCAAGCTCCCCGAGGGCTACGAGGTGATCCTGGGCAACGGCGGCTCCACCGCCTTCTGGGACATCGCGACGCACGGTCTGATCGAGAACAAGTCGCAGCACCTGAACTTCGGTGAGTTCTCGTCGAAGTTCGCGAAGGCGTCGAAGCTCGCCCCCTGGCTGGCCGAGCCGACCGTCATCTCCTCCTCGCCGGGCACCCACCCGGACCCGGAGGCCGAGGCGGGCGTGGACGTCTACGCGCTGACGCACAACGAGACCTCCACCGGTGTGGCCGCGCCCGTCAGGCGCGTCGCGGGCGCCGACGAGGGCGCGCTCGTGCTGGTCGACGCCACGTCCGGCGCGGGCGGCCTGCCGGTCGACATCGCCGAGACGGACGTCTACTACTTCGCCCCGCAGAAGTCCTTCGCCTCCGACGGCGGCCTGTGGATCGGCGTCTTCTCACCGGCCGCGCTGGAGCGCGCCGCGCGTGTCCACGGCTCGGGCCGGCACGTCCCGGAGTTCTTCTCGCTGCCGACGGCGATCGACAACTCGCTGAAGAACCAGACGTACAACACGCCCGCGCTCTCGACGCTGTTCCTGCTGAACGAGCAGCTGACCTGGCTGAACACCCAGGGCGGCCTCGACTGGTCGACCGCCCGCACGGCCACGTCCGCGCGCACCCTGTACGGCTGGGCGGAGTCGTCCAAGTACGCGACGCCGTTCGTGCTCGACCCGGCGCACCGCTCGCAGGTCATCGGCACGATCGACTTCTCGGACGAGATCGACGCGGCGACGATCGCCAAGGTCCTGCGCGCCAACGGCATCGTGGACACGGAGCCGTACCGCAAGCTGGGCCGCAACCAACTGCGGGTGGCGATGTTCCCGGCGATCGACCCCTCGGACATCGAGGCGCTGACGGCGTGCGTCGACTACGTGATCGACAAGCTCTGACCCCACCCCGCGCCGTCGACCGGCCCCGTCCCCTTCGCTGGGGGCGGGGCCGTCACTCTTGCGCGTGAAAGATCACGCTCACGACGAATCGGGCTGTCCCGGCATCGATGATGGTCTCGACACCAGCCATCAGGAGGCCCTCATGTCTGCCGCAGCAGCCGAGCACCCCTATGACGGCCCGCCGGAAAGTCAGCTTGAGACGGCCGACAGCATCATGGAAAAGCTTCCCGGCTTCCGCGTCGAGATCATCGGAGGCGTCATCACCGTGGCCCTACCCCCGGACGGTGCCCATGCACGGGCCCTGAGGAAACTTTCCCGGCCCTTTGAGGATGCCGGGTTGGACGAAGGGGAGACGGAGGTGCTGCAAGCGATCGGCCTGTGGCTTCCCGCCGGTCCGGAGGACTTCGCCATCCCCGATCTCTCGCTCGTGGATGCCGACTTCGAAGAACACCTGATGCAGTACAACTGCTACGACCCGGCCGTCTTCCGCCTGGTCCTCGAAGTCACCTCCAGCAACTACCAGCAGGACCTGCGGAACAAGGTCACCGCTTACGCCGAGGCCAAGATCCCCGTCTACGTGATCGTCGACCGCAAACACAGCCGACTGCACGTGCTCACCGACCCCGTCGCCGGCGACTACGCAAGCCACCGCATCCACGCGCCCGGCGAGCAGATCGTCCTCCCCGAGTCGATCGGCGCCGAGGTGAAGCTCGATGTCTCGGCCGTGCTCAAGGCCGGGGAGCCCCGGAAGGCGACCTGACGGTCACCGGCTCAGTCGCTGGAATCTGCGGACCGCCAGTGGGACGAACAGCAGCGTGATCGCCGCCGGCCAGGCCACCGACAGCAGCAGTGCGTGTTCCTCCGGCCAGGTGCCGCCGCTCGCCACCGGGTTGCCGAACAGTTCGCGGGTCGCCGTCACCGTCGCGGACACCGGGTTCCACGCGGCGACCACACCCAGCCAGTCGGGCATCAGGGACGGTGCCACGAAGACGCTGGAGATCATCGTCACCGGGAAGGCGACGGCGAAGAGACTGCCCGCCTGTTCGGGGCCGGGGACCACCAGGCCGAGCCAGACTCCCACCCAGATCAGCGAGAAGCGCAGCAGCATGAGCAGGCCGAAGGCCGCCAGGGAGGCGAGCAGGCCGCCGTCCGCGCGCCAGCCGATCGCCAGGGCCGTGAGCGCGAGGATCGCCAGCTCCGCGCACGCGGTGAGCAGGTCCCCGACGCCGCGCCCCGTGACCACCGCCGACGGCGCCATCGGCATCGACCGGAAGCGGTCGTGCACGCCTTTGGTGGAGTCGGTGACGAACGCCGTCGCCGTGTTCATGAAGCCGAAGGCCATCGTCATGGTGAACATGCCCGGCATCAGGAACTCCCGGTAGTCACCCCCGCCCGGCACCCTCATCGCGCTGCCGAAGACATAGCCGTAGAGCAGTACGGAGACGACCGGGAAGCCCAGCATCCAGAGGATGTAGGAGGGTTGGCGCCGATAGTGGGTCAGGCTGCGGCGTACGAGGTTCCAGCAGTCGGCCACCGCCCAGTAGGCGCGGCCGTGCGTGTCGTCCACCGCCAGGCTCACCCCCGCGTCCGCCCTCGGGTCCGTGCTCGTGCTCATGCCGCCACCTCGGTCTTCGCGTCCGTCCTCGCCGCCGTCGTCACGCCGGCCGGCGTCTCTTCCGTACGATGGCCCGTCAGCCGCAGGAACACGTCGTCCAGGCTCGGCCTGCGCAGCCCGATGTCCTCCGCCGCGATCCCCCGGTCCCGCAGCTCCCGCGCGACGTCCGTCAGCGCGGCCACCCGGTCGGCGACGGGCGCGTGGACCCGGCGCGCCTCGGGGTCCGTCGCGGGTACGGACCCCGCGACGCGTGTGATCACCTCGGCCACCGCCGGGAGCTCGGCCTCGTCACGGACGACGACCTCGATCAGGTCACCGCCCACGGTGTTCTTCAGCCCGTCCGGGGTGTCGTCGGCGATGGCCCGCCCCCGGTCCATGACCGTGATGTGCGAGGCGAGCTTGTCGGCCTCGTCCAGATACTGCGTGGTGAGCAGCACGGTCGTACCGCCCGCCACCAGCGCCCGTACGGCGTCCCAGACCTCGCCGCGCCCGCGCGGGTCGAGCCCGGTCGTCGGCTCGTCGAGGAAGAGCACCCGGGGGGCGAGGATCATCGACGCGGCGAGGTCGAGCCGGCGCCGCATGCCGCCGCTGTACTCGCCCACGCCCTTGTCCGCCGCGTCCACCAGGTCGAAGCGCTCCAGCAATTCCCCGGCGCGCAGCGCGGCCCGCCGTCCGCCGAGGTGGAAGAGGCGGCCGAACATCTCCAGGTTCTGCCGGCCGGTGAGGATCTCGTCGACCGCCGCGTACTGCCCGGTCAGCCCGATCCTGCCGCGGACGGTGCGCGGGTCGGTGCGCACATCGACCCCGGCGACCGTCGCGCGCCCGCCGTCGAGCTTGATGAGGGTCGCGAGGGCGCGTACGGCGGTGGTCTTGCCCGCGCCGTTCGGGCCGAGGAGTCCGTGGACGGTTCCGGCGCGTACGGCGAGGTCGAAGCCGTCGAGGGCACAGGTGTCCCCGTACCGCTTGCGGATCGCTTCGGCGTGCACGGCGTATTCGGGCGCGGCGCTGTCGGCCGCGGCGTGGTCGGTCACTGCCCCTCCAGAGAACTGAGTACGGCGTACCCATAAAGCGTACACGGTACTCAGTTGTTTGGCGGCCGATTAGGCTGGGGCCATGGCGACGACGGAAAGCAGCGGCAGCGGGGACGTGTCCCGCAGCATGGAACTCCTCTGGGGCACCGGCGAGCGGGCGACGCGGGGACCGAAACCGGGGCTCACGCTCGACCGGATCGTCACCGCCGCCGTCGAACTCGCCGACGCCGAGGGGCTCGCGGCCGTCTCGATGCGCAGACTCTCCACGGAGCTGGGCGCGGGAACGATGTCGCTCTACCGCCATGTCCCCGGCCGGGCCGAGCTGGTGAACCTGATGCTGGACCGCGTACAGGGCGAATCCGTCGCGCGGGCCGCCGACGCGGACGCCTCCGCCTCTCCCGGCTGGCGGAAGACCGTCGAGACGGCGGCCCGCGGCGAACTCGCCCTCTACCAGGCCCACCCCTGGCTGCTCTCCGTCAACCAGAGCAGGCCCGTCCTCGGCCCCGGGGCCGTCGGCGGTATGGAGACGGTGCTCTCCGGGATCAAGGACATGGGTCTGAGCGACCCCGAGATGATCTCCGTGGTCATCATGGTCAGCGGTTATGTCTCCGGGGTCGCCCGCACCCAGGTGCACGCCGTCGAGGTCCAGCAGGCGACCGGCATCAGCGACGACGAATTCTGGCAGGCTCAGGAGCCGTTCCTGGCGGCGGTGATGACCAGCGGACGCTACCCGGTGATGTCCACGCTCTCGGCGGACGCGTTCGGGCCCGACTTCGACCACTTCGAGTTCGGGCTCCAGCGACTGCTCGACGGCCTGGAGGTACTGGTCGCGCGGCGCACCGGCGGCGGCTGAGCCGCTGCGTACTCCGTCAGCCGCCCTGCTTGCGGCGCCTGAACCCGAAGAACAGCACGGCGGCGCCCACGAGCACCACCGCTCCGATCGTGATGTTCCCGCCGTCGCCCCCGGCGCCGTCCCCCGACGCGCCGTTCCCCGCGCTCCCCGCACCCGAGGACGAACCTCCGCCCTTCTCGATGTCGACGCGCTCGACCTGGCTGCGCGTCCCCTCCGTGCCGAACATCAGGGCCGAACCGTCCAGGGTGTACGTCACCGACTCGGCCTGCCCCTGGATCGGGGCCCGGACGCGGTGGTCGGCGCCGAGGCGGCCGTTCTTCCACACGTAGCCGCGGGCGCTGAAGTACGAGCGCAGCACCAGCTCCTTGCCGTCCGGCGAGAACGCGCCGTCGGTCACCCACGGCACCTCGCCGACGCGCGTGAAGGTGTTCGTGCCGCCGGCGCTCAGCTCGGCCGGGCCTTCGTAGAGGCCGCCGCCGTCCTCGTTCTTCGAGGCGATGTAGACGCGGCCGGTGGTGGGATGGACCATCATCGCCTCGGCGTCGCGCGGGCCGTCCGCGTACTTCACCGTGTACTGGGTGGCGTCGACCGTCGCGTCCGCGAGCGTCTTCGGCTCGGGGAAGCGGTAGATCCAGACGTGGTCCCAGCTTCCGTTGAGGTTGTCGCCGATGTCACCGACGTAGATGTCGCCGTCGGCGCCGACGGAGATCGCCTCCATGTCGCGGGGCTCCCCGACGCCGCGCATGGTGATCGTCGCGACGGTCTCGCCGGTCCGCGAGTCGATGCCGTAGATCAGGGGCTTGTCCTGATCGTTGTGCGTCCAGTAGACGCCGGGGTGGGCGCGGCTGGCGGCGAGGCCGCTGGACTCGGTGATGCGCGGGTCCGTGATCCGGAAGGTCCGGTCGGGGTCGGCCGCGGGGGCGGCGGGCGCGGCCACGGCCGCCGGGCCGGACAGCGCGCCCGCGGTGCCCGCCAGGACGAGCACCGCCGCCGCGAGGGCGGACCGGACACGGCCCGCGCGCGGGCCCGGACGCGGAGACGAACGCTGAGACGGGCGCGAAGGCGGACGCACGATCTTGACCTTGACCATGGCCCAAGACTGCCACCTCACAGGCCGGGCACGGTCGTCCACCGGCCATCGGGGATGATGATCCGATGCGTTTCATGTTCGTCGGCGACTCGATGACCATCGGCCGCGCCGGCGACTTCACCTGGCGCTACCGGATGTGGCAGCACCTGAACACGGCGTACGGCGGCCCGTACGCGATCGTCGGCCCGCGCACCGGACTGTACGACGCCCACGCCGACGCCCCGGTGTCGCACGCGTACGGCGCCCCCGACTTCCCCGCCAAGGCGTGGCCGCACCTCGCGGGCTGGGGCGAGGGCTGGCAGCACATGGCGCCGGTGGTCCGTGACGCCGTCGCCGCGCACGGCGCGGACGTCCTGCTCGTCTCGCTCGGTCTGATAGACCTCGGCTTCTACACGGACAGCAGCCAAACCGCCCTGTACGCAAGGGAGTTCATCGCCGAGGCACGGGCGGCCAATCCGCGCGTGCGGATCGTACTGCTGCCGGTCATACCCAACACCCGCGCGGACACCGACCCGGAGTTCGCCGCCGAGGTCGACCGCTTCAACGAGCTGCTGGGCAAGGCGGTCGCCGATCTGGACGACGCGGCGTCCCCCTTGCTGCCGGCCTCGCGCCCCCCGTCGTACGACATCCACCGCGACACCTATGACGGGACCCACCCCGGCCCCTCCGGTGAGCACCTGCTCGCCGGGGCGTTCGCCGACGCGATGCATCAGGCGTGGGGGCTGGGCACGCCGTATCCGTTCAGGGCGCGGTGAGCCGGCGTACGCGGGCGCCGCTCCCGTACGTACGACGCGTCACCCGCGTCCGAGCGGGGTCCCGCACCCGCCGCAGTTCACCAGCTCCGGGTCGTCGTTCAGCCGACCGCACTCCTCGCAGACCAGGTCGAGCATGCAGGGCGGTTCACCGCCCTCCACGACCTCGTCACCCGCGACACCGGTGTCACCGTGACCGTCACCGAGGGACATCGCCGCGCACCTCCCCACCGCTCGCCGTCTCACTCCCAACCCTACGCAAGCCCCTCGTACCCCATCCCGTGGCCGGCCCGCCGGGCACCGCGTGGCGGTCCGGTCCCTGAGGTCTTGCTTCGAGCGCGCTCGAAGGCGTTGGCTGTAGAGCCATGAAGTACACGCAGCTCGGACGCACCGGACTCAAAGTCAGCCGACTCGTCCTCGGCACCATGAACTTCGGCCCGCACACCAACGAGGCCGACAGCCACGCCATCATGGATGACGCGCTCGGCGCAGGCATCAACTTCTTCGACACGGCCAACGTCTACGGCTGGGGCGAGAACAAGGGCCGTACGGAGGAGATCCTCGGCACCTGGTTCGCGCAGGGCGGCGGCCGTCGCGACAAGGTCGTGCTCGCCACCAAGGTGTACGGCAACATGACGGCCGACCGCGAGGCGTGGCCCAACCACGACAAGCTCTCCGCCCTCAACATCCGCCGCGCGGTCGACGCCAGCCTCAAGCGGCTCCAGACCGACCACATCGATCTCTACCAGTTCCACCACATCGACCGGGACACCCCGGTCGAGGAGATCTGGCAGGCGATCGACACCCTGATCCAGCAAGGCAAGATCCTCTACGCCGGTTCGTCCAACTTCCCCGGCTGGAAGATCGCCCAGACCAACGAGACGGCGCACCGCCTGGGCTCGTACGGCCTGGTCAGCGAGCAGTGCCTGTACAACCTCGCCGAGCGCCGCGCCGAGATGGAGGTCATCCCGGCCGCGCGGGAGTACGGCCTCGGGGTCATCCCCTGGTCGCCGCTCCAGGGCGGTCTCCTCGGCGGCGCGATCCGCAAGGAGCGCGAGGGCGCGGCCGGCAAGCGCTCCGGCGACCGGCTGCGGGACAGCAAGATCCGTGAGCAGATCCAGGCGTACGAGGACCTGCTCGCCAAGCACGCCATCGAGCCGGGCGAGGCCGCTCTGGCCTGGCTGCTGACGCGTCCGGGCGTGACGGGCCCGATCGTCGGCCCGCGTACGGCCGAGCAGTTGGAGTCCGCGCTGCGCGGGGTCGAGCTGGAGCTGTCGGACGAGGTGCTGGAGTCGCTGGAGGAGATCTTCCCGGGTCCGGGGCCGTCTCCGGAGGCGTTCGCCTGGTAGTGCCCGACACGGGGGGGCGCGGCCTCCGGGCCGCGCCCCCCCGAGCGGACGGTCGCTGGGCCTGTCCGGCACATCCCGCCTAGCCGACCGCTCCCGCCACTGCGACGATCACGAACATCAGCACCAGCACGGCGGCCATGATCCGGTTCCGGGTTTTGGGGTCCACACGTCGAGGTTAACGGCCTCCGGCAGCGGGCCTCGCGGTGGGGCAGCGCACCAGCGTCTCGTACCGCGGCTGCTCGCCCGGGACCCCGGCCACGGGCAGCCGGCTGCGTACGAGCGCCAGCTCCCCGACCTGCCATGCGGTCCCCTCGAAGCCGTCGAGCGCGGCCACGTACGGCCTGAGGTCGGTCTCGGTCCGCGTACGGGCCAGCGTGAGGTGCGGCCGGTAGGTGCGGTGCTCCTCCATCGGCAGCCCGGTCCGGCGGGCGGCGGCGTCGGCGCGTTCGGCGAGCCGCCGCAGCTCGGCGGTGCCTCCGGCGGCACCGGCCCACAGCGCGCGCCCGCCGAAGTGCCCGCCGCCGCGCAGCCGCAGCGAGAACGCTTCGGTCCGGTGCGCCGCCCGCCCCAGCCGCTCGGTCAGCTCGGGCACGAGCCCGTCGTCGACCTCTCCCATGAAGGCGAGCGTGAAGTGCCACCCCGCCTGCCCGGTCCACCGCATCTCCTCGGCCCCGGGAAGCCCCCGCACCCGCCGGTCGACGGCGGCGGCGAGTTCGTCGACGGCACGGGCGGGCGGCAGCACGGCGGCGAAAAGACGCATGAAGCCGAGTCTGACAGCCCGGCGTAACCAGGTCACCGTGGTTATCGTTGTACCGCGCGGCTGCCGCATGTGCGTACGGCGGCGGGGAGGAGCGCCACGATGACCGTCGTAGAGACCGACAGGATCGCCATGGCCGACGAGAGCGACAACAAGGACAAGCTGACTCTGGACAGGATGTTCGAGTGGCTTGAGCAGTTGCCCGTCCCCGAGGGATACAAGGCCGAGATCGTCGGGGGGAACGTCTTCATGTCGCCGCAACGGGACACCCATTGGGAGATCATCGCGGACATCTACGACCAACTGCGGGCTTCCGGGTACGCGCGCAGCCGGGTCAAGTCCGATGTCCGCTTCGACTTTCCCGGGCACCTGAACGGCTTCGCCTGCGATGTCGTCGCGCTGTCCGGCGAGGCCGTGAAGAACGCGAAGGGCCTCTGGGACTACGAGGACATCGAGTTGGTGGCCGAGGTGATCTCCAAGTCCACCGCGCTCAACGACTACGGCCCGAAGAAGGCCGCCTACGCGACCGCCGGTGTGCCCGTCTACCTCGTCGTCGATCCGTACGTCGGCCGCTGCCGTGTCTTCACCGAACCGAAGAAGGACGAGTACACCTTCGACCGGACCGTCGACTTCGGTGAGGAGATCAAGCTCAAGGACACCGTCGTCGGGCTGACGCTCAAGACCGACGAGTTCCCGCGCGGCTGACCTTCATCCCGCCCGCTCCCCCGAACCCTCCGGGCGAGCGAGCGAGCGAGCGGGCGAGCGGGCGGCGTGTGTCACGCAGCCGTCGCCAGTGGCCGTTCCCGCTGGACGAACGTCACATGCCGGTGGCCCCGCCGCAGGTCGATCTTGACGCGGAGGCCGCCGACCCGGGCGAGCATCACGCCCACGCCCACCGCCGCCAGCGCGGCGACCGCGCCGCCGGAGGCGAAGCCGACCCTGGCGCCGTAGGTGTCGGTGACCCAGCCGACGATCGGGGCGCCCAGTGGCGTACCGCCCGTGAAGACCATCATGAACAGGGCCATCACCCGGCCGCGCATGGCCGGGTCCGTGGTCATCTGGATGCTGGAGTTGGCGGTGACGTTGACCGTCAGGCCGCACATGCCCACCGGCACCAGCAGCGCCGCGAAGAGCCAGAACGTGGGGGCGAACGCCGTCACGATCTCCAGCACTCCGAAGAGGATCGCCGCCGCCACCAGCAGCCGCATCCGAGAGGTGCCCCGGCGGGCCGCGAGCAGCGCGCCGATCAGGGAGCCGATCGCCATCAGGGTGTTGAGCAGACCGTACGTACCGGCGCCCGCGTGGTAGACGTCGTCCGCGAAGGCGGACAGCCAGATCGGGAAGTTGAAGCCGAACGTGCCGATGAACCCGACGAGCACGATCGGCCAGATCAGCTCGGGCCTGCCCGCGACGTAACGCAGCCCCTCCCGTAGCTGGCCCTTGCCGCGCGGGGTCCGTTCGACCTTCAGCAGCTCGGAGTTGCGCATCAGCAGCAGGGCGGTGAGCGGGGCGATGAACGAGAGTCCGTTGAACAGGAAGGCGTAGCCGCTGCCGACGGCGGTGATCAGCACACCGGCGACGGCCGGGCCCACGAGCCGGGCGGACTGGAAGTTGGCGGAGTTCAGGCTGACGGCGTTGCGGAGCTGATCCGGGCCGACCATCTCGTGCACGAACGACTGCCGCGCCGGGTTGTCGACCACCGTGACCAGGCCGAGTGCGAAGGCCGTGGCGTACACATGCCAGACCTGGACCTGACCGGTGAGGGTGAGGGCGGCGAGCGCGAGGCCGGTGATTCCCATCGCGGCCTGCGTGCCGAGCAGCAGGGTGCGCTTGTTGCACCGGTCGGCGATGACGCCGCCGTACAGGCCGAACAGCAGCATCGGCAGGAACTGGAGGGCCGTGGTGATACCGACGGCCGTGGAGGATCCGGTGAGGGTGAGCACCAGCCAGTCCTGGGCGATGCGCTGCATCCAGGTGCCGGTGTTCGACACGACCTGTCCGGTGGCGAAGAGCCGGTAGTTACGGATCTTCAGCGAGCTGAACATGCTCGTGCGGGGCTGTTCGTTCTGCTCAATGGGGTCGGGGGTGGTCGGTGCGGGGGCGGAGTCTGCTCCGGATCCCGTACTCAAAGTGGGTTCGCCTCCTCGGCGTGGACAGCGTGCTTCTGACGGGCGGCTACAGGTGCGCGAGCTTCTCCAGCACCGGAGCGGCGGCGCGGAGCTTGGACCATTCGTCCTCGTCCAGGCCCTCGGCGACGGCGGTCAGCCAGGCGTTGCGCTTGCGGCGGCTCTCTTCGAGCATGGCTTCGGCCCGCTCGGTCGACGTGACCACCTTCTGGCGGCGGTCGTCGGGGTGCGGCTCCAGCCGGACCAGTCCCTTGGCTTCGAGCAGGGCGACGATGCGTGTCATCGACGGCGGCTGTACGTGCTCCCTGCGGGCCAGCTCACCGGGTGTGGCCGAGCCGCAGCGGGCGAGGGTGCCGAGCACCGACATCTCGGTCGGGCTCAGTGACTCGTCGACGCGCTGGTGTTTGAGACGCCGGCCCAGACGCATGACGGCCGAGCGGAGTGCGTTCACGGCGGCCGCGTCGTCGCCGTGGGATAGGTCAGGCATGTTCTTTAGCCTAACTCATTACCTTGGCTAAGGAAAACGGAAACCGGCTCTCCGCGCCAGGGCTCACAGATCCCACACATCGAGCGCCCGCAGCTCACTCGATCGAGTGAGACGACCGCGAAAAGTCACCCAACGGTCCGCGAGCGCCCGCGACCCTGGTCGGCATGGGATCGACAGTGCTCAGCCTGCGGATAGACGGTGAGCTGCTCGACCGGCTTCGGCAACACGCCGCCAGACGCGGAATGAGCGTCCAGGACTATGTGGTCGGGACACTCACGCGCGACGATTTCGACGAGCGCTTCCGGGCGTCCGTCGACGAGACGGAGAGGTTCTACGGCGCGGCGTGACCAGGCGGGCGTGACCGGCCGGGCGTGACCAGGCGGGCGTCACCGGCCGCGCCGCCGCTGCCGGCCGGGCCGTTACGTGAGGCCCAGCGCCGGCATCGCGTAGTAGAAGACGAACACGGCCGACACGACGTACATCGCCACCGGCACCTCGCGGCCCCGGCCCGCCGCCAGCCGCAGCAGGCTGAAGGTGATGAAGCCGACGCCGATGCCGTTGGTGATCGAGTACGTGAACGGCATCGTCACCATCGCCAGGAACGCGGGAACGGCGACGGTGAAGTCACTCCAGTCGATGTCCTTGACCGATCCGGCGAGGATCAGGAAGCCGACCGCCACCAGCGCGGGCGTCGCCGCCTGGGACGGGACCATCGTCGCGATCGGCGTGAGGAACAGCGACACCGAGAAGAGCGCGCCGGTCACGACGGACGCGAGACCCGTCCTGGCCCCTTCACCGACACCGGCCGTGGACTCCACGAAGCAGGTGGCGGCGGAGGACGAGGTCCCGCCGCCGGACGCGACGGCGATGCCGTCCACGAACAGCACCCGGTTGATGCCCGGCAGCCGCCCCTTCTCGTCCATCAGCTTCGCCTCGTCGCCGACGCCGAGGATCGTGCCCATCGCGTCGAAGAACGTGGACAGCAGCACGGTGAAGACGAAGAGGACACCGGTGAGGATGCCGACCTTCCCGAAACCGCCGAAGAGACTCAGCTCACCGATCAGCCCGAAGTCCGGGGTGTCCACGGGGTTGCCCGGCCACTTCGGGGTGGTCAGGCCCCAGCTCGGCACCTCGGCGACGGCCTCGACGACGAGCGCGACCACCGTCATCGTGACGATCGAGATCAGGATGGCGCCGGGCACCTTGCGGATGATCAGTGCCAGCGTGAGCAGCGCGCCGAGCGCGAAGACCAGGACGGGCCAGCCGTTGAGGTGGCCGTCGGAGCCGAGCTGGAGCGGCACGGTGGTGTGGGCGGCGTCCGGGATACGGGAGACGAAGCCCGAGTCGACGAGCCCGATCAGCATGATGAACAGGCCGATACCGATCGCGATGCCCTTGCGGAGGCTTGCCGGTACGGCGTTCATCACCCGTTCCCGCAGCCCGGTCGCGACCAGCAGCATCACCAGGAAGCCGGCCAGGACGACCATGCCCATCGCGTCGGGCCAGCTCATCCTCGGGGCGAGCTGGAGCGCGACGACCGTGTTCACCCCGAGCCCGGCGGCGAGCGCGATCGGCACATTGCCGATGACGCCCATCAGGAGGGTGGCGAAGGCGGCGGTCAGCACGGTGGCGGTGACCAGCTGGCCGCCGTCGAGCTGGTTGCCGTACATGTCCTTCGCGCTGCCGAGGATGATCGGGTTCAGCACGATGATGTAGGCCATCGCGAAGAAGGTGGCGAAGCCGCCGCGCACCTCGCGGCCGACGGTGGAACCGCGCTCCGAGATCTTGAAGAAGCGGTCGATGGCGACCGGGTCGGTGGCCTTGTCCTGCACGGGCATGCGCAACCCTCGGTCGTCGTGGTCATCGGCTGTGCGAACGAATGAAACCGGCCACGCGGAACGGGCCATCTCGCAAAAACTGCTTCAGTATGAACAGATGGGCCGGTGATCGCTATCTCCGCGCGTAGAGCCGTGTGGGAGCGCCCCCGCCGCCGGTGCCCGCCCCCGGTCCGGCCGGTGGCCGGCACATACACTGACGCCATGGCCAAATGGACCCCGACGCATGAGGCACCCGAGCCCCTGGAGGGGCCGGTCGTCCCGACCATCGTCGGCGGCACCGTCATCTGGTTCGTCCTCTTCCTCGTGCAGCTCCCGTTCTACGGCTGGTTCGACGACCACGGGCACCTGTGGTGGGTGTGGACCTGTCTGGCCGGCGCCGGGCTGGGGCTGATCGGCATCTGGTACGTCCTCAGGCGCGACGCGGCCATCAGGCGCGCGGCCCGGGAAGCGGGCACGGAACCGGGCATGGAACCGGGCGCCGAGGGAGGCACCGGTTCGGCCGCGGACCCCGGCACCACCTCCCCCGGGGACCCCACGCCGTAATGCCCTGGGACGACTTGTGCGCGTACCCGTCGTACCTCGGTCGGATCTTCGGGCCCCCCGGCGGGTAATCGCCCCCGCACGGCCGTAACGTCAACCCCATGACTCAGCGGGCGAAGATCGACACCGGCGGCGGCGAGCCACGCGGCCCCTCCATCGACGCGGGTGCGGAGCTGGACCCCGTCCATCCGAGGGACCTGCCCGGGCCGGGCCGCGCCACGGGGCTGACCGCCGCGGAGGTCGCCGAGCGGGTCGCGCGGGGCGAGGTCAACGACGTTCCCGTACGCAGCAGCCGCTCGACCGCCGAGATCGTCCGCGCCAACGTCTTCACCCGGTTCAACGCGCTCATCGGTGTGCTGTGGGTGATCGTGCTGTTCGTCGCGCCGATCCAGGACAGCCTCTTCGGTTTCGTCATCATCGCGAACACCGGCATCGGCATCATCCAGGAGCTGCGCGCCAAGCGGACGCTCGACGGTCTGGCCGTCATCGGCGAGGCCAGACCCGTCGTACGGCGCGACGGCGTCGCGGCGGGGATCTCCACCTCCGAGATCGTCCTCGGTGACGTCGTCGAGCTCGGCCCCGGCGACAAGGTCGTCGTGGACGGCGAGATCGTCGAGGCCGACAATCTGGAGGTCGACGAGTCCCTGCTCACCGGTGAGGCCGACCCCGTCCTCAAGCGTCCCGGCGACACGGTGATGTCGGGCAGCTTCGTGGTCGCGGGCGGCGGCGCGTTCCGGGCGACGAAGGTGGGACGGGAGGCGTACGCGGCCCAACTCGCCGAAGAGGCCTCGCGCTTCACACTCGTCCAGTCCGAACTGCGCAGCGGTATCAGCACGATACTCAAGTACGTGACCTGGATGATGGTCCCGACGGCGATCGGGCTGATCATCAGTCAGCTCGTCGTCAAGGAGAACAACTTCAAGGACTCCGTCGCCCGCACCATCGGCGGCATCGTCCCGATGATCCCGGAGGGCCTGGTCCTGCTGACCTCGGTCGCCTTCGCGATCGGCGTCATCCGGCTCGGCCGCAAGCAGTGCCTCGTCCAGGAGCTGCCCGCGATCGAGGGCCTGGCCCGCGTCGACGTCGTCTGTCTCGACAAGACGGGCACGCTCACCGAGGGCGGCATGGACATCACCGAGCTGCGCCCGCTCGGCGGCGCGGACGAGGCGTACGTACGCACGGTGCTCGGCGCCCTCGGCGCCTCCGACCCCCGGCCCAACGCCAGCCTCCAGGCGATCATCGACGCGTACCCGGACGACTCGGGGTGGCGCGCCACGGCGGCGCTGCCGTTCTCCTCGGCCCGCAAGTACAGCGGCGCCACGTTCGAGGGGGACGGCGGGTCCGGGCCCACGAGCTGGCTGCTCGGCGCGCCCGACGTCCTGCTGCCCGCCGGTGATCCGACGCTCGACGGGATCGACGCCCTCAACCGGCAGGGTCTGCGGGTGCTCCTGCTGGCCCGCGTCGAGGGCACCGGCCCGCTCGACGCACCCGGTGTGACGGCCGGCGCGGTGCCGACGGCCCTGGTCGTGCTGGAGCAGCGGCTGCGCCCCGACGCCGCCGAGACCCTCACGTACTTCGCCGATCAGGACGTCGCGGCGAAGGTGATCTCCGGCGACAACGCGGTCTCGGTCGGCGCCGTGGCCGCGAAGCTCGGGCTGCCGGGCGCGGACCGTACGGTGGACGCCCGCCAACTGCCCGGCGAACGCGACGAGATGGCGAAGGCGCTCGACTCGGGCACGGTCTTCGGCCGGGTCAGCCCGCAGCAGAAGCGGGAGATGGTGGGCGCGTTGCAGTCGCACGGCCACACGGTCGCGATGACCGGTGACGGTGTGAACGACGTCCTCGCCCTGAAGGACGCCGACATCGGCGTCGCGATGGGTTCGGGCTCGGAGGCGACACGGGCGGTCGCCCAGATCGTGCTCCTCAACAACAGCTTCGCGACGCTGCCTTCGGTGGTGGCCGAGGGCCGCCGCGTCATCGGCAACATCACGCGCGTCGCCACGCTGTTCCTGACGAAGACCGTCTACTCCGTGCTGCTGGCCATCCTGGTGGTGTGCACGCAGGTGGAGTATCCGTTCCTCCCCCGGCATCTGACGCTGATCTCCACGCTCACGATCGGCGTCCCGGCGTTCTTCCTGGCCCTGGCGCCGAACAAGGAGCGCGCCCGGCCGAACTTCGTCCGCAGGGTGATGCGCTACTCGATCCCCAGCGGCGTCATCGCCGCCGCCACCACGTTCACGACGTATCTGCTGGCCCGCTCGCACTACAGCGGCGCGGGCTCGCTGCCCGCCGAGACGAGCGCGGCGACACTGACGCTGTTCCTGGTCTCGATGTGGGTCCTGGCGATCATCGCCCGCCCGTACACCTGGTGGCGGGTGGGGCTGGTGCTGACGATGGGGTTCCTGTTCCTGGTGGTGCTGGTCGTCCCGTGGCTCCAGCACTTCTTCGCGCTGAAACTGGTGGGCACGACGATGCCCTGGACGGCGGTGGCGATCGCGGCCGTGGGCGGGGTGCTGCTGGAAGTGGCGTGGCGGGTGGTGGACCGGAAGTTCCCGGTGTAGGAACGGCCGGCCCGGAAACGGGACGGCGAAGGGCCCCGCGCCGGATGCGCGGGGCCCTTCGTGGTGCCTGCGTGAGCTGTTACGTCACTTCACGTCGACGAAGTCGCCGGCCGGGATGACCGCCGGGGTCGTGGACGTACCGGCGAAGTTCCAGCGCCAGTAGCCGTCCACCGTGGACTTGGTGGTGGTCTTCAGCGTGCCGGTGCTGGAGGTCTTGACCGTCTTGACCGTGCTGTAGGTGGTGCTGGTCTTCTTACGGAACTGGAGCTGCACGGACTGGGTCGCGTAGCCCTTGTAGGTGCCCGTCTCCCAGTTGGCGCGGGACAGCTTGCCCGTGACCGTGATCGTGCCGCCCTTCTTCACCGGCTCCGGCGCGGCGTTGACGGTGATCTTCGACAGACGCTGGAGGTTCGTCTTGCCGAACTTGTCGTTCTGGACGCTGTAGTCGTCGTTGCCGAGTGCCCAGACGCCGACGTTCCAGGTCTTGGAGTCGCTGTTGATGAGCCACAGCGGGTCGACCTCGATGGTCTGGGTGCACGTCGAGGTGGTGGCGCTCGCGGCCGTGCACTTGAACGCCCCGGGCGCTCCGAAGCCGAAGGAGTCCGGGTCGTCGAGGCTGGAGCCGATCCAGATGATCGCGTCGGCGTCGGCGATGCCGGACGGGTGGGACGCGGTGATCGAGACGGAGACCTTCTTGACGGCGGTGGTGCCGACGACGATCGGCTTGCCGCCGTTGACCACGGCCTTGTTGATGACCGGGGCCTCGGCGGCCAGCCTGGCGTTGCCCTTCGGCGCGGCGGCGGAGCCCTGGTGGGTGGCGGAGCCGTACGACGGCACGCCGGGACGGTCGCCCGCGGGCGCGGCCTGGGTGGCCGGCACGGCGAGAGCCGACAGAGCCAGGGCACCGGTCGCGACGGCAACAGTGGCGCGGATTCGCATGCATTTCCCCATTTGTCAGTGAGCCCGTTGGCTCATATGTACAGACGGGGATCAGGACGTATTGGTTGTACACAACGTGCGACTTTCGTGAAGATCGCACCTCTTGGCCCAACGGTCTCAGTCGAACCAGCGGTCCCGCGCCAGTTCCTCCGTACGCGACGCGTCCTCCAGCAGCGCGGCCACCTCGAAGCGACGCGGCCACTGGCCCGCCGCCCACGCCAGCCCCGCGGCGACGCCCTCCACCGTGGACGCGTGGACCGTGCCGTCCGGGGTACGCCGCCAGTCCAGCTCCTCGCCGCCCGCGAGCAGCCGCTCGTGCTCGACGTAGGTGGCGGGCGTGCCCGGGCCGAGCAGTACATGGACGGACTCCGGGACCTCGCACTCCTCGCCCTCGGTCGTCACCTCGGCCGTGACGCTCTCGCCGAGCCGTCCGACCTGGAGCAGCTCCGCGAGGTCGGCGGCGCGGGCCGGGGCGACCGGCAGCAGCGGCAGTCCGGCGGTGAGCGGCAGCAGGTCGGGGGCGTCCGCGATCACGGCGTCCGCCGCGTCCACGATCCGCACCTCGCCGTCCACGACCGCGCGCAACTCGTCCGGCAGCGTGACCTGTTCGGGGTCGAGGTCCGCGATCGCCGTGTAGAGGGCGTGCAGCTGACGAGCCGTCACCTCCCGGTCGGGGTCGGCCAGCCGGCCCAGCAGCTCGGCCGCGCCGCCCGGTTCCTCCAACAACGCGGCGACCGACGTCCGTACGCCCAGCGCGCGCAGCACCTGCGCGTCCTCGAAGCCGGACGCGTCCACGGAGTCGTACAGACCGGCCAGCAGCGGGTCGCCGCCCGCCGCGCGCAGACCGGCCGGACGGCGCCCGTCGAGCACGGGATGGTCGCGCAGCCACCACGCGGTGTACGAACGCACGCTCTCGGTGGTGCCGTCGGGCAGCAGCACGCGTACGGGCGCGGTCAGCGCGTCCCGCAGCGGAGGCCGGGCCAGCAGGGCGAGCGCCTGCGGCCAGGCGTCGTCGTCCACCAGGTCCAGGTCGCGTACGGCCACGATCTCGGTGGCGACCGGCGGCACGGGCGTCTCGGGAAGCCGGTCCAGGACGTCCTCGCACCACACATCGACGGCGTCGAGCAGACCCGCGTCATCGGGTTCGGCGAAGTCGCCGTCGCGCGGCTCCAGTTCGTCGGGGTCCAGGACGACGTCGGTGGCGCGTACGAGGGTGAAGCCGGCCAGCACCCCGCAGGCGGCGAGGGGCTGTTCGCCCCAGCGTTCGGCCAGGTCGGCTTCGCACAGGGCGAGTTCGCCCTCGCGCATGACCTCGGCGAACGGGCCGCCGGGCAGGACGAGTTCACCGGCGGGGGCGAGTTCGCCGTCCTCGTCGGGCAGGGCGAGCGCGGCCAGCCACGGCTCGTCGCCCGCGTCCAGGTCGGCGTCCCGCACCAGGGCGAGGACCGTCTCGGCCAGCTCCTCGGCGTCCAGACCCTGTTCCTCGTCCCACACCTCGGCGGAGTCCAGCGAGGCGGCGACCGCCGCGCGTACCTCCGGGGTGGTCAGCACGGCACGCGGCGTGGCGGGGAGGGCGCCGAGCTTCTCCAGCAGCGGATGGGCCGCGTCGGGGTGCGCCACCTTCAGGCCGAGCCTGGCCAGGTCGGACGGGGTGTCGGCGAGCGGCAGCAGGACCCGCCGGGGTCCCACGGCCGTCCGGCCGCCCGCGAGCGGCACCGGCAGCCCGGACAGCCGGTCCGGGTCGACGCCGGCCAGCGACTCGTACAGCCGCCGCCACCACTCGGGGGCGCGCTCGGCGCCGCCGATGCGCTCGATCGCGTCGCCCAGCGGCAGCCGGCCCACCGTCAGGGACCGCAGCTCCGTGCGACGTTCGAGTCCGGCGGGCAGCAGTGTGGGCAGTACTTCGGCCAGTACGCGTACGGTGTCGGCGCCCGCGCCCTCCACGACCTCCGCCTCGAAGGGCCGCAGCGCGGGCAACTCCTCGCTGGGGACGGCCGGTTCGAGGAAGGCGACACGCGGCAGCCGCTTGAGGATCGCGGCCCGCAGGACGCCGTCCAGCTCGCCCTTGCCCAGCGGTCCCGGCACCAGGTCGATGGTGCCGGTGGACACCGGCCGCCAGTCGCGGAGCAGTTCGGCGTACGCGTCGGCGGCGCGCTCCACGAGGAAGTCGGTGAGCGGCCCGGGCGCGGGGTGGCGCCTGGTGGTGTCCAGCGGCAGCGAGGCGATCAACAGCGCGGGGACGCCGAGGGGTTCGTCGGTCGGCGTCGGGGCGTGCACGACGGGTGCGGTACGGGGCCGGGCCGGGGCGCCCTCACCGTCCACGGGGACGGCCCAGGTGACCGCCCAGTGGGGGCGCAGGCGCTCCTCGACGGGGCGGCCTTCGAGGAGTTCGGGGGCGGTGGCGCCGTGGTGGCTGACGACCCGCCAGCGCCGTACGGCATCGGCCGCGCTGTCCTCGACATGCACGTACGGGCCGTCCTCGGCGCGCCTCAACACCCGTTCGCCGTCGGGGGTTTCGACCACGATCTCGGCGAGGCCCGGCAGGGTCAGCAGCAGCGCGTCGTCGATCGCGGCGAGCAGCCGCTCCACCAGGTCGAGCGCGGTCCCGTCCCGCAGGGGCAGGATGACGACGGTGTCGTAACCCTCGGGTGCGCTGCCCTCGGCGGGCAGCGGCAGCCTGAGCAGCGGCACGTGCCCGTCGCGGCGGCGGAGCTCGTCGCCGAGCCCGGGGCTCGCCTGGGCGGCCTCCTGGGCCAGCCCGCGCGCCTCGGCGAGCGACCAGCGGACACCGCCGTGCCGGCCGACGACGGCCGGTTCGTCACTGACGGCGATGACGGCGGCGAAGCCGACGCCGAACCGCCCGACGGCGGACTCGTGCCCCGCGCGCTTGGCGGAGGCGCGCAGCGTGCTGAGCGATTCGACGCCGGCCGCGTCGAGGCCCGCGCCGGTGTTGGCGGCCACGAGCACGGCGGGCGCCTCGGCGGTGGCGGCCCGCAGGGTGAGCCGGAGCCGGCCGGGTGCGCCGGCGCGGGCGGCGGCGTCGGCGGCGTTCTGCGCCAGCTCGACGATCAGACGGTCACGGTAGCCGCCGAGCGCGAGGTCCTCCTCGGCGTTGGCGTCCTCCCGGAACCGTGCGGGCCCCGCACCCCAGGAGTCCAGTACCGCACGCCGCAGCCGAGCCGTCCCGAACGGATCGGCCCCCTCGGTCGTCGTGACGCTCACCGTATGACTCCACTCTGTCCGCGTACCGGTCCCGTATCGGTAAGTGTGCGGCCCGAAGGTACCGCGCGAGCCACCCCCGGCGGGGCGGGGGTCCGGGCTACGGCCGGGACCGATCGGGCGGGC
>NZ_JAAPBF010000077.1 GCF_022695985.1 Streptomyces sp. NP-1717 | reverse complement strand
CGAAACACCCCCGACCCGAGCCCGCGCCCCGGGCGACTGACCGCGGCGGCGGCCTGCGCGGGCCTCGAAGCCCTCGCGCTCGTCGTCGGCGGCGTATACATGCTCGCGATGGGGCTCCTCGGGCGGCCCGACAGCCCGCAGCAGGCCGAGATGGGCGGTCTCACCCTCATCGCCCTCGCCGTCATCCCGCTGCTCGCCGCACGCGGACTGCTGCTGCGCCGCGCGTGGAGCCGTGGCCCCGCGCTCGTCACCCAGATCATGGCGCTGCCCGTCGCCTGGACGCTGCTGCGCTCCAGCGGCCCGCTGATCCCGGCCGGGATCGCGCTCGCGGTGGTCGCCGTGACGGCGCTGGTCCTGCTGGTCAACCCGACGACCACCGAAGCACTCGGCGTCCGGGGCCGGGGCCGCGCGTAGGGGGCGCCCGCGAAGTAGCGCTGTCCGCCTGTAGGGCGGCGCCTGCGGCGGCCGGCGTGGTGCGTCGCGAGGCGGAGGATCGGCGTTGTGGATGGACCGGCCGTACTCGGCCGAGTGAACGCGGCGAGGTGCCGTGCCGGGCGTCGCGGGCCAGGTGGGACTTCGCGGAACACCCTCTAGGCCGGCTCCGGCGAAGCGCCGACCGGTCGCGCGGCGCGTGGGCCGCGCTCGTCCCCGATCGCCGGGACGGGCTCGTCCTGAGCCCGTCCCGGCGGCCGAGGACGGCCCGTCACTCCTCCACGAGCAGCTTCTCGCGCAGCTGCGCCAGCGTCCGCGCCAGCAGCCGCGAGACATGCATCTGGGAGATGCCGACCTCCTGCGCGATCTGCGACTGCGTCATGTTGCCGAAGAAACGCAGCAGCAGAATCCGCTTCTCCCGCGGCGGCAGATCCTCCAGCAGCGGCTTCAGCGACTCCCGGTACTCGACGCTCTCCAGCGCCTCGTCCTCCGAGCCGAGCGTGTCCGCCACCGCCGGGGACTCGTCGTCCGTGTCCGGGACGTCCAGCGACAGCGTGCTGTACGCGTTGGCCGACTCCAGCCCTTCGAGGACCTCTTCCTCGGAGATGCCGAGGCGCTCGGCCAGCTCGTGCACCGTCGGCGAACGGCCGTGCTGCTGCGAGAGTTCGGCCGTCGCCGTCGTCAGCGACAGCCGCAACTCCTGGAGACGGCGCGGCACCCGCACCGCCCAGCCCTTGTCACGGAAGTGCCGCTTGATCTCCCCGACGACCGTGGGAGTGGCGTACGTCGAGAACTCGACACCCCGCTCCGGATCGAACCGGTCCACCGACTTGATCAGGCCGATCGTCGCGACCTGCGTCAGATCGTCCAGCGGCTCGCCGCGATTGCGGAACCGGCGGGCCAGATGCTCCACGAGCGGCAGATGCATCCGCACCAGCTGATTGCGCAGCAGCGCCCGTTCGGGAGAGTCCTCCGGCAGCTTGCGCAGCTCGACGAACATCGCCCGCGCCCCGCTGCGGTCATGGGGATCGTGTTGCCTGTGCTCGCTCATCGTGGCCGCCCGCTCTGCCTGCGCCTGCTCCGCCCCGGCCGTCCGTCCGTCGGGCCCTTCCTCCGGATGGGGCCGGGCCTGCTGCTCCGGAATGCCCGACGGCATGAGCGCCGGATCCGCCGGAACCTCATGCCCTTCGCGCGGATCCTGTGGGACCCGCTCCTCGTCACGCACCGGACCGTCCCCGTTCCTCACGCCGGCCCGGGTCCCGCGCCGCGCTGTTTGTACAGGCTGATGGCGACCGTGCGGTCGTCGGCGACCGTCGCGTCGACCTTGCCCGCGAGCGCCGACAGCACGGTCCACGCGAACGTGTCACGCTCCGGGGCGCGCCCGTCCGTCGTCGGCGCCGAGACGGTCACTTCGAGGGAATCGTCGATGAGCCGGAACACACAGCTGAGGACGGAGCCCGGTACGGCCTGTTGAAGCAGGATCGCGCAGGCCTCGTCGACCGCGATGCGCAGGTCCTCGATCTCGTCGAGGGTGAAGTCCAAGCGTGCTGCCAGGCCGGCCGTAGCCGTACGGAGCACGGACAGGTAGGCACCCGCAGCGGGCAGCCGGACTTCCACGAAGTCCTGGGTCCCGGGCTCGCCTGCGATCTGGGACACCCTCACCTCCAAGGTGGCACAAGCTTCTCAAGGGCTACGGGAAGGAAACCCCGGAGCCTCGTGTTACGTGGTCGGCACGGAGCCGGTCTGGAGTGGCGACGCTATCGCGATCCATGGTCCCGTGTCGCAGGGACCCCCGGGCCGGCACCGACCGGCCAGTTACTCATAGTAGGCATATGAGTACGGACAGTGGCTAGAGGTGTGCGGCAACCAATTACGAGGAACCGGCGGATGGTTGACGTACCCAGGCCTCAGACGATCGAACCGTCGGCGAAGCACCAGCGCCACGACTCACCGGGCTCGTAGCTGCGCATCACGGGGTGTCCCGTGTCCCTGAAATGGCGTGTGGCATGCCGGTGCGGCGACGAGTCGCAGCACCCCACATGTCCGCAGACCAGACAGAGCCGGAGCTGTACGTGGTGGCTGCCCAGGGCCTGGCACTCCAGGCAGGTCCCGCTCAGCGCCACGGGCTCGGGGCGTGGGAGGCCGGCAACATGCTCGCACTCACTCATGATGGCCAGATTACGACGCTAGCGGAGGACATGGGATGGACCCGTTGCAGCTGATCGCCCTGGTGGCGGGAAGCGCGGTGATCGCGGCGGCGGCGCGCAGGACGCCCGTTCCGGCCCCGCTGCTCCTCGTCACCGCGGGACTCGGCGCCGCGTACGTGCCGGGCGTGCCCAGCTACGTACTCGACCCGCACATCGTCCTGCCCCTGCTGCTGCCGCCCCTGCTGCACATGGCCGCCGTGGAGAGCTCCTATCTGGACCTGCGGGCCAACGCACGGGCCGTCGGACTGCTCTCCGTGGGATACGTCCTCTTCGCGACGCTCGTCGTCGGCTATCTCGCGTATCTGTTCATCCCCGAGATGCCGCTGACCGCCGCCCTGGTGCTCGGCGCCGTCATCGCGCCGCCGGACGCGGTGGCCGCCACCGCGATCGCCCGCAAACTGGGGCTGCCCAGCCGGATCACGACCATCCTCCAGGGTGAGTCGCTGGTCAACGACGCGACCGCGATCACCGCGTTCAAGGTGGCGCTCGCGGCGGCTGTCGGGGAAGGCGCGAGCTGGGCCGGCGGGATCGGCGAGTTCGCGCTGGCCTCCTTGGGAGGCATCGGAATCGGCCTCGTACTGATGGTGCCGATCCACTGGCTCCGTACGCATCTGCGGGAGGCACTCCTGCAGAACACGCTCTCGCTGCTCATCCCGTTCGTCGCCTACGCGGCGGCCGAGCAGGTGGGCGCGTCGGGGGTGCTGGCCGTCGTCGTGGTCGGGCTCTACCTCGGACACCGGTCCTGGCAGGTCGACTTCGCGACCCGGCTCCAGGAGCAGGCCGTGTGGAAGATGGTCTCCTTCATCCTGGAGTCCGTCGTCTTCGCGCTGATCGGGCTCCAGCTCCCCTATGTACTGAAGGGGCTCGGCTCCTACGGGGGAACGGAGGTCGCCGGTTACGCCGTCGGGGTGTTCGTCACCGTCGTCGTGGTCCGCTACGTCTGGGTCTACCCGGCCACCTTCGTGCCGCGCCTGCTGTCGAAGCGGATCAGGGAGCGAGAACCGGACACGACCTGGAAGGCGCCGCTGATCGTCGGCTGGGCCGGCATGCGCGGCGTGGTGTCCCTTGCCATCGCCTTCTCCATCCCGCTGACCACGCACGACGGCGACGCCTTCCCCACCCGCAACCTCGTCCTCTTCCTGACGTTCACGACCGTCATCGCCACCCTGGTCGTCCAGGGCCTCACGCTGCCCTCGCTGATCAGGCTGCTGAAGCTGCCGGGGCGCGACCGGTACGCCGAGACGCTCGCCGAGGCACAGGCGCAGAGCCGGGCGTCGGTGGCCGCGGAGCAACGGCTCGACGAACTGCTCGCCGACGACCGCAACGCCCTGGCCGAGCCGCTGGCGGACCGGCTGCGGAACGTACTGGAGCGGCGGCGGAACTCGGTCTGGGAGCGGCTCGGCACCGTCAACGAACTGACCGGCGAATCCGCCGACCGCACCTATCAGCGGCTGTCCAGGGAGATGATCGGCGCCGAGAGGGACGTCTTCGTGGAGCTGCGCGACGAGCGGCGGATCGACGACGAGATGCTGCGGACGCTGCTGCGCAGGCTGGACCTGGAGGAGGCCGTGGCCTACCGCGAGGAGGCCGACTGACCGCCGCCGCCGTCCCTGTCTCCGTCGCTTTCGCCGCCGGGTCCGGCGGTGACGACCGGGTCCGGCGGGCGGCCGGTGACGACGGCGGCGACCGTGCTGCCCGGCGGGAAGGCGCCCTCCCCGGCGAGGGTGGTCAGTCCGTGCAGCATCTTGGCCACGTAGAGCCGCTCGACCGGGAGTCCGTGACGGTCCTCGAAGTCGGCGGCGAAGGCGTCGGCGGCCGGTGTCGTACGGGCGTAGCCGCCGCCGTGGAAGCGCTCGTCCAGGCTCCAGTCGCCCCGGGGGCCGCCGAAGGCGGCGAGCTGAAGGGCGCGGACCTCCCCGGCCAGGAAGCCGCCCTTCAGCACGGGGAAGCCGACGGCGCGCTGCCCAGGGCCGAGACCGGCGGCCAGGCCCGCGAGGGTGCCGCCGGTGCCGCAGGCGACACCCACCACGTCGGCCGCGCCGCGCAGCTCCCGTCCGAGGGCCGTACAGCCCCGCGCGGCAAGGGAGTTGCTGCCGCCCTCGGGGACGGCGTAGACCCGCTCGCGGGGCACCGCGAGCGCGTCCGCGGCCGTGCTCAGGATCTCCCTCAGTACGGAGGGCTCGGTCTTACGGCGATAGGTCGCCCGGTCGAGGAAACGCAGCCGCATGCCGTCGGCGGCGCACGCGGCGAGTGAGGGGTTCAGCGGGCGGGTGGCCAGTTCGTCGCCCCGTACGACACCGACCGTCATGAAGCCGAGCAGCCGGCCGGCGGCGGCGGTGGCGCGCAGATGGTTGGAGTACGCGCCGCCGAAAGTGAGCAGGGCGAGGTGACCTCCGGCGGAGGCGGCCCGCAGGTTGGGTTCGAGCTTCCGCCACTTGTTGCCCGGCAGGGCGGTGTGGATCAGGTCGTCCCGCTTGAGCAGCAGCGATACGCCGCGGCGGGTGAAGCGCTCGTCCTCGACGGTCCGCAGGGGTGACGGCAGCCGTGGCCGCAGGGCGGCGAGGTCGAGCGCTTCCGGAGTCACCCGTCCATTGTCACGCGGGCCGCTGTCGCGCCGGCCCGGCCGGTCTACTTCAGCCGCTCGTCGATACGCCGCCGCAGACCCGCCATGGAGACGCCGCGGGGGTCGATCTTGCCCGGCTGCCACTCCAGGTGGCCGATGACCGAGGGCCCGTTCCAGTTGTGGACGCGGCAGACGGCCGCCGCCGCGGCCTCCATGGCCTCCACCTGGACGGCCGGCCACGGGTCCTTGCCGTCGCCCAGGTTCTCGCACTCGAAGCCGTAGAAGTGCCTGTTGCCGTCGGTGTTGGTCTCGTTGTCCGGCGGCAGGGCCTTCTCGGCGATCACGGCGCGCAGGACGTCGTCGTCGCCGCTGCCCGCGTGGTTGGCCCGGCCGTAACCGACGAGATGGACTCTGCCGTCCTTGGAGATGACGCCGTGGCACAGCGGCCCCGGCAGCCCCGCGTAGCCGTCGCGGCAGATGCGGACGGTGTTCGCGGTGCCCTTGGTGACCGTGTGGTGCATCATCACGCCGTGGACCGGGCCCCAGGGCCCCACGTGGTTGCGGTTGTGCGTACGCCAGTCGCCGACCTCGACGACCGTCAGCCCCTCGTTCTTCAGCGCGCGGATGAAGCTGCTCGCAGACATGGGTGTGGCCATGGCGGCCTCCTTGACCGGTGGATCCGGAACTTCTCGTACCGCTGGCTCTTACCCGAACACGGCGCGGTGGACCGTCGATTCGCACGCCGTACGAGCCGATCCGGTCACATTCGGCCGAGCGTGAGCCGTGAATGACAGAAGCCGCAAACGTGCCCCGACCGCGGTGATCCAGTCCCACTCATTTGTGTGATGGCGCGACAACTACACGTGATGCAAAGCTTTTCACGCAGGTCAGCCCATGATCGAGAGGGAGATTCATGTCGGTTGGTGACGAGGTCCGTACGGTGGAACCGCCTTCCCAGCAGAGTCTGGGAACGGCCGCGGCGCGGAACCTGGCGACCACCACGAAATCGGCGCCACAGATGCAGGAGATCACCTCGCGGTGGCTGCTGCGGATGCTGCCCTGGGTGCAGGTGCAGGGCGGTACGTACCGGGTCAACCGCCGGCTCAGCTATTCGGTCGGCGACGGACGTGTGACGTTCGTACAGACGGGCGACCGGGTGGCGGTCATCCCGGCGGAGCTGGGTGAGCTGCCGGCGCTCCGCGACTTCGAGGACGAGGAGGTGCTGACCGAGCTGGCGAACCGCTGCGAGCAACAGGAGTTCGCCCCGGGCCAGACGGTGGCCGACGCCGGAGGCCCGGCGGACCGGGTGTACCTGCTGGCGCACGGCAAGGTGGAGAAGGTCGGCGAGGGGCCCTACGGGGACGAGACGGTGCTCGAAGTCCTCGCGGACGGGGCGTACTTCGGCGATCAGGCGCTGGTGGACGACGAGGCCACCTGGCAGTACACGGCACGAGCGGCCACGGCCTGCACGGTGCTGGTGCTGACCAGGCAGGACGTGCTGAACCTCGCGGAGCGGGCGCCGTCGCTGCGCGGTCATCTGGACGCGCTCGCGTCGATCCCCGCGCAGCGGACCAACAAGTACGGCGAAGCGGCGATCGAGCTGTCCGCCGGCCATGTCGGCGAGGCGCGGGTGCCCCACACGTTCGTGGACTACGAGGGGGCGCCGCGGGAGTACGAGCTGAGCGTCGCGCAGACCGTACTGAAGGTCCACAGCCGGGTCGCCGACCTCTACAACCAGCCGATGAACCAGACCGAGCAGCAGTTGCGGCTCACGGTCGAGGCGCTGCGCGAGCGCCAGGAGCACGAGCTGGTGAACAACCGCGAGTTCGGCCTGCTCAACAACTGCGACTACGGCCAGCGGCTCCAGCCGCACGACGGCGCGCCCACCCCCGACGACATGGACGAGCTGCTGTCCCGCCGCCGCGGCTCGAAGATGTTCCTCGCGCACCCGAGGGCCATCGCCGCCTTCGGGCGCGAGTGCAACAAGCGGGGGCTCAATCCCGCCACGGTGGAGGTCGGGGGCCATCATGTGCCGGCCTGGCGCGGTGTGCCGATCTTCCCCTGCGACAAGATCCCGGTCTCGGATGCCCGGACGACCTCGATCATCTGTATGCGTACGGGCGAGAGCGAGCAGGGGGTCATCGGGCTCCAGCAGAGCGGCATCCCGGACGAGATCGAGCCCAGCATGTCGGTCCGGTTCATGGGCATCGACGAGCAGGCGATCATCTCGTACCTGGTCACGGCCTACTACTCGGCGGCGGTTCTCGTGCCGGACGCCCTCGGTGTCCTGGAGAACGTGGAAGTGAGCCGCTGGCGGTGACGTGAGCCGAGCGATGTCTCCGGGTGGGGTCCGTCCGTACGGCGGCCGGGTCCCACCTGGTGCGTGCCTGTCACCCACCGGTTCCCCCGCCCGCCGCAGAGGAAGTGACTGTGACCATGACCAGCACGGATGCCGCCACCGATGGCCACGAGGCCGTGGCGCTCCTGGAGCGCAGCCGCAGTGTCGTCCAGCCCGAACTGCGCGCGGCCGTCGAGTCGTTGCCTCCGGCCGTACGCCGTGTCGCGCGATATCACTTCGGCTGGCGGCGGGCCGACGGCTCACCCGTGGCGGGGGGCGCGGGGAAGGCGATCAGGCCCGCGCTCGTGCTCGCGGCCGCGCAGGCCCTGGGAGGGGAGCCGCACCGTGCCGTCCCGGCGGCGGTCTCCGTGGAGCTGGCGCACAACTTCACCCTGCTGCACGACGACGTCATCGACGAGGACCCGACCCGAAGACACCGGCCCACGGCCTGGACGGTCTTCGGCACCACCGACGCGATCATCACCGGCGACGCCCTCCAGGCGCTGGCGCTGCGGCTGCTGGCCGAGGACCGCCATCCCGCCTCGTCCCCGGCGGCGGTGCGGCTGACCGACTGCGTCATCGAGCTGTGCGCCGGACAGCAGACGGACTGCGCGCTGGAGCGGCGCGGGCCGAACGACGTCTCGCTGGACGAGTGTCTGACGATGGCGATGGCCAAGACCGGTGCGCTGCTGGGCACTTCGTGCGCGCTCGGCGCGCTCTACGCGGACGCGGGCGACGAGCAGGTGGCGGCGCTCGACGCCTTCGGGCGGGAGGCGGGGCTGGCCTTCCAGCTCATCGACGACCTCATCGGGATCTGGGGCGACCCCGGCCGCACGGGCAAACCGGCCGGTGCGGATCTGGTCGCCCACAAGAAGTCGCTGCCGGTCGTCGCCGCGCTGGTCTCCGGGCACCCGGCGGCCGAGGAGCTGGCGGATCTCTACCTGCGGCCGATGGACGCAGAGGCCGTCGCGCGGGCGGCCTCGGCGGTCGAGCGCGCCGGCGGACGCGACTGGGCGCAGGAGCAGGCGGCGGACCGGATGTCCCGGGCGGTGCAGGAACTGTCCGGAGCCGTCCCGGATCTGGCGGCGGCGGGTGATCTTTTGGCCCTCGCCGAGTACGTCACGCGCCGCACGCGGTAGGCCGGCTCGCGGGCCGCGGCCGAGGGCGGGCAAAAGACCTTGCGTAACCACTACAGCTGAAGCACTATGGGTGAAGTGGTCAAGGTCGCGCACCCCGGATGTGCTCCGGGTGGCGGCCATTGGCATCTTCTGTCGCCCATCGCAAAAGAGGACAGGCTTGCGCAAGCTCAGCTATTTCATCGCCGCGTCGATCGACGGATTCATCGGCGACCCCAGTGGCGAGGCGGACTTCTTCACCCGCTTCGTGGACGAGGAGTTCCTCGGCTTCCTCAAGGACGAGTATCCGGAGACGCTGCCGACGCACGGCCGCCGGCCGCTCGGGCTCGACCATCTGGAGAACAAGCGGTTCGACACCGTCATCCAGGGCCGGCTCAGCTACGACCTGGCCCTCAAGGAGGGTGTCACCAGTCCGTACGCGCACATGCGCCAGCTCGTGGCGTCGCGGACCCTCACGAGCCCCGACCCGGCCGTGGAGATCGTCTCCGGCGATGTCGCCGCCAGGATCGGGGAGTTGAAGCGGGAGGACGGGCTCGGGATCTATCTCTGCGGCGGTGCGAATCTCGCCGCCCAGCTGATCGGGGAGGTGGACGAGCTGGTCATCAAGTCGTATCCGCTGATCCTCGGCTCCGGAATGCCCATGTTCGGCACGGAGTTCGCCCTCACCGAGTTCGAGCTGGAATCCCACCGCGCCTTCGGCAACGGAGTGGTCGTCAGGACGTACGGCCGCAAGCGGTGAAGGTGCCCGGCGGCGGTTGCCGGAAGCCGTGACGTGGGTAAGCGGTGACCCACGCGGCGGCGGAGCGTCCTGTACCGCTACAGTCCGCGCATGACAGCGGAGTCGACGGAGTCATGGGCGGGCTGGTACCGGGACCGCCGTGGTGCGGAGCCCATCGCGATCAGCGCGGACGGGCGGCAAGTCCGCACCCGTATAAGGGGAGTTGCTTACGAGGGGGCCGATTTCTCCGTGCTCGAACCCACGGAGGCGGGCGGGGTGTTGTCGTCCTGCGTACTGGAGTGGGACATACCCATGCCCGTCAGTGCGGGCGGCACGGTTCAACAGGCCACGCTCAGCTGCCTGCTGACGCTCGGTGAGCGTCCGTCGGGTACGCCCGCGGGGCGCGCCGAGCTGAGCCTCACGCTGCGGTGCGGCGGGGCGGCCTACGAGTCGGGCATCGTCGGGGGAGGGTTCCGTGACGCCCTCGACCGGATCAAGCGGCAGTTGCCCGACGACACGGAGTTCGAGGGCAGGATCCTGGTGAGCGCCTGACACGCCTGACCTCTTCGCCGGACGTGAACCGTCCCGGCAGGTGTACGACGCCTGCCGGGACGGTTGCTTTATGCCTCCATCATTGTTCTAGTAGTATGCGAACAAGGGAGGTTTTATGAATCAGGCCCGTATGCGTCTCGCGACCGTCACCGTCGCGCCGTTCCTGCTGGCGCTCGTCGTCCATCTGACCGTCTTCCTCGTCCTCGGGGACCGGCTGCCCGACTCGCTCGCCGGCCACTTCGACCTGTCCGGCGACGCCGACCGCGCGCCCATCTCCCGCACCGCGTCCCTTGTCGGCGCCGTCGTGCTCTTCACCGGCATCGGCGCCCTGTGGGCCGCAGGGGCGCTCGGGGGCGCCCTCACGGCGCGCGGCGTGAAGGGGCTGACGGGGGGCGGCTGGGCCCTGTCCGGGCTGCTGGGATACGCGCTCACCGCGACGCTCTACGCCAACCTCGACGCGACCGACAGCTCCGCCGTCCACTTCCCGCCGTGGCAACTCGGTGTCGCCCTGGCCGTCGCTCTGGCGTGCGCCGGAGCGGGCCTGCTGCTCACCCGCTTCGTCCCCGACCCCGGGCTCGAACCCACCGGGGACGACGACACGGCCAGAATCGATCTGGCGGACGGTGAACTGGCGGGCTGGTCGCGGCGGACGGGGTCGGGCGCGCTGCTCGCCGTGGGCCTGGCGACGCTGGTCGGCGGGGTGTTCGTCGCGGGCCTCGTCAGCTGGCGGTACGGTCCTTTCGTGTTCGTCATCGGCCTGCTGGCCCTCGTCTTCGCCTCCGCGCACGTGTCGGTCGACCGGCACGGACTCACGGTCGCCATGGGCGCGCTGTCCTGGCCGCGGGTGCGGGTCCCGCTGGACGCCATCGAGACGGCGAGCAGCCGCCGGATCAACGCGGTCGCCGACTACGGCGGTTGGGGCTACCGGATCCGCCACAAGCGCAGCGGGGTCGTACTGCGCTCCGGGGAGGCGATCGTGGTGCGCCGCACCAACGGCCGCGAGTTCGCCGTCACCGTGGCCGATTCCGCGACGGGCGCCGCGCTGCTCAACACGCTCGTCGACCGGCGGAAGAGGGGCTGACCGTGCTCTTCCGGGTGGACCCGGCGTCCTCGGTGCCGCTCGGCGACCAGATCGCCGGATCCGTGCGCGGCGCGATCGCCGACGGCACGGTGAACCCCGGCGACCGCCTCCCGGCCGCACGGGCGCTCGCCGACTCGCTCGGCGTCAACGTCCATACGGTGCTGCGCGGTTACCAGCGGCTGCGCGAGGAGGGCCTGATCGAACTCCGCAGGGGCCGGGGCGCCGTGGTCGTGCCGGGACCGGTCTCTCCCGGCCGGGCGAAGCTTCTGCAGCGGGTACGTGAACTGGTCGACGAGGCGCGCGAGTTGGGAATGTCGGAGGAGGAGCTGGTGTCGATGGTGCGGATGAGCCAGGCGACCTGAACACCGTCCCCGTACCCGGTGGACGGTGAACGCGGCACGGGCGTGCCGGTACTCGACCAGTGAGTACCGGCACGCCCGATCTTGGCGCCTGATCCGGTGGGGGGTTCGCGGTCCGCCGTGCGGTGGTGGGGACCGGCGGCGGATCGCGACGGATCAGCGACGGATCAAGATGCCTTGGCCAGCGCGGCCGCGAAGCCGTTCGCCCAGAGGCTGTTGACCTGGCTGCGCTCGGCCGCGTCCGGCTGCGAGTTGGTGCAGGACGGGCCGGGGCCGCCGCCCGACATCAGCTTGCTGCACGGGGCCGTGTAGTTGTCCGGCAGGCCGAGGACGTGCCCGGTCTCGTGGGCGGTCACGCGCAGGGAGTCGTACTGCTGGTTCTGCGCGTAGTCCAGGAAGATGTAGCCACGGCCGTGCCCGTCGGTGCTCGCGTACGAGCCACGCGGGTCGTTGCCCTCTTCGTAGGTGAAGTCGGCGTTGCTGCCCTGCTGGAGCTGCACGTTGGAGACGGCGCTGTTCCAGATCTGGGTGCTGCTGGCTATCTGGCCGGCGAACGACGGGGCACCGGAGGCGTCGTAGACGACGGTGACCGCGAGGGCGCCGGGGTTGGCGGCACGCTTCTCGGCGACCGACTTCATGACGGCCTGGTAGAAGGCCTTGGTCGCGGCCGTGTCCGCCGACGAGCCCTCGTACGCGGCGTACGAGGTGGTGGGCGCGGCGCTGGTGGGGTCAGCGGCGGCCGGGGTGGCGGTGAGGGCGGTCGCGAAGGCGAGCGAGATTCCGCAGATCGCGGAAAGGGCCGTCTTGGGGTATCTCATGTGGGGGGCTCCTACTCGTCCGATGAACGGGTTCGGTAGGGAAGAGTGTCGTGCCCCACACTGCCGCGGCGGATGATGCCGAAGGGCGATAGCACCGGAGTATCGCCCCGGTGCCGGCTCGCCCAATATTCCGTGAATGGCGGCCAATTGCCGCCGTTTGTGTCCCTGGCGTGACGCAAACGGCGGGCCTACTCTTCAGTACATGGAGCTGGAGGTCAGGCATCTGCGCGCGCTGTGCGCCATAGCCGACGCCGGAAGCCTGCACAAAGCGGCCCGGCAGCTCGGCATGAGCCAGCCGTCCCTGACGACGCAGCTGCGGCGGATCGAGAACGCGCTGGGCGCCGAACTGTTCTCCCGTGAACGCACCGGCTGCCGGCCCACCCTGCTCGGTCACTCCGTGCTCAGCCGCGCGCGTCCGCTGGTCGCCGGGATGGCCGTCCTCGTCAGTGAGGCGCGGGCCGCGGCCGACCGGTCCGCCGGGCCCCGGCTGCGGATCGGCTCGACGGCGAGCCGCGCCCTCGCGGGCTGGCTGCGCAGGCTGCGCGAGCGGCTGCCGGGCACGGACATCTCGCTCCAGATGGACGTCTCGGCCAACGCGCTGCTGCGGCAGGTCGCCGCGGGCGGGCTCGACGTGGCGTTCGTGCACGAGGTGGAGGGCTGCCCGCTGCGTGAGCCGCCGGGGCTCGACCGGCGCGTACTGGTCGAACGGGAGCCGCAGTTCATCTCGCTGGCGCGGGACCATCCGGCGGCCGGCCGGCCGGTCGTCGAGCTGGCCGATCTGGCGAGTGACCGGTGGATGATCGACCCGACCGTGGACGGCGAGTGGGACGGTCTGCGCCGCGTACTGAGCGATGCCGGGCTCAACCCGCCCGTCCTGCACGGGGATTACCTGACCGCCTCGTCCCTGATCGCGGTCGGCGAGGCGATAGCGCCCTGCCAGCCCACCTCGGTCCCGCGCGAGGACATGGTCGTACGGCCGCTGCGGGACGACCCGCTGGGGGTGCGGCTGCTGCTGTTCTCGCGGCCGGGAGCGTACGAGGGCGCGGGCATCGTGAGTTCGGGCGCGGACGGCGCGGACGGCGTGGGCGACGGCCCCGGGGGCGCCGAGGTGTACGCGGACCTGGAGGCGGCCTACCGCGAGGCGGCGTTGCAGGCCGGGGTGTACCGCCAGTGGCTGACGCGCAACAAGAGCCCACTGCTGCACGCGCCCGCGGCCTGAGGCTCCTTCGGCGAGGCGACGGTCCGCAGCCGGAAGGCCGGTGGCGGGCCTGGACGATGCCGGAACTGCGGGGGCCGGCGGGGGAGTTCAGCCGCGTGTCATGAGTACGGCGCGAGCACGGCGCGCGCCTGCTCGCGGGCGAGTCCGACGGCGTCGGGGAAGATGCCCAGCCCATGCGCGACGAGCGCGCCCTCGTGAAGGAGCATGAGCGTACGGGCGAGACGGTCGGCCGCTTCGGACCCGGCCGCCTCGCCCGGAGCCGTGACCTCCCGGGCGAGCGAGGTGAACAGCTCCAGCATCCACGCCTTCTGACCGGCGATCACCGCGTACGCCGGATGCGCCGGATCGTCGATCTCCGCATGGGCGTTGACCATGCCGCACCCACGCGCGCCGTGCTCGGCCACCCAGTCCCGCGAGGCCGCGAAGACGGCGAGGGCGTGCTCGGCCGGTGACGGGGGCGCCGCCGCCAGCCGTTCGTCCAGGAAGGCGCGCCAGCGCTCGTCACGGCCGGCCAGGTACTCGACGACGATCTGCTCCTTCGAGCCGAACCGGTCGTAGAGCGTCTTCTTGGTGACCCCGGCCTCGGCGGCGATGAGGTCGACGCCGACGGCGTGGATGCCGCGCTCGTAGAAGAGCCGCGACGCCGCGTCCAGGGCGCGGCGCGCGCCGGGGGTCAGGACGATCCGGCGGGGCGGCGCCGGCCGCGCCCGCCCGGGCGCCTGCGGGGTGCTGCTGTTCGTGCTCCGGCTCATGGTGAAAAGTATACCGGTCTGTATAGTAAGCGAGATGAGTAAACAGATCGGTATACCTGCCTCCTCGCCCAAGGGCGGTGCCCGGCCATGAACCTCCTCCTCGCCGTCGCCTTCGTCGTCTGCTGGAGCTCCGGCTTCATCGGCGCGAAGCTCGGCGCCGGCAGCGCCGACGCCGTCACGATCCTGATGTGGCGCTTCCTGCCCCTGGCGCTGGTCCTCGCGGCGGTCGCCGCAGTCCGCGCCCGCGCCGCCTGGCGCGGGCTGACGGCGCGCGACGTACTGCGGCAGTGCGTGATCGGCGCGCTGTCCCAGAGCGGCTACCTCCTCACGGTCTACTACGCGATCCAGCTCGGCGTCTCCAGCGGCACCACCGCCCTCATCGACGGGACACAGCCGCTCGTCGCGGGCGCGCTGGCCGGACCGCTGCTGCGCAGCCACGTCTCCCGGCGCCAGTGGCTGGGTCTGTGCCTCGGCGTGACGGGCGTGCTCGTCGTGACGTCGGCGGACGCGGCGGCCGCCGAGGGGGTCGAGCCGTGGGCGTACGCGGTGCCGTTCCTCGGCATGCTGTCGCTGGTGGCCGCCACGTTCCTGGAGAGCCGCTCCGGCAGGGCGGTCGCGCCGTCCGTGGCGATGACGATCCACTGCGGTACCAGCGCCGTCGTCTTCACCGCCCTCGCCGCCACGGCGGGCGCGGCGGTGCCGCCCGCCGAGACGTCCTTCTGGGTGGCCGTCGGCTGGCTGGTGGTCCTGGCGACGTTCGGCGGGTACGGCCTGTACTGGCTGGTCCTGCGCCGCTCCGGGGTGCTGCGCGTCAACACCCTGATGTTCCTCATGGCGCCGGTCACGGCGGTCTGGGGCGCGGTGATGTTCGGCGAACCCTTCGGCCCGACCACGGCCGCCGGCCTCGCGATCGCGCTGCTCGCGGTGGTGGTCGTACGGGGCGGCACGGCCCGCCCGGCGGCCGGCGGAAACTCCGGTGACGTCCCGGCCCTTCGCGCCGACAATGGCACGCGGGTGTGACCGCGCGCTTCCCGCGCGCCGGTGCCCCCGATCGCCCGCAGACCCGTCAACCGGCAAGGAGCGACCGCATGGTGCGGCGCACAACCGTCCCCAGCCTCTTCCCGCCACCCGGCTACGCGCACGCGGCGGTCGTCGAGAGCGGCAGCCGTCTGGCGTTCCTGGCGGGATCCGTACCGCTCGACAAGGACGGCACACTCGTCGGCCCGGGCGACTTCGCGGCCCAGACCGAACAGGTCCTCGCGAACCTCCGTACCGCGCTGCGCGCCGTCGGCAGCGATCTCGACCGGGTGGTGACCACCGACGTGTACGTGGTGTCGTCCGACCCGGCGGATCTCAGCCGGGTCTGGGACGTCGTCCACGCCTCGGGCCTCACCACGGGGCCGCACACGTCCACGCTGCTCGGGGTCGCGTGCCTCGGCTACACCGGGCAACTGGTGGAGATCACGGCGGTGGCCGAGGTCGCGGAGGCGGGCGGGCCCGCCGAGGACGTCGCGCTCCCGGCCGGTTGACGCCGGACGTCGACGCCGCCGGTTCCGGGGGCGCGGACGGCGACGTCGACGCGTTGGGCCCCCTGCGGGGTCCGGGCCGGGCCGGCTCGCTCAGCTGTCGGTGAGCATGCCGTCCCGCAGTTTGGCCAGGGTCCGGGCGAGGATCCTGGAGATCTGCATCTGCGAGACACCGAAGCGCTCGCCGATCTGGGACTGGGTCAGCTCCTGCCCGTAGCGCAGCTCAAGGATCTGGCGTTCCCGCTCGTCCAGCGTGCTCAGCAGCGGCGCGAGGCTGTGGAAGTCCTCGACCAGTTCCATGGCGGGGTCGCACGCGCCGACGAGGTCGGCGACGGACGCGGCGCTCCTGCCGGGGGCACCCGAGCCGGAGTCGGCGGGCAGGTCGAGCGAGTCGGAGTTGTAGCCGTTGGCGGCGATCAGCCCCTCGACGATCTCCTCCTCGCTCAGCTCCAGATGCTCGGCCAACTCCCGCACCGTCGGCTCCCGGTCGAGCCGCACGGCGAGCTGGTCCTTGGCCCGCGCGAGCTGTATCCGCAACTCCTGGAGCCGGCGCGGCACATGGACGGCCCAGCTGGTGTCACGGAAGAACCGCTTGATCTCACCGACGATGTACGGCACGGCGAACGAGGTGAACTCCACCTCGCGCGACAGCTCGAACCGGTCGATGGCCTTGATCAGACCGATCGTCCCGACCTGGACGATGTCCTCCAGCTGGTCGTCCCGGTTACGGAACCGCTGGGCGGCGAACTTCACCAGCGACAGGTTCATCTCGATGAGCGTGTTGCGCGCGTACTGGTACTCGTGCGTGCCCTCTTCGAGGACCTGCAACTGCTGGAAGAACACCTTCGACAACTCACGCGCGTCCCTGGGCGCGACCTGACCCGCGTCCTCGATCCACGGAAGCTCCCCGACCCGTGGCCCCGTCAGAGGTTCGGCGGTTCTCGTGAACTGGGTGGACATGGACATGATGTTGATTCCCTCCCGGATCGGCGAACGGGGGGCTCGCCGTCGCGACGTGTGCCCACCTCTCCCTCGCCTATGCGCTCTCCGCACACATTTTCTCCCCACCGCTCGTCGCCCTCGAACCGTCGCACGAGGTGACCGGCTCCACAGGATTACTTCGCATACGACGTAATGGGTGGGTCCGTCGACATACGTGGCGTGGCGGAGTCGGGCCGAATCCTGGACGACCGCCGGCGCCGCCTCGTGGACGGCACGGGAGTGGCTCGGGCTGCGACATCAACTCCGCTGCACCGAGGCGGGTTCAGAGCCGGACCTCGCTGCTCGCTCGGGACGATGACCCGCCCTGTACGGTCAGGGGCTATGCAGCAAGAGCAATCCACTCCGCCCATACCCGCACAGACCCCCGGCTCCGCCGCCGCACCTCGCGACAAGGGTCGCCTCGTGGCAGCCCTGGTGACCGGGCTTCTGCTGGGCGCCGGCGGTGTGGGGGCGGCCTGGGCGATCGCCGGGGACGGGAGCGCGGACACGTCCGGGGCGGCGGTCGACGCGCGCGGTGCGTGCGACGCCCTCGCCGGGTTCGACGAAACGAAGTTCACGGCGAAGGGCGACGAGGGCCTGGTGGCCCTCAACCGCTGGAGCGGAGCCGTCACCCTGTCCGCCGCTGCGGCGGCGGGCGACCCGGCGTACGAGTCGCTCTCGGACTCCCTCAGCCGGGCACAGCACCGTCACGCGCAGGTCTTCGACTTCGACGCCGAGGTGAAGAAGGACCTGGCGAAGGCCCGTGGGATCTGCGAAGACCTCTAGCGACAGCCCCGCGTCCACCGGGCCGAAGAAGAAAACCGCACCCGCTCCGGCGCGGACGCCTCTCTCGGCGGTCTGCGGAGCGGGTGCGGGGTGGTAGGCGTGATGGCCCGCGGGGGAGCGGGTCAGGCGGCCTGACCGGTGATCAAGCCTTCTTCGTCTCCTAGTAATGGGCCGGGTCGGTGAACTGGGGGGATCTCCCGTGTGGCGTTCTGACCTGGACTTTTTCTGATGGCTGGCGTTGGGGTGAGACGGTTCTGATCGGGTGTCCTGCGGACTGTGTGCGGACTGCTGCGGCTACGTAGCGACAGCAGGGCGCCCGCAGCAGTGCTTGAACTTCCATCCGTTGCGCATCATGCATGGGCATGGGCGGTTCCTGCTGGACCGAACCACGGTCAGCGGTACGGCGCCGCCGACCGCGTGGTCCAGCGGTCGCCGTCTGTGCGCGCCAGTAGCCGACGGACCTATTGGCTCGACGGGCAGGGTTGGCCTGGGCAGCAGTGGATCGGGGCTGGCACCGACGCGATCCAGCACATGTGCCGATGCGTCGGCGATTCACTCGCCGACCACCAGCAGCGATGTCGCTCCGGCCGGCACCGCACGCACGGTGATGGGTGCCCTGGCTAACCCAGAGAGCTCGTGACTTCCTCGGAAACGTGCGACCTTCGGCGTGCTCGCGGAGCTGGTCGAGGGCTGGCGGGATTTGAGATGATGCGTCGGCAGGCACGGTCTTCTCACTCGAGTTACCTGGCGTCGAGATGTCCATGATCTTGGAAGCCTCTGTCACGTTCCTTGCCCTACCCCTGACCTGACGGACCACCAGGAACCGAGCAAGACGCAGCTATGCCGAGGTATCGGTCAAGGCCCTAGCCGGCCGACTGCCCCGTGTGGCGCCAGCAAGTCGGCCTGGGGGCGGCTTGGTTTGAACATCGCGCTTGGTAGAACGGCGGACGGGCGCCGCACCCCAGTCGTAGGCTCCTGGAAGACTCGCGGATCTCGCAACCGATGGCGCTCGTCGTTGTTTCGTGTAGGTGCGCTGCGATTCCGTCTCGCAGGAAGTCGATGCATCAGATTTGGGGGTACACATGGTGCTGATAAAGACGCTCGTGTGTCTGGCGAATTCCCGCAAGATTTCGGGCCGCTGTGTGGCAGGAATGGTCGACGACGATTCAGGAGAGTGGGTGCGCCCGGTCAGTGCTCGCCTAAACGGCGAAGTCTCAGCTCGCGAAAGACAGTACGAAGACGGAATGGAACCGAATGTCCTCGATATTGTTTCGGTGCCGCTTCTTCGGCCTCAACCGCACGACTTCCAGAGTGAGAATTGGCTCCTTCACCCCGCTTACTATTGGAAGAAGGTCGGCAGGATCGGGTGGAGAGGATTACTGAACCTGGAACAGCCCCCCAGCGCACTGTGGGTCAACGGGTTCAGTACCTATCATGGAAATGATGATCGCCTCCCGATTGAAGAAGTATCCACTTTGTCGGACTCGCTCAGGCTCATACGCATCACCGACCTCACGTTACAAGTACACGTCCCTGGGGCGGCGTTCGGAGATCAGAAGCGAGTCCTGCGTGCCCACTTCTCCCATGCGAGACATGAACATATACTTCGGGTGACCGATCCCGCATATGAGCAGGAGTATCTGGCTAAGTCGGAAGGGACGTACGAGCTGGGGGAATCATTCCTTACGGTGAGTCTCGGTGAACCATATGAAGGTTATGTCTATAAATTAGTGGCAGCCATTATCGAACGAGCGAAGATTCAAACAGGCAGCAGGCGATGACACCCCATAAAGTATTCACTGTCGGCCACTCCACGCACAGTAGCTCAGGATTCCTGAGCCTGCTGCAGAAGCATGGGATCACGGCGATCGCCGATGTGCGGTCGATGCCCGTCAGCCGATTCACGCCCCAGTTCAACCGATACGCCGTGGAGCGCACCCTGTCCGACGTCGATATCAAGTACGTCTTCCTGGGAAAGGAACTGGGCGCGCGCACCGAAGACCTCACCTGCTATGTCAACGGACGGGTGCGGTACGACCTTCTCGCCCGGACCCCGAATTTCGTCAGCGGCGTCAATCGCCTGCGGAACGGTTCACAGAGCGAGCGAATCGCCGTCATGTGCACCGAGCAGGAACCACTTGACTGCCATCGTTGCGTGCTCGTCGGGCCAGTCCTCGAGGGGGATGGAATTGCCGTCCAACACATTCATGGCGACGGGCACATCGAGGACCATTCCTCGGCAATGCGGCGCTTGATGGCTAATTTTGGGCTAGATCAGGAAGATCTTTTCCGGACCTCGGCCGAGCGCCTCCAAGAAGCTCTCGACCGCCAGGAAAAACGGATCGCATATGTTAATGAGCAGCTTCGCGGCGACGGGACACCGGAAAGATGAAACTCTACACCATCGGGTTCACGAAGAAGTCCGCCGAAAAGTTCTTCGGGCTATTGCGTGAAGCTGGAGTGTCAGCGCTGGTCGATGTTCGACTTAATAATGTGTCACAACTGTCCGGTTTCGCTAAGCGTGATGATCTGAGGTACTTCCTGAGTGAGATTTGTGGTGCGCAGTACGCCCATCGTACCGAACTGGCCCCGACCAAGGTCATGCTCGACGCCTACAAGAAGAGGGATGTCGGCTGGGCGGCCTACGAAGAGCGATTCCTCGAATTGATGAAGGTTCGCCAGATTGACGAAATCTTCCGGCGGGAAACGCTCGACAACGCAGTCCTGCTCTGCAGTGAGGATGATGCGCGGCATTGCCACCGTCGACTGGTCGCGGAATATCTCGCACAGCAGTGGGATGACGTCACAATCGAGCACCTAGCGTGAGCGGCGGCGCTGCGGTCAAGAGCCGCCCTCTAACGACGGTCGCCTGGTTCGACGCTGCCAGAGCCGCTCTCTGTAGGCCATCAGCTCGAAGGTGAGCTCCATCCTCAGCCTGCTCACTCCCGTGAAGGCCAGGTTTCTTCCCCTGGTTTCATCGGGTCTACGATAGCCGTCCTACCGCTCTGAGCGGGGGACGTGATGTGGGGGGCGCGGGTCTGCCGTGCCTGATCGAATAGGAATGCCGACGTAGGCGCGGACCATGTCCGGCTGTGCGTGCGAGGGGGAATCGGGCGATGAACAGCAGGCAGGAGCAACTCGGAGAGCGTGTATTGGCGCAGGCTGCCGCGATCTTCGCTGCTCGCTCGGATATCGGGGCGGCGGAACTGCTCCGCGCAGTTGAGAGACTCGAATTCGAGCAGACAGAGGACGGCTACACGACGTCCAGTAACTGGAACGACTACTACTGGGCCGCAGTCCTTTACATCGACGCAGTAGACACTCCCAGCTTTGACGACGAGGTCTTGGACCACTTGCTGCCCACGATCGCTGAGGTGGCCACTCAGAACGACCGGCCTGCCGTCAATCAAATCCTGGCCAGGCCGGCCCTCCGCGCCCCAGACACGAACTGGCGGCAAGTGCTGGAGGGAAGCCGGGAGCCAACACTCTTTCAGCCGCAGGACACACGTATAGGCGACGCCAAGTCGACCCGCATCAGCGAAGTCACCCGCATGCGACTCTTCGACAGTCTGCGACTTCAGAATACCGACTGGGCTGGCAGGCTGGAGGAGTCAGAGTTCCTCAAGCGAATCTTCAGTCTGAACGAGTTCGAGAGCGGCGACTCGCGTTTCGAAACGGCCGAAGGTGACATCTATCAGCATCGTGTCAACAACGATGACTGGGAACAGGATTGGGTATTCACTGACGAACGATTCGGATTGAGGAGCGGCCCGGACTCGGTTCTTCTACGCTTCCTCTCTGAAATGCTCCACCCTGTGGTGCGGACTGACGAAGAAGAACTGCAAAAGCTGCTAGAGCTCTTTAATTCCCTGCTGGCTCGCGATGGCTATGCGCTGATTCCCGTAGACTCGATCAGCGGCTACACCATTTACGGTGGGCAACGTATTCCAGTACAAGCCCGACCCATGGCCCCGACTCAGACGGCACGCATCCGTGTCTCTACAGCCAAGGACGCTGCCCTTAACCCATATGATCTGGTCCGTGCTCAGGCCCGCGGGGAGCGGAGGGACTATCGTCTCGATCGCCTACCCAAAGAGGAGGGCGGACAGGCGCAGATCTTCCGTGCCGTTCACAAACCAACGGAAGTCGAAGTCGCCTTCAAGCGTAGAACATCGCAGCGAGACACCCCTGCGGCTCGGATGAGACGAGAGATTGAAATCTCTCAGCTGCTTGGCCAGCACGCGCACTATATGCCCATTCTCGACTCCAACCCTGTAGATGGGTGGCTCGTCATGCCGATGGCGCAGGCTACCGCAGAGCAACGGCGCGACAGCCTGAGTGACCCTTTGCAGCTGCGCACTCTGGTCGAGGCGCTCATGGATGTACTGGAACTTGCTCATGCGCACGACTGGCTACACCGCGACGTGAAACCGTCCAACATCCTGCTGCTGGATAGCCAATGGACTCTCGCGGATTGGGGAATTGTCCGGCGGCCGCGAGGTCAGACCACGCAGGAAGGGCGTACCCGCTTCGAGCTCGGAACGGAAGGCTTCGCAGCGCCTGAACTCTTCGTTGCTGCACACGAGGCTACGGCGGCGGCCGACATCTATGGCATTGGGCGGGTCATTGCCTGGGCGCTTACCGGCGAGTATCCGAAGATGAACGTGCCACTTTCCCCTCCTCCAGGCCCGTGGAGGAACATAGCCCGAATTGCTACACACGCCGATCCTCGACAAAGGGTGCAGAGCATCCCCAGCTTCCGAGACTTGATCAACCGCGAGCTTACGGAGCCAGCTGAGCCTCCGACCGAACAAGCGAAGCGCCTGTTGGAACGGACGCGCGCCGGCGATCCAGCGGCTGTGGGGTCCCTGCTCGAACTGATCGCAGACCACCCCGAAGTCTATGAGCTGTATGCTCGCACGCTTACAGTTCTCTCCGCCGAACAGGCAGGCCCTTGGCTGTCTCGCGACCCACGAGCCAGCGGTCGCCTATTCAAGGCCATGGCCGACCATGCTGATGGCCAAGGAACGCGACGGGTCCAGTTCGCTGAAGCGGGCCGAGTCGCTGTATGGGTTCATGCCATCGCGAATTTTGCTGCAGCCAAGGACGACTGGGATCTCCTCGAAGAGGCGGCCCGGACGATGTGTACCTGGGATGCCGCTTGGGATCAGTGGAGTGCTCAAGACCGAATCGCGCCCTGGCTGCGCTCACTGTCCGGCCAGGCGGCGGAGCTTATGGCGGCGGTTCTGCGAGACCACCCGCGCTCCGCTCGGCACTTTTCCGGCTTGGCGCAGGATGGAACCGTGGACCTTCGGATCCGCGCGGCAATTCAGACGGCTGCGATGACGCCATAACCCTAAGCCGTGGTCGCGTCAGGAAGGAACTCTTCGGGGCTGTTGCCAGAGCTGTGCAGCGTCACGCAAGGCGGGCATGCAGGGTTGGGGTCCGGGGAGTTGGTGCAGTCGGCGAGGACGATCAGCCTGCTCAGGGGGCCGAGCCACTTGAGCCACACGACGTGTTCCTCGTCCAGGCCGCGCAGGACGGCGTAGTGCGGGCCTGCGTGGTCCGGGCGCAGGGGGCACCACGATTCTGTGATCTCCCGGTCGGCCTCCGGCCCGCCGGGGATGGCGAGCACAACCTGTTCCTGTTCTGCGGTGAGCTGGTAGTCCTCCCGCATGCAGGAGGCGACCATCTGTCCCGTCTCGACCAGGTGCGCGGCCAGGAATTGAAGGTACTGCGGGTCGGTGACCGCGCGCTTCAGGACGCCCGCGTCAAGCTCCATGTCGGTCACCGCCCCTGGGCGGGTCGAGGTAGCGGCTGGTGGTCTCGTGGTGGTCGGCGGCCAGGCGTGCGAGGCGGGTCCGCACTTCCGCGTCGGTCGCCGGTGTCGGTGCTTCGCGGGGTGCAGGGTGGTTCATGGCTTTTCGCAGGGCGTCGAGTTGCCGGAAGAGTTCGCGCTGGGTGACGTGCTGGCACCAGACGTTCTCCGCTCTGCTCAGGAGGACGTGGAGGCGGTCGCCCAGTGTGTGTGGCGGCGGGTTGCGGATCCGACGCACGTTGCGCTCGTAGTTGCTGAGGTTCTTCTCGCGGGGCCGTATCCACGACGGGCGGCGCTGCCGGACGGCGCTCATCCCCGTACCGCGGTCGCGGCGGTCAGGGCGAGGAGGAGCCCCATGACGCTGAGGTAGGTGTAGAGGCCGTGGACCAGGACGGGGTGCTCGCGGCGCATGGCCTTGAGCGCGCTCAGGCCGGACTTTCCCTCGGACCGCGCCCGCACACCGAGGACAGATACCTCCACGGACGACCGGCTGACCGCCCCGTCCGCACCATCGTCGTCGTCAGCGTTGTCGAGGAGGGTGTCAATGAGGCTGTACGGCTCGTAGTCCTTGCGGGTTGTGCGGGTGCCGCGTGGGGGCGGGGAGTCAGGCATGGGTGGTTGGCTTTCTTCTTGATTGGGTCCGACCTGGCTGTCCCCGGTCGTTCCTCCGGGCGGAGGCAGCCAGGGCTCGGGGCAGGCCGACGGCAGAGCCTGGTGTTGAGCCATGCGGCGTTGTGCCTTGAGCCGCGGTGCGGGGTGGTGGTCTAGGCCGTGACCTTCTGGGTGGTGAGGCGTTCGAGGTCGACGGTGGTGCAGCCGTGGAGGGTGACGACGGTGCAGGCCGCGAGCGTCCAGCGGATCAGCGGGCTGTCGAGGCTGACCGCAGTGGGTCGGCCTTCGGGGCCGTGCACAGGGGCGAGGGTGTCGGGGTCGTGGACGATGCCGGCCACACCCCACATCTGGGCACGGTCCACCAGTGCGGCGGTGTATCCCTTGCGCAGGTGCGGGCAGGCACCGACGGATTCGATTGCGCACGGTTCGCACACCGGTGGCGTGGCGGTCTGCTCGCCATCGGTGATGGGGCGTCCGTCGGCGGAGCGCATGAGGAACAGGTGCCGTTCATCAGGTCGGCCGAAGGTAGAGGTCCCGCAGACCTGGCAGAGCATGTGGGACATCGCCTGCCGCTGCCGGTGAGGGTGAACCGCCGCCAGATCGGGCTTCCCGAGCCCGCGTACGGCGGCGCGCCTGATCCACAGCGCGTCGTACCGGCGGTCGATGTGGCTCAGTTCGTCGGCGTAGCCGATGCCCTGACCGCCGCGTCCGGTCCGCAGGACCACTGTTCCCGGCTGAGCCTGTTCGCCGGTCCAGGGCGTGATGAACGGGACGTGCATGCCCTGCCAGTAGAACTGCCGCGGCTGCCTCATGACGCTTCCCCCGCGGGCACGGCGTCTTCCTCTTGCCCTGAGTGGACAGGTTCGGCGGCGATTCTCCCGGCGAGCCGCAGACCCTGCTCCACCGACAGGTGGATACGCAGTTCGTCTTCCACGTGGGCACAGCCAGGCTCGGCCAGCACACGAACACCCGCGCCCAGGGCGCCGGTCAGCAGCAATCGCATCCGGGTCGCGAGCTTGCGCATCCCACGGGGCCGGTGAAGCTTCAGCCCTTCACTGATGCTGTCGGCGCCCAGTACCGTGCTCAGTCGGATGGCTGCTTGCAGGTTTTCGGAATCGTGCACCACCAGTGCCAGTGACATCTCATTCTCGACTTCCACCACCACACGCAGCTGGTGCCGGGCGAATGCGTCCTGCAGTCGGTCGCGGACCGACTCCGCGTACATAAAGCGTGCCAGCAGGCGCTGCACCAGCTGGTCGACGCCCGCCTTGCCGCGCACCCTGATCACCAGGTAGTGGTCCTTGTCGTAGCTGGCGGTCGCATCGACACCCGCCGCCTCCAACCACGCGGTGGCCTCAGCAGTGTTCATGGAGAACGGCAGCCGACTGCTGCCCAGCAGTGTCAGCTCCAGAGTCCCGCCCCCGTCACCTTCACAGCCTTCACGGAGTTCAACCCTTCCGGCGATGCGCGCACGGTCCACCGCCTGGGCGAGGGCACCCTCCAGTGAGGAGAGGCCGGAATCTTCAGTAATCATTTACGAGGACGCCTTCCAAGGAAGATGCGAACAAGGTCCGTAGCGGCGGTGGTTCATGCGATTTCCTTGACAGTCCTGGTCTCCACGAGCCGTTCCAGCAGGTCGTTGACGACTCCGGCCATCCGCCGAAGGTGCCCGAGGGACTGACTGCAATCGAGGGGGAGTTCCTCGGAGCGCAGCGTGTGCGCGCGCTGAAGGAGACGGCGCACGTGGGCGTCCCGATCTCCGGCGGCCTGAGCGATGGCATCGAGCCGCCGGAGATCGCCGCGCAAGCGCTCGGCGATCTCTCCGAACTCATCCTCACGCGGGTCCTGTTCGCCCAGGACGTCACCGACGTCGTCCACGATCGCCTCCAACGGCTTCACACCACGGAGCAGGCAGGCGATGCGGGCGAGACCCGTAGCGTCGATGGATGGCAGCCACTGCCCGGCCGGAGGTGACACGGACCAGTGGGCCTCGGCGAGGTCCGTGGAAGTCGAGGGCATCAGCAGCTCCCGATGGCGATCGTGCACCAGGTGCAGGTGCCCTTGCGGCCCCAGTCCCGGGCGAGACAGGTGACGAGTTGCATGCCGCGTCCGCCCTCGTCGTCCGGACCCGCCTCCCGCACCTCCGGACCGCCTGAGGAGTGGTCGTCGACCTGGATCAGCACGTCACCGGCGGTGTCACAAGTGATCTGGAAGGAGACCGAGTTGGCGGTGCCGTGGACGATGGCATTGGTCACGATCTCGCTGACCAGCAGCTGCACCGTCCCGACCACATCGTGATCCCTGACGCCGGCCCTCCCCAGCACGGCGGCTGTCACCCGACGCGCGGCCTCCACCCGCCTCGGATCGGCATCGAACGACATCGCAGCGTGCTCACTTCTCATCGGCCCTCTCCAAGTCGCCGTCTCGCCACCCGCCGGGATCGTGTCGAGGCGGGCCGGTAAACGTCGGGAGAAGAGAGCGGGAGTGCGGTGTGCCAGAGGCGTCGAATGCATAGGAATTCCTCTGAGGTCGTGTAACACCCGGCCCGACTGGGACAGGACTTCGCGTTCTTCTGGCATCGCTGTCGCCCGCCGCAGCGGTTGCTTAATCCCGCTGCTGGCCTTGCGAGGCAACGCGTTGTGCCGTTGGTCTTTGCTGCGTCAGCCCGGCACCTTGCAGACGCCGGCGCTGATCCTGGGAGTCGTGGTTCTCATCCGGGTCCGCTCGGCGCTGAAAGTGGCGGCACAGCGCCTCGACGGAGCGGGCCAGGAGTGTGGCGTGGCGTACAGGGCTGAGCGAGCTGGGGTCGGCCGCGAGACGACGTTGCGCTTCGCCGATTCCCGGTTGGGCGCATGCCGCGTCTCGTGGCCCGGCCACGTCGTACTTTCGTTCCAACTCCGGGATGAGCAGGTTGAGGTGCCCGCGAAGTTGGAGAGTGAGCGAGGTCAGTGCCTCGCCGGTGGGAGGCTCGACGGCGTCGTCGAGAAGGACGGATGCCGCTGCGGTCATCGTCAAGATGTCGAGCGAGAACGTACTCGGCATCGCCGGATAGGTGGTCTCGTCCATGGCGTGCTCCCCCGGCTCGTCGGTTTGTGCGTTGCCCAATCAGGGTCGTCCGGAAGACGCAACTACGGGATAACCGGCGGGGGTTACCGAGGCGGTAATACACTCGTTGACGCTCCTGCACGACGCGCTCGCGTGCGTAGGATCGCCCTGGAGGTCGGCTCACATGGACGCCACGACACCCGGCCCGCTCGCCCCCGACGTTCTCGACAGAGCAGACGTACGGGCAGCTCTCGCGGAGCACGACTTCGCGGCCGTCTTCACCCTGATCAAGAAGTGGGGCGGCCTTTCCCAGAACCGCATCGCGTCCGCCTGCCAACTCACCCCCGGCAAGGTGTCCACGATCATCAGCGGCAGCCAGCGCGTCACCAGCTTCGACGTGGTGCGGCGGATCGCCGACGGACTACGCGTCCCAGGTCACATGCTCGGGCTCGCACCGCGTCCCTGGGAGCACCAGCAGCAGATGCAGCACCCGCCAAAGTCGCCGGGCGCACGACCGGGAGCCAGCGAGGTCCCGTGGAGGCCGGATGCCACCATCGACCTGGCAGCAGACCTGACGAGGAGCGATCTCGTGATGGACCGTCGCGCAATCACGCGCGCCCTTGCCGGAGCGGCTGTAACCGGTGCCGCCCTGCTCGATTCCCTGGAGGGCTGGCTCCAGCCGGCTGCCGCCTTGCCCGCGCCTGTCCGGCGAGGCCGACTCGGACTTCGTGAGACGGACGAACTGGAGACCACCGCACGCGCGTTCCGGCAGTGGGACCACCAGTACGGTGGCGGGCTCCGCCGCAAGGCGGTTCTCGGGCAGCTTGCCGAGGTGGCCGGCGCGCTCGACGAGCACCAGGCGGCCGAGGTGGAGACGCGCCTCTACCGGATCATGGCGCAGCTCGCCGGAACCGCGGCGACCATGGCATGGGACAGCGGTCTCCACCGACGGGCGCAGGAGTACTACCGCCTGGCACTGCGATCCGCGCACGCGGGTGCAGACCCGGTGTTCGGCGCCAACGTCCTTGCCGGAATGGCCCGGCAGATGCTCTACCGCGACCGCCCGGATGACGCGCTTCAGCTCATCCAGCTTGCCCAGGAAGGAGCCCGCGAGGTGATCGGACCGCGTGTGCGGGCCATGCTCCACACCCGCGAGGCGTGGGCGTACGCCGCGCAGGGCCGCACCGCTGGATTCCAGCGGGCCACCGCGAGGGCGGCCGAAGCCCTCGCCAATGCGACTCCCTCTGAGGAAGAGCCTTACTGGATCGCGTACTTCGACGAGGCCGAGCTGGCGGGCGTCACCGGCGGCCGGCTGCTCGACCTCGCGCGACAGGACCCCCGGCAGCACGCGGAGCGGGCGGCCGGTGAGATCCGTACAGCGCTCTCCTCGCGCGGTTCGGAGGCGGGCCGCTCCTATGCGCTCGACCGGATTGGCCTTGCCGAGTGCCGTTTCCTCGTTGGTGATGTCGGAGGCGGCGCGGAGGAGACCCACCGCGCCGTCGCCGCAGCAAGGCTCACCCAGTCCGGCCGGGTCCGAACGCAGCTCGGTGCGCTCTACCCGTACACCGTGGGCCACCAGGCGTCGCGGTCGGTGCGTGAGGCGCGGGATAGTATCCGCGACCTGCTGTCGAGCTGAGGAGGACGGCGTGACGACGCTGGCCGTGACCGGACACATGGACCTGACCGAGGAGAGCGTGCCACTCGTACGGTTTGCACTACGTCAGCTTCTGGAGCCGTACCGCGAGGAGTTGACAGGGGTGTCGTGTATCGCCGCCGGGGCGGACGCGCTGTTCGCGGAGGAAGTCACCGCGCTCGGAGGCCGGCTTGTTGTCGTGATCCCTTCCCGCGACTACCGGGAAACGAAGGTGAAACCGGCGCATGCCGCCGTCTTCGACCATCTCGTTGAGGCAGCCGTGGACGTGGTGACGATGCCTCACGAGAAGGCGAACCGAGCCGCTTACGAGGCGGCGAACAGCGAGCTGCTGACGCGCGCGGACCGGCTCGTCGCGGTGTGGGACGGAGCTCTGCCCTCGGGCAAGGGCGGGGGCACCGCTGACACCGTCGAGGAAGCACGCGCGGCAGGACTGCCCGTCGACGTCGTATGGCCGGACGGCGCGGCACGCCGGGCGTGACGCACGAGCCCCTTGTTCGGCCCGGAGGCTGACAAGGGCACAATGTCGGCGAAGGTGGCGGCCTGAGCGACTACTCGGGCTGGGGCCGAATGACGGGCAACGTCTCCGTCCGTGCCCAGCAAGACGGGGCCTGCTCTCGGCCGGCCCCGGTGACATGCCTGCCGCCTCTCCTCTCGCCTCGGGTCTGAACCGGCCGCATGGTGCGGCGTGTTCACACCGGGGGTGGTAACGCGCAGCCCCGCATGCCGAAACGGCATGCGGGGCTGCGGTGCGTGTCTGTGTGCGGTGATGGTTTAGGCGGACAAGCGGCGACCGTTGGGGCTCTGGCAATCGCCTGCACGGCCGGCGGCCTGACCGGCAGCCGTGTCAGTGCCCGCCCTGCAGTCGGCCGCTGTTGGCGTGTGCGGTCAGTCCTTCGTGTGGCCGGTGAGGTGTTCGGTGGAGTTTCCGTGGGTGGCGCGGTATTCGAGGGTGTCTTGCGCGGTGACGATCGGGACGAGGCGTTCGTACTCGGCGTAGTCCTCGTCGGTCATGATGCCGATGGCGTCGGCGACCACGGAGCCTTTGGGGAGCCGTGCGAGGTACTTCCTGACGAGGGCGACGAAGTCGTCCCTCATCGCGTCGACTTCGTCCAGCCACTCGTTCTCGCGCCGTATCTGCTCTTGCCCGGCGGCCTTCTCTTCCGGGGTGAAGGTGACGAGCAGGCGCTGCTCGGCGAGGGTGAAAGGACGCCCGTCACGGTGGTACGCGCGGTGGGGGTCGTCGAGGTGGCCGTGCCAGTCCACGTCGGCGAAGAGCGCGACGACGTCGGGGCGGATGTGGGGCTGGGGCATGAGCGGTTCCTTGTGTTGTCGTGCGGATTGGGCCTGGGGTTGGTTAGCGGTCCGAAATGACTCGGGTGGTGCGCGCGGCATGGGATGCCTCCATGACTCGGTGGGCAGGGGCTTGGGG
>NZ_JAAPBF010000076.1 GCF_022695985.1 Streptomyces sp. NP-1717 | reverse complement strand
CCGCCCGCGACCGACCTCATGAGTACGTGTACTCAGACCACCGCGTCGCACCGCCCGGTCGGGGTGAGTGAGGGCGGCAGGCAACCCGTGCGGGCGGCAGTGCGTTCTCTCCCACGACATCGGCGCGGGAGCGTTTCCGCCCGTGTTGGGAGGCCATGTACGAAGGGCGGGCACACGATGCCGGCCCCTTCCTTCGCAGGGGCGATGAGGATCCCGCCGAGCGCTGGATCCAACTCCGCACCACGAACGCGATCGAGTCGATGTTCTCCACGGTCAAGCTCCGTACCAAGGTCACCCGAGGCGTGGGCAGCCCGGCGAGACCGACCTGGTCAGCCGTGTCCTCGCTGATCCGGACCAGACGATGACCCAGGCCACGATCGGCCACCCCTTCCTGACTCAGCGCCTGCGGGAGTGGTCGATATACCGCGCCACCCCACAGTGACGAATCCGGCGGTTCAGTATCCGTAGATCATCTTGTACGCGACTTCCGGGAGGAACTGGCCGGCCACGGAGCCGGCGCCGACTCCGCAGTTGCCGTCGGACTCACCGGGGGTCTTCAGCCACAGCAGCATCTCGGCTCCGCCACCCGTCTGGCTGACGGCCCCGGTCCTCCGACCGGCGGGGTTGCACCACTCGCCGTTGGAATCGTTGCCGTTGCGGCTGGTGTCGATAACGAAAGGCTTCGTGTAGCCGTAGGACGCCGACAGCACCGAGTTGATGGCGTTGCCGTAGCTGATGTTGCGGCCGTTGCCGTAGTAGTTCGAGATGTTCGACGCGAAGCCGTGCGCCTGTCGGGCCCCGGCGCCGTCGAGATGCCGGGCCATGGTGCCCGCGTCGATCCAGGCGGGGTTTCCGGCATCCAGGTACGTCCACGTGTTGGGCGCGTGCGCGGAGAACTGCGCCAGGGCGTCTCTGAGCATGGCGTTGCGCTCATCGATCTGCTGCTGGGACATACAGCTGAAATCACCGAGGGAGTCCGGCTCGATCACCACCAGCGCCGGTCGCCCGCCGATGGCCGAGGCGAAGGCGGAGATCCAGGTACGGTACGCCGCCGGAGAACCCGCCCCTCCGCCGGAGTGGCCGCCACAGGCATCCCGGCCGGGGATGTTGTAGGCGATCAGGACGGGAAGCTTGTCGGCGGCGTCCGCGGCTCCCACGTAGGAGCCCACCGCGGCCCCGATGTCACCGCTCCAGGAACCGAACCACCGGGCCATGGGGCGCGAGGCGATGTTGTCCCGGATCGCCGACGCCCGTCCGTCGCCGGGGTTCGCCGCAACCCATGCGGCAGGAGTCGAGTTCGGGTCCGCGTAGAATCCGCTGGTCATGCCGATCGGATCGGCCAGGACGCGGGCGTCGGCTTGCCCGGTGCCCAGCGGCAGCAGCAGGCACGCGACTGCCGACGTGACGAGCGTACGCATCATCTTTCTCATGAGTGCAGTACCTCTCTGGGAGCGCTCCCACATCGGTGGTGACTCAGCTGCGAGGGAGACGCGGGTGGGGGGGAGGATCAAGCGGCGGTCCCCCTTGGGGGCTCCGTCCGAGAACTGCCGCTGTCAGACGAGACAGTGACAGGGGGTCAGTCCGCTGTCAATGAGTTCGGTGAGGGTCGGCGGGCGAGGCAGCTTTGGTGAAGGCGGTCGGGAAGACCGTGCCAGGGAGAAGCTCGCCGAGGCCCGAGGCGCTGGCAGTAGTCGGCGCCGAACCGGTCCGCCTCTCGTACGGCGCCCAGCGTGATCACCATCCCGACGAACAGGATCTGATTACTCGCCAGTAAGGTCAGCAAGTGTTTGATTGGCCCTGGTGGCAGGTGCCAACACCTGCCACCGCAACGTCCGCCAAGAAAGCACCCAACAGCGCGCACAACCGTACCCCCTCACCAGGCTGGTGAGGAGGCACGAGGAAGGCCGCTCGTCGGACTGCGGCAGGATCAATCAGGCCAGGTCAGCGCACCCGGCCGCGTGGTTTCAGGGCCACCGGCGGGAGTTCCGGGGCGGGGAGGCGGGCGCCGTCGTAGCCCTTGACCTCGCCGAAGCGGGATTCGTTCATCCAGTCCTTGCGCGCCGCCTCGATCTCCTCGTGGGAGCGGCCGATGAAGTTCCACCACATCACGATCTCCTCCTCGAACGGCTCCCCGCCCAGCAGCATCAGGCCCGCCGCTGAGTCCGTGCGGAGCGGGAGTTCCGTGCGGCCGCAGCCGAGGTAGAGCATCGAGCCCGCCGGGACCGGGACGCCGTCGACCCGCGCCTCGCCCGACATCGCCAGCACCGCGTACTCGAAGTCGGGGTCGAGGGGCAGTCGGGCGTCCGTGCCCGGGGTGAGGGTGAGGTCGGCGCCGACCAGGGGCGTGTATGTCGTTCCCGGTGAGGTGGCGCCGTCCAGGGTGCCGAGGATGACGGTGGCCGACAGGCCCGGGGCGGTGACCTCGGGAAGGTCCACGTGGTGCTGGAAGTGCGGGTCCACGCCGCGGTGGGCGTCGGGGAGCGCGACCCACAGCTGGGCGCCGTGCAGGAGGCGGGCGTGGGGGCGGGGGCTCTCCTCGGAGTGGCTGATCGCCCGGCCCGAGGTCATGAGGCCCAGCTCTCGGGGCCGTACGGTCTGGAGGCTGCCGAGGCTGTCGCGGTGCAGGACCTCGCCGTCGTGGAGCCAGCTGACCGTCTGGAGTCCCATGTGCGGATGGGGCGGCACCTGCATGCCGGGCTCGTCGGCGATGTCGTCGGGGCCGTAGTGATCGACGAAGGCCCACGCGCCGACCATGCGGCGCCCGAGGTTGGGCAGCAGCCTGCGCACCTCGGTGGACTCGCCGAGCTTGACGTGACGAGGGCTGAGGAGTTCACGCACCGGTTCGGCGACGACGAAGCCGCGGCCGCCGCAGACGGAGAGCGTCGCCTGACGATCAAGATTGCTCATGGCGCACAACCTAATCCCGACCGGCACCTCAGGGCAGCATCCACGCGATAACGGTCGGGGACATTGTCAAAGTTTCAACCATCGGAATGTTCGGGCGCCCGCCACTGTTGTGGGCGGGTGAACAGCACGATGAGCAGGAGGAGCAAGTGGACACCAGCACGTACTACGACTTCGGAACCGCCGCCGAGCGCTGGGGACGCGCCCAGCAGTTCTTCGACGCGCAGGAGTACGTCACGGCGGCCGGCATCCTCGAAGGGCTCGTGGCCGAGGTCCCGGAGCAGGTCGCGCCGCGGCTGCTGCTCGCGCGGGCCTACTACCACTCCGCCCGTCTCCGGAAGGCCGAGACCGAGCTGCTCGCCGTACTGGAGCGCGACCCGGTCGAGCAGTACGCGCGCCTCATGCTGGGCCGCACGCTGGAGCGGCAGGGACGCGCCGCCGACGCCGGGCCGCACCTGCGGATGGCCGCCGCGCTGGCGGGAGACTTCCCCGACAGCGTCTGAACGACGAGACGAGCACGGCCCGTTACGCGGACAGGGCGTCCAGCCTCCGCCGTGCCGGACCGAGCGCCCTGCCCCTGGCCGGAACCCCGGACCAGGGGCGGGTGCGCGCCTGCTCCAGTACGTTCGTCACCGTCCAGCGCCGCGCGGTGACCGCGGGATCCTTCAGCTGGTCCCAGCTGATGGGTGTCGCGACCGGGGCGCCCTCCCCCGGACGTACCGAGAAGGGCGCGACCGCCGTCTGCGCGTACGCGTTGCGCTGGATGTCCAGATAGAGCCGGCCCCCGCGGGCGTCCGTGCGCTGCTCCGTGGTCAACCGGTCCGGCGCACGGGCCGCCAGTACGCGCGCCACGTCGGTGGCGAAGCCCCGTACCTCGTCGAACCCCGCCGCTCCGTCCAGACGGACGATCACGTGCAGCCCCTTGGAGCCGGTGGTCATCAGCGTGGCCGGCAGGCTCAGTTCGCCGAGCAGTTCGCCGAGCAGCAGCGCGGCGTCGCGTACGGGCTCGAAGTCGTCCTCGGCCGGGTCGAGATCGAACACCAGCCGGTCCGGGAAGTCCGCGCGGTCCACCCGTGAGAGCCAGCGGTGGAAGGTGATGGTCGCCTGGTCGGCGAGGTGGACGAGCGTCGCGGTGTCGTCGCACACCGGGTGTGTGACGGTGCCGCCCTTCTTCGCCATCTCGGCCCGCCGCGCCCAGTCGGGATAGTTGCCCGGGATGTTCTTCTGCATGAAGCGGGGGCCGTCGAGCCCGTCCGGATGCCGCTCCAACATCAGTGGTCTGCCTCTGAGTTCGGGCAGCATGTACCGGGCGACGCAGCGGTAGTACCCGACGAGATCCGCCTTCGTGAGGTCCCCGCCTCCGTCGGAGGCGGGGAAGAGAACCTTGCCCGGCCGGTGGATACGTACGGTCCGACCGCCCGCCCGTACGCTCTCCTCGGCCGGCGAGGCGGAGTCGGCTGAACCGGCTCCTCGGGTGCTCATCGCACTCATGCCTCCTTGAACCCGGCGCCGAACCGCCCACGCGGGAAAGGGCGTTGCGTGGCCGGGCGTCGAACCGGTCGGACGTGCCTCAGTGGCCGCGCGGGCGACGCGTGCCGCCCGGCCCGGATGCCTGCCTGCCGCGCGGCGCGGGCACACGCCGCCGGCCGTTGCGCCGCAGCCGGCGCCGTTCCTCGTCGTCCGTACCGCCCCAAACCCCCGACGTGCGAACGGTGTTGAGTGCCCATTCGAGGCACCGGCTCTCCACCGGACAGCTGTGGCACACCTCCTTGGCGCGCTCCATCTGTTCGGCGGCGGGGCCGGATTCCCCCACCGGGAAGAACAGTTCGGGATCGGCGTGCGCGCAGGCCGCGTCGCGCAGCCATTCCCACGCGTCGGCGCCGGTTCCCGTCCCGGTCTCGTCCGCCGTACCTGTCTGATCGATGTGCAGCCTCGCGCTCATCAGTCCTCTCCCCGCACCACGTTCCACTCCTGATCCGCCGTCTCCTGCCTTCCCTGGCCGGCGTCTCTCGGTTCGCCTTCGCGGATCGTGACGCGCGCCGGGAGGCACGTACGCAACTGCCCCTCGCGCTCGGCCGATCGGCCGCGGGACGTCCGCGGGCCCTGGTCGGTTTCCATCTCTGACTCCTTGTCTCCGCGCCACCCGGACGCGGGCTGTCGTCTGAGCGCGTACCCGACGTCCCCGGACCGAAAAGCGCGGACCGGTGCGCGGACCGCGAAACGGACCGATGAGCGGACCGGTGCGCGGACCGAAAGGCGCGCCCTGGGGACGCGGGCCGGAGCGGTCCGGTGATACGGCTCCGTCCCCGGCCCGCGGCCGTCCTGCCCCGAGGTCGGGGATACGACGCCGTTGTCAGGCCGTGGCCGCAAGGGACGGGACGGACGCGGGCACCGGCGTCTGCGCCGGAACGGGCTCCTTCGCCGCCGCGTCGGTCCCGCCCACCGGGACGGCGGGCAGCCGCAGGACGTTCTGCGGCGCCTCCACGCTCCTGGTGAACCAGACGACCTTGCCCTCCACCGTGCCACAGGTACCCCAGCTGTCGCTCAGTGAGGCGAGGCGCGCGAGTCCGCCGCCGCCGGCCGACGGCAGCCGGGGCAGCTCAGGTCCGTTGTCCGAGACGGCGGCCGTGAGATACCGGCCCGTCCAGCGGATTTCGACCATGCACTTGTTGTCCGCGCCGACATGACGGTGGACATTGGTCAGGAGTTCGTCGACACCCGAACAGACCGGTTCGACGTGCGGGTCAAGACTCCAGTGTCGAAGGTGAGCGGCGACAATCCGCCGAATCTGCGATACGCGCTCCGGAGAGGCGTGCAATTCCACCTCGTAGTAGCGGCCGAGTGGAATCGTCATGGTCGAGGCTCCTCACACACAGGGGCCCACGTACTTCACCTCGTTGTTGCAACGACCCCCGAATACGAAGCGTGAGCTAAAGCCACTTCTGGGTCACTGAAAAGATTGACCCGACGGAGCCGAATGCGCAACTTCTCGGCTCCCGGCGACTGCTCCCGGGACAGTGGCGCGCGACGGCGCACCGGAGCGGATGAGCGAGAAACACACTGGTCGGAGGGGGTCTCCGGTCGGTCAGACGGCCCGGCAGAGACAGAAGGGATGACCCGCCGGATCCGCGAACACCCGGAAGCCGCGTTTACCCCCGTCGTCATCGAGATCGAGCGCTGTGGCACCGAGCGCGAGCACCTTCTCCTGCGCGGCCGCCATGTCGGCCACCGCGAAGTCGAGATGCGCCTGCTGCGAATTGGAATCGGCGCGCGGCCACTCCGGGGCACGGTGACCGGGAGCGCGCTGAAAGGCGATCCGGGCCCCGCCCGGTACGCGCAACACCCACCAGCCCTCGTAGTCGTGGCTGATCTCCCCGCCGAGCACGCCCTGATAGAACTCGGCGACGGCCGCCGGATTCTGACAGTCCAGTGCCACCAGAGTGAACGTCACACTCGTCACTTCCCGGCCTCCTCACTCTTACGAACAGCGTCCCGCCGACGGCGTGTCAGGGACGCGGCGCCGTGCGGCGTGCGTGTCACAGCGTGCGTGTCAGCAGGTGCGTGTCACGGCGTGCGTGTGTCCAGCCGTAGCTGGACCTCCTGTTCCTGGTCGCCCGCGGCCGTACCCAGCACCTGTACGGCGAACGCGCCGGTCAGCTCCTCCTGTAGTTTCGCGACCGCCCAGTAGCCGCCCTGGACGTCCGCGGTCACCGGCCTGCTCAGCCGGGTCGGGCCGGCCTTCCGCCGTACCTCCGACACGTCGAAGGTCGAACTCCACACCGTCGGGCGGGCCCCCGCCACCTCCCGCGGCCTGTCGTCGGGCGCGCGGTCGGAGGCGAAGACGGTACGCAGCGCGCCGAACACGGCGTGCGCGTCCTCCGTCTCGCAGCCGCTGAGTTCGACCGTCACTTCCGCGTCGATGCCGTGTGCCGCCGTGGGTTCCTGCGTGCTCTTCACCGTGGGTTCCTCCGCTCGGAAGTGGGCGCCGGGCCGGTCAGCCCGACGGTTCGTCGGGGACGGGCTGCTCGGGATGCACCCCGCCGGTGTTGGGTTCGCCGCGCCTGCCGGCGCCGGCCTCGTCCGTGTCGGGGAGCGACTGGTCGGGCTCGTCCGGGGCCTCCGCGGTGTCCGGGGCGTCCTCGGGCTCGTCGGACGAGCCCAGGCCCTCCACATCCACGTCCAGCGGATCCTCGCCGGGGCGGGCGTGCTGGTCGGGGAGGTCCCTCGGGACGGCCGCGCCGTTCCCCCCGTTGTCGTCCGGATGTCCCTGGTTCACCGTGATTCCCTTCGTCAGTGGCCGTCGGGCGCCGGTCACGCCCGGTCGGCGGACGGCTGTCCACCGGCCTGCGGACGGCGGACGGCCGGGTCGTCCGCCGGGCCGCATACCCGATCGCGGGCCGAAATCCCGGACAGGCGGACCCGCGTTCCGGGAGCGCCGGTCCGTCTCAGCGGTCCGTCAGGGTGAAGAGCCCGCCGTCGGGGTCCCGCAGCGTCACCTGTTCCCCGTCCTCGTACGCCGTCCTCTCCGTCGCGACCACGGCGCCGCCCATCGCCTCCGCGGTCTCGGCCGCCGCCCTGATCGCCTTCACGCCGTCCACGGCGAACGAGACATGCCAGCGCGGCCGCAGATGCGGGTCCGCCGCCGCCTCGATGCCCCCGCTGCCTATTCGCGCCACGACGTGCCCGGCGCCCCGCCCGGTACGGAGCACGACGCGGTCCTGCTCGTAGCTGACATCGATGGCGCCCATTCCCTCGTCGGCCCACTTCAGCACCTCGCCGTAGAAGATCGCCGACGCGATGGCGTCGTAGGTCCGCAGCTCCAGGCGGAAGGGCGGGCCGCCGAGCTTCTCCGTGGCGTCGGGCAGTGGCTCGCCCTCCCAGAAGCCGAAGACGGCGCCGTCCCGGTCGGCGGCGAGCGCGGCCCGCCCCATCTCGAAGGCCAGGGGCCCCACGGCGACCGTGGCGCTGCGCTCCCGGATGCGGGCGGCCGTCGCGTCCACGTCGCCCACGACGAAGTACGGCGTCCAGGCCACGGCGACCTGGAGCGTGGGGGCCAGCGCGCCGATGCTCGCGACCGGTACGCCGTCGGCCTCCGCCACGACGAACTGGTCGCCGAGTGCGGCGGGGCGGAAGGTCCAGCCGAGTACGGCACCGTAGAAGCTCTGCGTCTCCGCGAGATCGCGGGCCAGCAGGCTCGCCCAGCACGGCGCCCCGAACACAGGATGCCTCGGTGCCATGACCGCTCGCCTCACTCCGGTCGTGCCAGTGGATGCCCCCGGCTCCCCTCCGCTCCCTGACGACTGTGCCAGCAGAGCACCCGCCCCGCATGTCGCCCGCCTGTCACCCGGCGCACGAGGCGGCGCCTCCGGCCGGGGGCGTACGGAATCGCCGTGACCACGGCCGGGACGGCTCCGCCGGTGCCGTACGGCGGATCGCGGCGTCGATTCGGCCCGCGCGGGCGGGGTACACGCGGCGGAGCGGCCGACACACGGGGTCGGCCCATCCGACTGGAAGGCCGACTTGAACCAGAGAGAACCGGACACAGAGAAATCCGGCACGAAGACCTCCGGCGCGACGACGTCCGGCGCGGAGACATCCGGCGCGACGACGTCTGGCGCGGAGACATCCGGCACTGAAGAATCCGGCGTCGGCAACGTGCCCGACCCGAAGAAGTCCGACGGGAAGACCCGGATCACCATCCTCGTGGCCCTCGCCGCGAACATCGTCATCGCCGTCGCGAAGGCCATCGGCGGTCTCATCTCGGGGTCGCCCGCGCTTCTCTCGGAGGCGGCGCACTCCGTGGCCGACAGCGTCAACGAGGTCTTCCTGCTCACCGCCCTGCACCGCAGCCGGCGCCCGGCAGACCGCCGTCACCCCTTCGGATACGGCAAGGAGCGCTACTTCTGGTCGCTGCTCGCGGCTGTCGGGATCTTCGTCATGGGCGGCTGCTTCTCCTTCTACCAGGGCTATCACGCCCTGGTCACGGACGACGGGGAGAGCCCGAGCGGATATACAGCCGGCCTGATCGTGCTCGGCGTCGCCCTGGCCGCCGAGGGCAGTTCGCTGCTCCGCGCCCTCCATCAGCTGCGCAAACAGAAGGGCAGCGCCAAGGACCCCGCCGTACGGACCGTCGTCGCCGAGGACGCGACCGCCGTGCTCGGTGTGCTGCTCGCGATGGCGGGCATGGTGCTGCATCTGGTCACCGGCGAGGTGGCCTGGGAGGCCGGCGCGTCCTTCGGCATCGGTCTGCTGCTGGTGTTCGTGGCGTACCGGCTCGGCGCCGAGGCGCGCGTCCAACTCGTCGGTGAGTCCGTCGATCCCGAGCTGCGCGGCCGGATCGCCTCGCTCCTCGACGCGCAGCCCGAGATCGACAACGTCGCCCAACTGCTGACGATGCGGCTCGGCTTGGACTCGGCGCTCATCGCCGCGCGGATCGATCTGGTGCCGGGGCTGGACAGCGAGGAGATCGAGCTCATCTGCGTACGTATCAAGCGCTCCGTGGCCGGGACTTGGCCGGAGGCCGACCATGTCTTCCTCGACATCACGGAGGCACCCCCGGAGACTCAGGAGACTTCTCAGAACTCACGGGCCCCACAGCCCTCGCGGACCTCGCGGACCGGCGGCACGTAAGTCCCACGGTCCCTTCGAGGGACCGGGACGCCCTCCGAAGGTGGTGGCAGACTGGCCGCCGGTCCTTCGAACGGAGCCCCTGTGCCCATGATCCGTCGCCTCCGCCGGGCGGTACGGCGCGTCTACCGCAGCACCGTCGACCTCAGTCATCCGGCCCGGTCGCCGCTCGGCAGCGCCGTCGTCAACTGCGTGGTCTACGAGGGCGGCATACGGCAGCCGGGCGACTGCCCGGCCGAGGAAGCCGTACGACGGGTCCGGAAGTCCGGCAGGGGCTTCGTCTGGATCGGTCTGCACGAGCCGGACGAAGCCGAGTTCAAGGGCCTCGCCGATCTGTTCGGGCTCCATCCGCTCGCCGTCGAGGACGCCGTGCACGCGCATCAGCGGCCGAAGGTGGAGAGTTACGACGGGGCGCTGTTCGCGGTCTTCAAGACCTGCCGCTACGTCGAGCACGAAGTGCTCACCGCCACCAGTGAAGTGGTGGACACGGGCGAACTGATGGTCTTCACGGGACCGGACTTCGTGATCACGATCAGGCACGGCAGGCACGGTTCGCTCGGCCCCCTCAGGGAGCGGCTGGAGGCAGCGCCCGAGCGGCTGGCCATGGGCACGTCGTCCGTCCTGCACGCGATCGCCGACCAGGTGGTCGACGACTGCCTCGCCGTCGCCGACGCCGTCCAGGACGACATCGACCGTGTCGAGAGCGAGGTCTTCAACGAGGCTGCGGGCCGGGCGGGCCGAGCCGCCCGGGGTGACGCCGGGCGCATCTACCAGCTCAAGCGGGAACTGCTGGAGCTGAAGCGGGCCGTGGCGCCGCTCGACCGGCCGCTCGACACGCTGGCCAACCGGTCGTTGCCGGGTGTCACCGCCGACGTACGGCCGTACTTCCGTGACGTCGCCGATCATCTGGCCCGGCTCACCGATCAGATCGCCGCGTTCGACACTCTGCTGGACTCCATCCTCCAGGCGCATCTCGCACAGGTGACCGTCACGCAGAACGAGGACATGCGCAAGATCACCGCGTGGGCCGCGATCATCGCCGTGCCGACCATGGTCTGCGGCATCTACGGGATGAACTTCGAGCACATGCCCGGCCTGGGGTGGACGTACGGCTACCCGGCCGTCGTCGCGCTGATGGCGACGGCCTGCTACGTCCTCCACCGCAGCTTCCGCCGCAACGGCTGGCTGTAGCGGCCACACCTCACGCAGACCGGGAACGGCACCTCCAGGAGTCGCATCACCTTCTGATCGAAAATATGTGCGATCTGTACTGGGTACGGTGTACGCTGGGCGCTCGCCGAGCCACCCGAGGAGCAGTCCGTGAACATCCCAGCCGCCGACAGTCACAACGTGATCCAGGTCCGCGGGGCCCGCGAGAACAACCTGAGGGAGGTCTCGCTCGACATCCCGAAGCGCCGGCTCACGGTCTTCACCGGCGTCTCGGGTTCCGGCAAGTCCTCGCTGGTCTTCGGCACGATCGCAGCCGAGTCCCAGCGCCTGATCAACGAGACGTACACGGCGTTCATCCAGTCGTTCATGCCGAGCATGGGCCGGCCCGACGTCGACTCGCTGCACAATCTGAGCGCCGCGATCGTGGTCGACCAGGAGCGGATGGGCGCCAACTCCCGTTCCACGGTGGGTACGGCGACCGACGCGTACACCATGCTGCGGATCATCTTCAGCCGGCTCGGCACCCCGCACATCGGGACCTCGACCGCCTTCAGCTTCAACGCCGCCGAAGGCATGTGCGCCGAGTGCGAGGGGATCGGCCAGGTCTCGAAGATCGACATCGACCAGCTGGTGAACCGCGAACTCTCCCTGAACGAAGGCGCGATCACCGTCCCCGGCTTCCAGGTGGACGCCTGGTACTGGCAGATCATGGTCGCCTCGGGCTTCTACGACCCGGACAAGAAGCTCAAGGACTTCACCCCCGAGGAGTGGGAGGTCTTCCTCCACAAGACCGCGACCAAGGTCAAGGTCGGCTCCAACAACATGACGTACGAAGGGCTCGTCACCAAGGTCAACCGGACGATCCTGGTCAAGGACCGGGATTCGATGCAGGCCCCGGTCAGGGCTTTCGTGGACCGTGCCGTGGTCTTCGCCGAGTGCCCGTCCTGCGGCGGCAGCCGGCTCAGCGCCGCCGCGCTGTCCTCCAAGGTCAACGGCGCGAACATCGCGGAGTGTTCGGCGATGCAGATCAGCGATCTGGCCGAGTACGTACGGAAGATCGACGACCCGGGCGTCGCGCCGCTGCTCGGCAGTCTGCGGGATCTGCTGGAGTCGCTGGTCGAGATCGGGCTCGGCTATCTGAGCCTGGACCGCGTCTCGTCCTCGCTCTCCGGCGGTGAGGCGCAGCGCGTGAAGATGGTGCGGCATCTGGGCTCCAGCCTCACCGACGCCACGTACATCTTCGACGAGCCGACGATCGGGCTGCACCCGCACGACATCCGGCGGATGAACGACCTGCTGCTGCGGCTGCGGGACAAGGGCAACACGGTGCTGGTCGTGGAGCACAAGCCCGAGGTCATCGCGATAGCCGATCACGTGGTGGATCTCGGCCCCGGCGCCGGGACGGCGGGCGGGCGGATCTGTTACACGGGGGACGTGGCGGGGCTGCGCGCCTCGGACACCCTGACCGGCCGGCATCTCGAACACCGCGCGCGGCTGCGGGAGTCGGTGCGCGAGCCCGACGGGCATTTGTCGATCGAGGGCGCCGATCTGCACAATCTGAAGAACGTGAGCGTCGGCATCCCGACCGGTGTGCTGAGCGTGATCACCGGGGTCGCGGGGTCGGGGAAGTCCTCACTGATCCACGGCTATCTCTCCCACAGGGACGGCGTGGTGGTCGCGGACCAGTCGCCGATCCGTGGTTCGCGCCGCAGCAACCCGGCCACCTACACAGGGCTGCTGAGCCCCATCCGTACCGCCTTCGCCAAGGCCAACGGCGTCAAGGCGGCGCTGTTCAGCGCGAATTCGGAGGGTGCCTGCCCCAACTGCAACGGTCTCGGGCTCGTCTACACCGACCTCGCGATGATGGCGGGCGTGGCCTCGGTCTGCGAGGAGTGCGAGGGCAAGCGGTTCACGCCTCAGGTGCTCACCTACCGGCTGAACGGCAAGAACATCAGCGAAGTGCTCTCCATGTCGGTCGCGGAGGCGTACGACTACTTCCCCGGCGGGCAGGCTCGCGCGATCCTCGGCCGGCTCAACGACGTGGGGCTGAGCTATCTGCGGCTCGGACAGCCGCTGAACACCCTGTCGGGCGGTGAGCGGCAGCGCCTGAAGCTGGCGATCCAGATGGCGGAGAAGTCGTCCGTCTACATCCTGGACGAGCCGACGACCGGGCTGCACATGGCGGACGTGGACAAGCTGCTCGCGCTGCTCGACCGGCTGGTGGACGCGGGCAACACGGTGATCGTCATCGAGCACCACCAGGCGGTGATGGCGCACGCGGACTGGCTGGTCGACCTGGGGCCGGGCGGCGGGCACGACGGCGGGCAGGTCGTCTTCACCGGTACGCCGGCCGATCTGGTGGCGCACTCGGACACGGTCACGGCGCGGCATCTGCGGGAGTACGTCGGTACGGACGCGTAGTCCGGGCGGTACCGGACGGGCCCGGCGGAACCGCGGCAACGACCGCGCGTCGCCGCCGGGCCCGCACGCGCCTGCCGGGCCCGCACAAATCCGGTGGGCCGGCGGCGCCTCCACCGGCACAATCACGGTCATGTCACTCACGGTCGACCGTCTGCTTGTCGCACTCGAACCGCTGTCGTATCCGGATCGCCTCAAGCACCTTGCCCACCAAGCCCGTTCACTCCACCCCACCGAGGAACTGCCCTCCCTGGTGGAGGAGTTGGCGGGACGCGGCATCTACGAGCAGCGGCTCGCGGCGTTCGCCGCGCTGGCCGGCCGGCACATCGACTTCCTGGCCGGGCGGCTGACCGACCGGGACCCGGTGGTCCGGGCGTACGCGCTGCGGGCGGCCCGCACACTGCCGTTCCCGGACTCGGCGATCGAGGCCGCGTACGAGGACGCCTCGGCCGACGCGCGGCAGCGGCTGGGCGAGGTCGTGCTGGCGAGCGGGCGTACGGCGCTGGCCGAGCGGCTGGTCCCGAGGCTGCGCGAGCAGTGGGGTGATCACACGGCGGCCAAGCTGCTGCCCGTCTGCTCGCCGGAGTTCGTGGCGGCGGCCCTGCCGGAACTCTCCTACGCCCTCGACTCCTGGACCAGGATGGGCCTCAACTTCCCCGATCAGGTGCTCGATCACGCCGAGCGGGACCTCGCGGACCGGCCGCGTGCCGAACGCGACACCGCCTGGCACCGGTACGCGGAAGGGGTGGCCGCGGCCGTCTCCGCCCGCGCCGGACGGGTGCTGTCGATGCTGGAGCGGCACCGGCCCGGTGTACTCCCCGAGGCTCTCATCGCGCGGCTGAACGAATTCGTGGCCGTCGACGCGGAGCGCACCGTACGGCTGCTGATCCCGGCGGACGGGGGCGGGCCGTCGTACCCACCGCTTCCGTCGGCGTCCGTCCTGCGGCGGATCGTGCGGGCCGACCCTCCCTCGCTGCCCGCGCTCGGCCGCCACTGGATCGGGCGCCCGCACTTCGCCGTGCTGCTGAAGGCCCTGCCGCCGCACCGCCGGAGCGACTTCCTCGACCTGGCGACGGCGGGTGTCGAGAGCACGGACGCCGACGACGTACTGCCGGTGCTCGGCCTGCTGCAGCGTGAACGCCGCTGGGCCGAGGCCCGCCGCTGGGCGGCCCGGCGGCGCGAGACGGGCGGGTCCTGGTACGAGGTCCTGGAACTGGTCGCGTACGGGCCGGTCGCCGAGGCGCGCGCCGAACTGCTCGCGGGGACCCGCCGCCCGGACGCGGGTGACCGCGCGCGTGCCTGGCCGCTGCTGATCGTCAACGCCGCCCGTACGCGCGACTCCGCGGCCGTGCGCGAGATGCTGGCCGAGCTGCCTCGGCTGCGCAACGAACAGGATCCGGTGCGCCACGCCGCCCTCGGCGCGCTCGCCGAGGTGCGCCCCGACCTGTTCACGGCGGACTCCACGGAGCCGCTGGACCGGATCCTCCGGGACGCCCTGGAGGCGCGGGACATCTCCTACGGCACGAGGGAGGCCGTCCGGAGCCTGGCGATCGCCCTGCTGCGCGAGAACGCGGCGGACGGTGAACCAGCCCTGGTGGCCTGGTCGTTGGGCGCGCTGGAGCGGATCGCCGCGTATGTCGGGGTGGGGTATCTCGGCCCGCTCGACCGTGCGCTGCGGCGCGGCCAGGAACATCAGGTGCTCGACGCGCTGCGCCCGTGGCTGGACGCGGCGATGAACAAGGCCGACTACCGGCTGCTGTTCACACTGACCGCTTCGCTCGGCCGGCGGGCCCATCGGATGCCGGTGCTCCAGGGGTTGCTCGAAGAGGCACTCAAGTACGGCGACGACGCCGCGTTCACGACGGCGGTGAGGTACTGGCTGGAGCCGCCTTCGGGCCGGCACGAGCGGGTGGCCAGGATTCTTGAGCTCGAACCGTCGGCGGCCGTACTCGACCCGGTCGAGCGGGTTCTGACGGAGCGTCGGATCGATTTGCTGGACGTGCTGCTCGGCGGGCCGCCGCCGTACGGCCGATTCCTCAAGCGCGGGCGCCGTCGGCCGCTGCCCGAACTGCGCCTCGCCGCACGCTGGTTGCCGCGCCAGCAGGCGGCGGCGGGCGCCATGGCCGCTGCGGCGGCGGACGACGAGTCGCAGCCGCTCCACAGCCGGGCGGCGGCGATCCGGGCCGCCGCGACGGTTCCGGAGCACGGGCGGGCCCTCGCCCTGCGGTACGCCGAATCCCAGGAGGTGGTGCTGGCCGAGGCCGCGCTGGCCGCGCTCGTGTGGGCGGACCAGCCGCAGGACGCGCTTCCCGTGCTGCTGGCCCACGTCGGTGACGACCGCGCGCGGGTCGCCGTGCACGCGGCGACGCGCGCCACGCGCTTCGCCGCGCCCTCCCGGCTCGCCGAGCAGCTGGGCGCGGTGCTCACCGCCGACGAGGGTGTGAAGGTGACGAGCCGTAAGGAGGCGGTACGGCTGGCGGCCACACGCCTGCCGCTCCCCCGCGCGGCGGCTCTGCTGGCCGCTGCCTTCGCCGCGCCGCCCCGGCACCCCGACGTACAGGCGACGGTGGTGGCTTTCTCGGCCGAGCTGCTCTCCGAGGAGGAGACGTGGTCGCTGCTCGCGGCGGCCACCGAAGGCGCGCCGCAGGTGCTCCAGGCGGTCGTACGGCCCGCGGCCTGGTCCCTGCCGGAGATCCACCGGCCCCGCTACGCACGACTGGTGGGCGAGGTGTGCCGGTCGGCGGACCCGGAAGCGGCGACGGCAGGACTGCGCGTACTGCCCCTGTGGGCGCGGTACGCCCCCGATGTGGTCGACGGCCTGTCCGCGCGGGTCACCGACCTCGGTGAGGCGGCCGGGACGCGCGCGGTCCGGCAGGCCGCCGTGACGGCGATCGGCCGGCTCGCCGTCTCCGGTCTGCCGCACCCCGTCGGCGGCGCGGCGCCGGGAAGCCCGCTGCACGACGCGCTGACGGCGCTGCTCCCGGCGATCGCCGCGGGCGAGCCGGACGCTCCCGACGACCGGGACCTCCCGGCCCGACAGCGTGCGCTCGCGCTGCTGCGTGCCCTGCCGGACCGGCCGGTTCGCGAGATACATCCGGTGCTGGAGGCAGTGGCGGCGCTGCTCGCCGACGAGCCGTCACTGGCCGGGGCCCGCGCGGACGTGCTCCGCGCCCTGGTGGACCCGGACGCCGGACTTCCCGAACTCACCGCGCGACTGGGGGACTTGGCGGCGAACGCGGCAGGCCGCCCCGCCCTCGCGGCGGCCACGGCGTACCAACTGCGCGGCCGGTTCGGCTCCGGCCCGCTGCCGTCCGCCCCGTCGACGGTCCTGACCGCCGCGACCCGGCTGACCACCACCGGCGACCCGGCCACCGGTCTGCTGGCCGTCGCCCTGGTCTCCGCGACGGGCAACCGCCTGGGCTGGCCCACCGAATGGCGCACCTCCCTGCGCGCGCTCCGCACCCACCCGTCACCGGACGTGCGGGACGCGGCGCTGGGGGTGGTCTTCCGGGCGGAGTGAAGTGGTGCGGCGGTCGGCTTCGGTGGGCCGGTCCACGGCTGCGGATCTTCGGGGGTCGGCCCGGGCGTCCGGGGCGCGGTGCCTCGCAAGAAGGAGGACCGGGGTCCTGGGTGAACCGGCCGTACCCGGACTCCTCCGAGAACCTGGCCGAAGCGGCGCGTGCCGCCCGGGACTGGCCGGGCGATCCGCCCGAGGGGGCCTACCGGCCAAGCGTCGGCCCGGCCGCCCTCAGGCGTCCCGGTACGTCTCCAGCAGCCGCAGCCAGATCTCGCTGATCGTCGGGTAGGACGGGACCGCGTGCCACAGGCGGGCGATCGGGATCTCGCCGACGACCGCCACCGTGGCCGAGTGGAGCAGTTCGCCGACGCCGGGGCCCACGAAGGTCACTCCCCGCAGGATCTCGCTGTCCAGGTCCACGATCATCCGGGCGCGGCCCCGGTAGCCGTCCGCGTACAGGCTCGTGCCCGCGACATTGGCCATGTCGTAGTCCACCGCGCGCACACGGTGGCCCGCCTGCTCGGCCTCCTTGAGGCTGAGGCCGACCGAGGCGGCCTCCGGCTCGGTGAAGACGACCTGGGGGACGGCGGCGTGGTCGGCCGTCGCCGCGTGGGCTCCCCAGCGGTCGTCCTCCAGCAGGGGGACGCGCTGGGCCCTGGCGCCGATGGCGGCGCCCGCGATGCGGGCCTGGTACTTGCCCTGGTGGGTGAGGAGCGCGCGGTGGTTGACGTCGCCGACCGCGTAGAGCCAGTCGCTGCCCTCGACGCGGCAGCTGTCGTCGACCGCCAGCCAGCCCGCTTTCAGCCCGACGGTGTCCAGCCCGATGTCCTCGGTACGGGGCGCCCGGCCGGTCGCGAAGAGGATTTCGTCCGCCTCGATCCGCTCACCGGTGTCGAGGACCACCGTGACCGGTCCGCTGCCGCCGTCGCGCTCGACCGAGGCGACCGAGACGCCCGTACGTACGGAGGCGCCCGCTTCCTTCAGTGAGTCGGCGATCAGCTCTCCCACGAAGGGCTCCATACGGGGCAGCAGACCGTCGCCCCGTACGAGAAGGGTGACGGTCGAGCCGAACCCCTGGTAAGCCGTGGCCATCTCGACGCCGACCACTCCCCCGCCGACGACCACCAGCCGGTCCGGCACGCTCCGGGAGCTGGTCGCCTCGCGGCTCGTCCAGGGCTTCGCGCCCGCCAGGCCCGGCAGGTCGGGCACGATCGCGCTGGTGCCGGTGCAGACGGCGACCGCGTGGCGGGCGGTGAGGACCTGGACCCCGCCCTCGGGGTCGGTGACGGTCACCCGCTTCTCGCCGTCGAGCCGGCCGTGGCCCCGGTGGAGCACGGCGCCGATCGAGTCGAGCCACGCGACCTGGCCGTCGTCCTTCCAGTGCGCGGTGAACCCGTCACGGTGGGCGAACACGGCCGGCACGTCGAGCGGGCCCTGTACGGAGGGGCTCAGACCGGGCACCCGGCGTGCCTCCGCCCGGGCGATCACCGGGCGCAGCAGGGCCTTGCTCGGCATGCACGCCCAGTAGGAGCACTCGCCGCCGACCAGCTCGCTCTCGACGATCGCCGCGCTCAGTCCGGCCGCCCGGACGCGGTCGGCGACGTTCTCCCCGACCGGTCCGGCACCCAGCACCACGACGTCGTACTCAATGGGTTCCGTCATGGGGACAGTCTGGTGCGATGCCCGGCGCATGGCCACACGATCTTCGGGAATGGGCCAGGAATACGGCGGTGGTGCGCACCGTTGTCCGAGGCGGCTTCATCCGGAGAGAACAGGAAGAGGTATCAGGTCATGGCCACTGTGGAACTCACCAAGGAGAACTTCGACCGGACGGTGTCGGAGAACGACTTCATCCTGATCGATTTCTGGGCTTCCTGGTGCGGTCCGTGCCGTCAGTTCGCCCCGGTGTACGAGAAGGCGTCCGAGCGCCACGACGACCTGGTCTTCGCCAAGGTCGACACGGAGGCGCAGCAGGAGCTGGCAGCGGCGTTCGAGATCCGTTCCATCCCGACGCTGATGATCGTCAGGGACAACGTCGCGGTCTTCGCCCAGCCCGGCGCGCTGCCCGAGACGGCCCTGGAGGACGTGATCGGGCAGGCGCGCGCACTCGACATGGAAGAGGTGCGCAAGTCGGTCGCCGAGGCGGAGGCCGCCGCGAAGGCACAGGCCCCGTCCCCGGGTGACGGCACCGGCCCCGGGACCGCGGCGAGCGCGTAAGGGCGAGGGGCGAGGGGCCCGCGCGTCAGCGTTCCAGTACGAGCGCGAGTCCCTGGCCGACACCGATGCACAGGGCGGCGAGACCGGTCCCCGAGCCGGCCGCCGCCAGTTGATGGGCGACGGACCCGGCCAGGCGCGCGCCGGAGGCACCCAGCGGGTGACCGATGGCGATCGCGCCGCCGCGCGGGTTCACGACAGCGGGGTCCAGCTCCGGCCATTCGGCGAGACAGCCCAACGACTGGGCGGCGAAAGCCTCGTTGAGTTCGAACGTGGTGAGGTCGGCGAAGTCCCGGCCCGCCTTCGCCAGCGCGCGGCGCACCGCCTCGACCGGGCCGAGGCCGAAGAGCTGCGGCTCGATGCCGGTGACGGCGGAGGTCCTGATCCGGGCGAGGGGTTCGCGCCCCGTCGCGCGCAGTCCCTCCTCGTCGACGAGGAGCAGGGCGGCGGCCCCGTCGTTGAGCGGTGAGGCGTTGCCCGCCGTGACCGTTCCCTCGCCCTCCTTACGGAAGCTGGGCCTGAGCCTGCCGAGCGCTTCGAGGGAGGTGTTGTCGCGGACGCACTCGTCACGTACGAGTTCCACTCCCGCGTACGGCACCACCTCCGCGTCGTAGAGTCCCTCGCTCCACGCGCGGGCCGCCTTGCGGTGGCTCTCCAGCGCGAACGCGTCCTGTGCCTGCCTGGTGATCGCGTGCTTGTCGGCGATCAGTTCGGCGCCCTCGCCGAGCGGGACCGTCCACTCGGCGGGCATCGCCGGGTTGGTCATGCGCCAGCCGAGCGTCGTGGAGTGCAGTTGCTGGTGCCCGGCGGGAAAGGCGCGCTCGGGCTTCTGGAGCACCCAGGGAGCGCGCGACATGGACTCGACGCCGCCCGCGACGACGATCGACGCGTCGCCGAGCGCGACGGCGCGCGCCGCCTGGATGACCGCTTCGAGTCCCGAGCCGCAGAGCCGGTTGACGGTGACGCCGGGGACGGTCACGGGCAGCCCGGCGAGCAGCGCGGCCATGCGCGCCACGTCGCGGTTGTCCTCACCGGCGCCGTTGGCCGCGCCGAGCACCACGTCGTCGATCCTGGCCGGGTCGAGTTCCGGTGTGCGGTCCACGAGCGCCCGCACGACATGGGCGGCGAGATCGTCCGGCCGTACGGAGGAGAGAGCGCCGCCGAACTTCCCGATCGGTGTGCGGACGGCGTCGACGACGTAGACGTCGCGAATGGTCATCGGATCGCTCATCGGGTCTCTCCCCTTCGGTCAGCTGTTCGCTCGCGCACTCTTTCATGGGAGGCGCGCGAAGCGGCGAGGGGAGTAGGGGCGGCGGGGCGTCCTTGGGAGGACGGGCCGGCCGACCGGTCCACGCGCGGGAGGCTACGCGAGACCGGGTGGCGTGTCCGGGTCGGCGGGGGCGTCCACGACGCGCGCCGACAGCCCGTAGTCCACCTCGTAGCCGTCGATCAGCAGCCCCTCGACGGTGCGGGTCTCCGGGTCGATGTCCGCGACCATGCCGCCGCCCTCGTAGTGCGGGTAACCGGACTCACCGGTCTCCCCCGTCGCCTCCACGACGGCGGAGCGCAGGGCGGTAGCCGCGTCCGGCGGGCCGGTGCGGCCGTCGGTGTGCTCCGGCACCAGCAGGATCTCGAAGCGCCGCGGATAGGGGTGCCAGTGAGTGCTCATGCTGGTGACGCTAGACAACGGCCGCGGGCCGCGCATGTCGTCCGGGGGCGGGGCCTCGTCAGGTCGACTCGCGCCGTACCGCCCGTGCCCCCATCAGATCGTGCCGCTCCGGTTCCCCGCCGGGGTCGCGCACCACACGGTCGACCAGGGCCGCCAGCCGCTGCCCGGTGACGAGATCGATCCGCACGGTGGAGAGGCGGGGCCGCAGCAGTCTGCCGAGGAGGAGGTCGTCGGCGCCGAGGACCGCCGTGTCGCCGGGGACGGCGACACCGGCGTCCTGGAGCGCCCGCATCAGGAGCATCGCGTACTCGTCGTTGTAGGCGTAGACGGCGTCGAGGCCGAGGCCGTCCCAGCGGGCGGCGAGCCGGGCCGCCGACTCCTCGGTGTAGGACAGCGGCAGCGGTTCGGCGCGGGCGCCGGTGGACGACGCCGCGGCGGCGGCCCGCGCGCCGGCGAGTCTGGGTTCCGAGAAGAGGTCGAGGCCCGGCTCCTCGGGCATCACCACCCCGATCCGGCGGCGTCCGCGCTCCAGCAGGTGCTCCACGGCGCGGGCGCCGATCTCGCGCTGGTCCATGACCAGGGCGTGCGCGCCCTCGACGCGCCGCGGGCCAAGGGTGATGACGGCCTTCGCGCCGGAGCGCTTGAGTATCTCCACCCCCTGGGGGGTGAGGGCGATCTCGCCGAGGGAGACGACGGCGACGGGGCGCAGTTCCGCCCAGGCGCGCGCCGCCTCGTCGCCGTCGAGGCCGAGGCTGCCGTACTGGACGACGGTGTAGTCCAACCGCCGCAGCGCCCACTGGAGTTCGTCGAGGAAGCGGCTGTAGAGGGGGCCGACGGGGACGTGCGCGGTGGGGAGCAGGACAATTCTGGTGTGTCCCGCGCGCAGGCTGCGCGCGGCGGCGTGGGGGACGTACGCCAGCTCCTCGGCGGCCTCGCGGACCTTGCGCCGGGTGGGCTCGCTGATCCGTACGGCGGAGGTGTTGTTGAGGACGTACGAGACGGTGGCCCGGGAGACTCCGGCCAGGCGGGCGACGTCGGCGCTGGTGGGGACGGGAGGGCCGGCCGTACGGCGGCGACGTTCGGCGGGCGGTTCGGACCGTCGCGGGGAGGGCTGTGCGGACGACCGCGGGGAGGACTGTTCAGGTAACTGGCTCATCGCCCTCGGCATCTTTCCAGACGGCGCGCCGAAGAATTCCGGGGCCCGTCGTCCCGCGGGGTCACCGCACGTGAGACGCGCGACGTGCTCCGTCCCGGCGCAACTCCCGTGTGTTGGGCACCTTCCCTACCTTCGGCGCGTCTTGCGACGCGCCTTCCTACAGAGAGGGATCGTCTTGCGACTGCACACCCACACCTGGGGCGGGGGCGACCGCGTCGCCCTCCTGATCCACGGCATCATGGCCGACCACCGGACATGGCGGCGGGTGGGGCCCGCACTGGCCGCGCGCGGACTGCGCGTGATCGCCGTCGATCTGCGCGGCCACGGCGCCAGCGGCCGAGGTCCCTACGGGCCGGGGGACTTCGCCGACGACCTCGTCGAGACGCTGCCCGCCGGCGCGGAGGTGGCGATCGGCCACTCCCTGGGCGGGATGGCACTGGCGCTCGCGGTGGAGCGACTGGCGCCGCGCCGCGCGGTCTACTGCGATCCGGCCTGGCGTCTGCCGGGCCCGCCGGCGGGCGCCACCGAGAGCGAGGGGCCCGCGCGGCTGGCGGCGGCCAAGACGCTCCCGCGCGAGGAGATAGCCGCGCTCAACCCTCGTTGGGAGGAAGCGGACGTGGACCTGGAGGTGGCGAGCCTCGCCGTGTGGGACGAGGCGACGGCGTACGGCATCGCCCCGGCCTTCGGCGCGGATCTGCGGCCCGTCCGGCCGGTGGTCCCCTCGCTGGTGACGACCGCGGATCCGAGCCCGATGATCTCGCCCGCCGACGCGGCGGAACTGCGTGCGCGGGGTTTCGAGGTCCGTACGGTCGAGGGCGCGGGACACACGGCGCACCGTGACGATTTCGACGCGTTCATGGCCTCGCTGGAGGGCTGGGTCTGAAACCGGGGCGAAGGCGGGGCCGAGCGGACGTGCGAGGAGGGTTCCGGACCGCCCCCGGTCGGCGCCCGGGGGCGGCGACGCTCTACCTTCGACCGGATGAAGCCCTTCACCGAATCCGGCGCCCCCGACCACTCCCCCGATGCCGAACTCCCCGGCCGGAGCGGTCCGTCGGCCACCACCGAGGCCGAACCCCGTGACGTCGGGCCCGTCCGCACCTCGTACGCGCCCGACCGGGACGGCGACCCCGATCCCGGCGAGATCGTCTGGACCTGGGTGCCGTACGAGGAGAACGACGGGCGCGGCAAGGACCGGCCGGTGCTCGTGGTGGCCCGCGAACCCGCCGGGACCCTGCTGGCCGTCCAGCTCTCCAGCAAGCGCCACGACCGCGACCACGAGTGGGTGCCGATCGGGGTCGGGCCGTGGGACCGGCGGGGGCGCGAGTCGTGGGTCGATCTGGACCGGGTGCTGCGGATCCACGACGCGGGCATGCGACGTGAGGCGTGCGCGCTGGACCGGGCGCGTTTCGACCGGGTCGTGGGGCGGCTGCGGGAGCGTTACGGCTGGCGCTGAGCCGGCGCGGCCGAGCCGTCCGCCGGCGCGGTCGTGGGCGCGGTCGGCCCGGTCGCGAGTTCGGCCGCGAACGTGCCGCGGAATGCCTCCAGCGTGGCCGAATCAGCCGTCCGGTCGAGCACCGCGAAGACGACCTCGTCGAAGTGGCCGGCGAACCGGCCGCCGCCGCCTTCGGGGGACCTGACGAGCAGCGCCCGGAACGCGCCGGCCACCCTCGCCGGGTCGTTGCGGAAGACGCCGCAGCCCCACGCCCCGAGCACCAGCCGCCGGTAGCCGCCCGCCACCGCCACCTCCAGGACGCGTTCGGCGCGGGAGTCGAGCGCGGCCGGAATTCGATGGCTCTCCTGCGGGTGGTCGCGCTTGACGATCCCGGCGTTCGGGGCGGGCGAGGTGAGGAAGCCGACGGTGAACGGGGCGTCCAGCAGCCGGCCCCGGTCGTCGCGGAAGACCGGTACGCCGGGCGAGTGGATCACGCGGTCGCTGTAGAACGGGCTGCGGTCGGCCCGGTGGTGCGCGTAGTAGCCGGGGGCCCGCAACAGGGTGGCGTAGAGGGCGGAGGCCCGGCAGAGCGCCTCTTCCTGGGCCTGTGCTCCGTTCAGGTAGCCGCCGCCCGGGTTGCGCGCGGAGGCGAAGTTCAGGACCGCCACGGGGCCTGCCGAGGCCGAGGTCATCCGCCGGGCGGCCTGGAGGCTGCTCTCGCCCGTGACCTCGAAGGATGTCGTACGGGAGGTGTCCGGGGTGACCGGTACGGGCTCCGGGCCGTACAGCCGGGTCCCTTCGGCGGCGGCCTCCAGGAGCGCGGTGAGCGGCACCTGACGCCCGTCCCGCGCGCGGTATCCGCCCGCCCCGACGATCTCCTCGGTGTCCTTCGCGATCCCCCGCAGCCGTGCGCTCATGACAGGCATCGTCCGTCAGGAAACGCGCCCGGAGCAACCATGTTTTCCCCCCGCAGGGGCACTCTTGTGCGGAGCGGCGGGAGTGGCCTTAGGTTGGACGAAGCGCTCCGCCCCGGCCCCCGGGGACGGGGTCCGGTCACGGTCTTCGACAGGAGGATCCGACCATGTCGTCGGACGAATTCGCAGCTGAGGGCCCGTCTCTCAACGAGGATGACGCCGAGGCGCTGCTGCGCGGCATATGTTTCAAGACAGGGCCGCCCCGCGTCGTCGGTGTTGAACTGGAATGGCTCGTTCACGATCTGTACGACCCCGAACTCCCCGTTCGGACCGCGCGTCTCGACAAGGCCTTCGGTGGCCTGCGGGACCTCCCCCTGCGATCGGCGCTGACGTTCGAACCGGGTGGCCAGCTGGAGCTCAGCTCGGCGCCCGCGGCCTCCCTGATGGAGTGTGTCGACTCCACCGCGGCGGACCTCGCCGCCGTACGCCGCGAACTGCGTACGGCCGGTCTCACGCTCACCGGCCTCGGACAGGATCCGTGGCACTCACCGGGCAGGCTCCTCCAGGAGCCCCGGTACGACGCGATGGAGACCTACCTCGACCGGATCGGCCCCTCGGGCCGCGCCATGATGCGTTCCTCCGCCTCCATCCAGGTCTGCCTCGACGCGGGTACCGAGGAGCCGGGCCCGCTCGGCTACGGCAGGCGCTGGCAGCTCGCCCATCTGCTGGGCGCGGTGCTGGTGGCCGCCTTCGCCAATTCACCCGTCCAGGCCTGCCGGGCCACCGGCTGGCGCTCCACCCGGCAGGCGCTGTGGACGGACCTGGACCCGGCGCGTACCAAATCGCCCGACACGCGGCGGGAGCCGCGCCGCGCCTGGGCGGCGTACGCCCTGGACGCGCCGGTGATGTGCGTGCGGACGGCGGACGGCCCCTGGGACGTCCCCGAGGGGCTGACCTTCCGTGACTGGATCCGGTCGGGCCTGCCGCGCCCGCCGGTGCGCGCCGATCTCGACTACCACATCACCACCCTGTTCCCCCCGGTGCGTCCGCGCGGCCATCTGGAGCTGCGGATGATCGACGCCCAGCGGGGGGACGACGGCTGGATGGTGCCACTGGCGGTGACCACCGCCCTCTTCGACGACGCCGAGGCCGCCGAGACGGTGTACCGCACCGTCAAATCGCTCGCCGAGACGGCCGGCCCCCTGCCCGCGCCGGGCAATCCGCTCTGGATCACGGCGGCCAGGGACGGGCTCACCGATCCCGAGCTGCACGCGGCGGCGGTGGAGTGTTTCGCCGCCGCGCAGGAGGCGCTGCCCCGTACGGGTGCCACCGAGGCCGTACGGGAGGCCGTCGCGGCCTTCAACGAGCGGTACGTCGTGCCGGGCCGCTGCCCCGCCGACGACATGGACGTTCCCGTGACCGGGAAGGAGCTCCGCACATGACCGAGCACGCCGGGACACCGGCCGAGACCGCGGACAGGACGACCGGCGGGTCCGCCGACGGGATACCGGGCGGCGAGGACGTGGAGGCGCTGCGACGGCGGGCCGTCGACGCGCTGACCACCGCCCGTGACCGCACCGCGCTGCTGACCTCCTGCGTGGACGAGCCCGAACTGACCGCGCAGCACTCGCCGTTGATGTCACCGCTGGTCTGGGACCTGGCCCATATCGGCAATCAGGAGGAGCAGTGGCTGCTCCGCAACGTCGGCGGCCGTGCGGCCGTCCGGCCGGAGATCGACTCCGTGTACGACGCGTTCGAGCATCCCAGGGCGCTGCGTCCGACGCTTCCGCTGCTCGCCCCGGCGGAGGCGCGCGCGTACGCCTCCGACGTCCGGGGCCGGGTCATGGACATCCTCGGCAGCAGCGCGCTGCGGGGCGGTCCGCTGCTGGACGCCGGATTCGCCTTCGGCATGATCGCGCAGCACGAACAGCAGCACGACGAGACGATGCTGATCACCCATCAGCTGCGGCGGGGCCCCGCCGCGCTCACGGCGCCCGAGCCGCCTGCCCCCGATCCGGCCGACGTGGCGGAGCTGCCGGGTGAAGTGCTCGTGCCGGCCGGGCAGTTCACGATGGGCACCTCGGCCGAACCGTGGGCCCTGGACAACGAGCGGCCCGCGCACCACCGGCTCGTGCCCGCGTTCCACCTGGACACGGTGCCGGTGACCAACGGCGACTATCTGCGCTTCATCGAGGACGGCGGTTACACGCGGGAGCGCTGGTGGGCCCCGGAGGGCTGGGCGCAGATCCGGGAACACTCCGTCACCGCACCGCTGTTCTGGCGGCGCGAGGCCGGGCAGTGGCTGCGACGGCGGTTCGGGGTGGTCGAGCCCGTCCCCTCCGACGAGCCGGTGCTGCATGTCAGCTGGTACGAGGCGGACGCGTACGCGCGCTGGGCCGGGCGGCGGCTGCCGACGGAGGAGGAGTGGGAGAAGGCGGCCCGGCACGACCCGGCCACCGGCCGCTCCCGGCGCCATCCGTGGGGCGACGAGGACCCGACGCCCGAGCACGCCAACCTCGGCCAGCGCCATCTGCGGCCGGCGCCCGCGGGCAGCTATCCGCGAGGCGCGTCGCCGCTGGGCGTACGGCAGTTGATCGGCGACGTGTGGGAGTGGACGTCGAGCGACTTCCTGCCGTACCCCGGCTTCGCCGCCTTCCCCTACCGGGAGTACTCCGAGGTGTTCTTCGGCGGTGCGCACAAGGTGCTGCGCGGTGGCTCGTTCGCCGTGGACCAGGTGGCGTGCCGCGGCACCTTCCGCAACTGGGACCTGCCGGTGCGCCGGCAGATCTTCGCCGGTTTCCGTACCGCGCGCACCGCGGGAGATGTGTGATGTGCCGTCATATCGCTTATGTGGGAGTGCCGTTGTCGCTCCGCGAGGTGCTGATCAGCCCCGAGTACGCGCTGTACCGGCAGTCCTGGGAGCCGCGCAGGCAGCGGTACGGGACGGTCAACGCCGATGGTTTCGGGGTCGGCTGGTACGCGGACGGCGACCCGGTGCCCGCGCGCTACCGCCGTACCGGGCCCATCTGGGGCGATCAGAGCGTGGTCGACCTGGCCAGGGCGGTCCGCAGTGGTGCGGTGCTCGCGGCCGTGCGGGACGCCACCGAGTCGGGCTCGGACGGTGAGGCCGCGGCGGCGCCGTTCGCGTCCGGGCCGTGGCTCTTCAGCCACAACGGCGCCGTGCGCGGCTGGCCGTCGAGCCTGGCGCCACTGGCCGCCACCCTCTCTTCCGCCGAGCTGCTGTCGCTGGACGCCCGCACCGACTCGGCGCTCGTGTGGGCGCTGGTGCTGCACCGGCTGCGGGACGGTGACGGAATGGGCCAGGCCCTGTCCGACACGGTCCTGGAGGTGGCCGGGGCGGCCCCCGATTCCCGGCTGAACCTGCTGCTCACGGACGGTGCGACGATCACCGCGACCGCCTGGGGCGACACGCTCTGGTATCTCACCGAGCCGGGCCGGGGCACCGTCGTCGCCTCGGAACCGTACGACGACGATCCGCGCTGGTGCGAGGTCCCCGACCACACACTGCTGGCGGCGACCCGCACCGACGTCCTGCTCACCCCCCTCAAGGAGCCACCCGCGTGAGCCCGTACCTGCTGACCCGCACCCTGCCCGAGGACGCCACCGACGCCGCGCTGCGCGCCGATGTGCTGCGGGGGCTGACCCGAAGCCCCAAGTCCCTGCCGCCCAAGTGGTTCTACGACGCCAGGGGCAGTGAGCTCTTCGAGGAGATCACCGGGCTCGACGAGTACTACCCGACCCGCGCCGAGCGGGAGATCCTGCTCGCCCGCGCGCCGGAGATCGCCGTGGCGACGGGGGCCCGCACCCTGGTCGAACTGGGCTCCGGTTCCTCGGAGAAGACCCGGCACCTGCTCGACGCGCTGCCGCTGCTGCGCGGTTACGTACCGGTGGACGTGAGCGAGAGCGCGCTCACCGGCGCGGCCGACGCGCTGCTCGCCGAGCGGCCGGACCTCCAGGTGCACGCGCTGATCGCCGACTTCACCAAGGACATGGAGCTGCCGGCGATGCCGGGGCCGCTGCTGATCGCGTTCCTCGGCGGCACGATCGGCAATCTGCTCCCCGACGAGCGCGCGGAGTTCCTCACGGCCGTGCGCGCGCTGCTCGCGCCCGGTGACGCGCTGCTCCTCGGGACGGACCTGGTCAAGGACGAGTCGGTACTGGTCAGGGCCTATGACGACGCGTCAGGTGTGACGGCCGCCTTCAACAAGAACGTCCTGGCCGTCGTCGACCGCGAGCTGGGCGCCGACTTCGACCCGGCGGACTTCGACCATGTGGCGCGCTGGGACCGCGAACAGCAGTGGATCGAGATGCGGCTGAGGGCGCGCCGGGACCTCACCGTGAAGATTCCCGAGCTGGATCTGGTCGTCACTTTCGAGGCGGGTGAGGAGCTGCGGACGGAAGTGTCGGCGAAGTTCACTCAGGAGCGTGTCCGCACCGAACTGACCGGTGCGGGTATGAAGTTGACGAACTGGTGGACCGACGAGGCCGGGCGGTTCGCGCTGTCCCTGGCGACGGCGGTCTGAGCGGCACGGGCCAGCGAGCGGCGGTCCGCGTGGTGCGCGGCGGGGATCGGGGGAAGTACCTCGATCTCCGCCGTGAGCCCGCGGGCCAGCACGATCCGCCACAGTGAGACGGCGAGCGGATCGTCGCCGACGAAGGCGGCGGGACCCAGCGGACGGTAGCCGATCCGTACGGGGCGGACGGGCGCGCCCGCGTCCAGCGCGGCCTGGAACATGGCCGCGGTGAAGCGTCCCTGGTCCCTGCCGCACCAGGTACTGCCTTCGGGGAAGACGATCACGCGGGATCCCGCGCGCAGGGCGTCCGCCACGTCCCGTACGGTGTCGGGCAGCGCGCGGAGCCGGTCGCGCTCCACGAAGAGCGTGCCGCCGCGCGCGGCGACGGTGCCGAGGACGGGCCAGCGCCGGATGTCGCTCTTGGCCAGCACCCGCCCCGGGAACAGGGTCGCGACGAGCGGGATGTCCAGCCAGGAGATGTGGTTGGCGACGACGAGCACCCCGCCGGGCGCGTCGGGCAACGACGTGTCGGACACCTGCCCGTCGGGCGCCGGCCTGTCGGGCAACGGCGTGGGGGACGGGCCGTCGGTCCGGATGCGCAGCCCGAAGGCCCGGATCACCGTACGCGTCCACCCTCTGGTCAGGCGGTCGCGCCGGCCGGCGCCGAGCAGGGCGACCGGCGGGACGAGCAGGATCCCGAGGATGACGACTCCGAGACCGGCCAGCAGCCGTACGGACGCGGCGACCGTGCCCCGGCGCAGGGCGTCCGGCCGGGGCGCGCAGAGCTGCGGGGTGCAGGGCGCGACGGGCAGCCAGGCGCTCATCGTGCCGGGGCGAGCGAGAGGAAGTGCCGCAGATAGCGGGGGTTGGTGCGGCGCAGCGAGAGCAGGACGTACAGGTCGGCGACCCCGAACTCCGGGTCGTGCGCGGGCGCGCCGCAGACCCAGGCGCCGAGCCGCAGATAGCCGCGGAGCAGCGCGGGCAGTTCGGCGCGTGCGGCCGGGACGGTGGCGCTGTCCGGGGTCCAGAGCCGGTGGGGGGTGACCCAGTACTCCTGCGGCGCGAGGTTGCGGTCCTTGACGGTGTTCCAGGTCGCCGAGGCGAGGGAGCCGCCGTCGCTCAGCGGGAGGGAGCAGCAGCCGGCCATCCAGTTGTGGCCGGTGCGGGTCATGTAGCGGGCGAGCCCGGCCCATATGAGTGCGATGACGGCGCCGTTGCGGTGCAGGGGGTGGACGCAGGAGCGGCCGACCTCCACGAGGTCGTCGCGTATGTGGTCGAGCCGCTGGAGGTCGAACTCGCTCTCGGAGTAGAGCCGTCCGGCGACCCGGGCGCGGTCGGGCGGCAGCAGCCGGTACGTCCCGACGACCTCGCCGGTCCCGGCCTCGCGTACCAGCAGGTGGTCGCAGTAGGCGTCGAAGGCGTCGCCGTCGAGGCCGGGTTCGGGACCGTCGACGAGGGCGCCCATCTCACCGGCGAAGACCAGG
>NZ_JAAPBF010000075.1 GCF_022695985.1 Streptomyces sp. NP-1717 | reverse complement strand
GGCCCCCGCCCGTTCTCCACGACGGCGGCGTGCATCCAGTGCGTATCGGTCCGTACGTGGTTCGGCCGCACCCACTTGGCGAGCCGGCGCCCGAACTCCTCGCGTCCGAAGCCCTCCACGGTCCGTACGACGTACCCCTCCTGCCGCGCGGGGTCCAACTTCAGTGCGCGCAGGGCCCGTTCGTCGAAGACGCCCCGCCACAGCACCGGCGGCGCCGGGATCCCCAGCCGTCGCAGCACCCGCACGGTCTCGTCCCAGCCGAGACACCACTCGCCGTCCCACACGGAGAACCCGTAGAACCAGCTCTCCAGATCCTCGTACGGGATCGAGTGCCGCGCGTACATGTTCTCCCCGCACACCCGCGTCCCGTCCGGGATCAGCCCCCCGATCCGCCCCTGCAACGCCTTGACCCAGGCCCGCGACGGATGATGCCCGGAATCCAGCGACCGGGCGTGCAGCCCGTCGCGGTACAGGGTGGTGTTCTCCCCGTCCATCTTCTCGGTGACGACGACTTCCCGCCCCCGCAGCCCGCCCAGCTCCCTGACCCGCACATCGTCCGAGGTGACGCCCGGCGACCACGGCACATGGGCGGTCCTCGGATACGCCGTACGCATGCCCACTCCCCCGTGGCCCCGTGACTCGCTTGCCCGGCAACCCTAGAAGCGCGACGGAAGACGAGCCATCGATTAACGGGGAGGGCTCCGGTGCCTGACCGGGGGTGTTGCCGGCGACACCCCGATCGGGTCCTCAGCCCCAGCGACGGAAACCGGCCCATCGCGAAGAATTCGAGCTGTCGGACATCAGCGGCACGGACCGGACCTGATCCCGAAGCCCGAAACCCGAAGCCCGAACACAACCCTGGGGGAACACACATGAACGAGATCCTCGCCCGGCGCTTCGCCGGCATCGCCGCGCTGTCGACCGCGGGCGCGCTCATCCTCGAAGTACCCCTGTACTTCGTCTACTCGGGCCCGCCGCCGGACGGCAACGTCCTCGCCCGCCTTCTGATCGGCATCTTCGCCCTGGCGTTCCTGATCGCCTTCGCGACGGCGTTCCGTGAACTCGTCAAGCGGGTCCGCCCCGAGTACGAGTGGGCGGGCACCCTCGCCTTCGCCTCCGGGCTGGCGTACGCGATCGTCACGCTGGTCTCCCACGGCCTGGAGGCGGGCGAGGTCATCCGGTCCGCTGAGAGGATCGACCCGACGATCGCGGTCTCGGGGACGTACATCCTGTACGGCACGATCGGCCGCGTACTGCTGGCGATGTTCGTCGCCTCCCTGGCCTTCACGATCTCCCGCACGGGCCTGCTCCCCCGCTGGACCGCCCGCTCGGGTTACGTCCTCGCGGCGCTCAGCCTGGCCTTCGTCCCGTCCCTGTTCTTCGGCAACGACCCGGCCGACTTCTACGCGGCCAACGGCTGGGGTACGACGGCCTCGATGGGCGCCATCCTGAGCTACTGGCTGCTGGCCCTGGGCGTCTCCACCTACCGCAGCGCCACGCGCGCCCCTCGGCCGGCCGCGCTCGGGACACCGTCACTCCAGCACTGAGGACGGAAGTGGGCCCCGCACCAACTTCGGTGCGGGGCCCACTTCTTGGTTGCTCGTGTCGGAGCTACCAGGTCGGACGGTCAGCCGTCGGAACGACGTACCGCCTGATCGGCAATTACTTGCTGATCTTGGTGACCTGGCCGGCGCCCACGGTCCGGCCACCCTCACGGATGGCGAACTTCAGGCCCTCCTCCATGGCGACCGGCTGGATCAGCGAGACCGTCATGAGGGTGTTGTCGCCCGGCATGACCATCTCGGTGCCCTCGGGGAGGGTCACGACGCCGGTCACGTCAGTCGTACGGAAGTAGAACTGCGGGCGGTAGTTGTTGAAGAAGGGGGTGTGACGACCACCCTCGTCCTTCGACAGGATGTAGGCCTGGGCCTCGAACTCGGTGTGCGGCGTGACCGAACCGGGCTTGATGATGACCTGGCCGCGCTCGACGTCCTCGCGCTTGATGCCACGGAGGAGCAGACCGACGTTCTCACCGGCCTGGCCCTCGTCGAGCAGCTTGCGGAACATCTCGATGCCGGTGACCGTGGTGGTGGTCTTCTCGGTCTTGATACCGACGATGTCGACGGTCTCGTTGACCTTGAGCACACCACGCTCGATACGACCGGTGACGACGGTGCCACGACCGGTGATCGTGAAGACGTCCTCGATGGGCATGAGGAACGGCTTCTCGACGTCACGCTCGGGCTGCGGGATCGACTCGTCGACGGCCTTCATCAGGTCGAGGACGGTCTGGCCCCACTCCTTGTCGCCTTCGAGCGCCTTGAGCGCCGAGACCTTGACGACCGGCAGGTCGTCGCCCGGGAACTCGTACTCGGAGAGGAGCTCACGCACCTCGAGCTCGACGAGCTCCAGGATCTCCTCGTCGTCCACCATGTCGGCCTTGTTCAGCGCGACAACGATGTACGGCACGCCGACCTGGCGGGCCAGGAGCACGTGCTCCTTGGTCTGCGGCATCGGGCCGTCGGTGGCCGCGACCACGAGGATGGCGCCGTCCATCTGCGCCGCACCCGTGATCATGTTCTTGATGTAGTCCGCGTGACCGGGGCAGTCGACGTGCGCGTAGTGACGCGACTCCGTCTGGTACTCGACGTGCGCGATGGAGATGGTGATACCGCGCTGGCGCTCCTCAGGAGCCTTGTCGATCTGGTCGAAGGCCGAGGCCTCGTTCAGGTCCGGGTACGCGTCATGCAGCACCTTGGTAATGGCGGCCGTGAGGGTCGTCTTACCGTGGTCGATGTGACCGATGGTGCCGATGTTGACGTGCGGCTTAGTCCGCTCGAACTTCGCCTTCGCCACTGTGGTCCTCCTGGAGTGGTTCTGTACGCCTTACTCATCGGCGCCAGGTGATCTTTGCTGGAATGCCGGGGCCCGGGACACCGGGCACCCCGCACGGTCTCCCGTACGCGGTGCCCCGGTACCCCAGGGCTTGCCGGTGACAAGCCTAAAGCGTGCTCGGGACGAGCTACTCGCCCTTGGCCTTCGCGATGATCTCCTCGGCGACGTTCCGGGGAACCTCGGCGTAGGAGTCGAACTGCATCGAGTAGCTTGCGCGACCCGACGTCTTGCTGCGGAGGTCTCCGACGTAGCCGAACATCTCCGAGAGGGGCACGAGGCCCTTCACGACGCGAGCGCCGCTGCGCTCCTCCATGGCCTGGATCTGGCCACGGCGGGAGTTGAGGTCGCCGATGACATCGCCCATGTAGTCCTCGGGCGTGGTGACCTCGACGGCCATCATCGGTTCGAGCAGGACGGGCGACGCCTTGCGGGCACCCTCCTTGAACGCCTGCGAACCGGCGATCTTGAAGGCGAGTTCCGAGGAGTCGACCTCGTGGTAGCCACCGTCGAGAAGGGTGACGCGGACGCCCACCATCTCGTAGCCGGCCAGGATGCCGAACTGCATGGCCTCCTGGGCACCCGAGTCCACCGAGGGGATGTACTCACGGGGGATACGGCCACCGGTCACCTTGTTCACGAACTCGTAGGTCGCGTCGCCGCCCTCGATGGGCTCCAACGCGATCTGCACCTTCGCGAACTGGCCGGTACCACCGGTCTGCTTCTTGTGCGTGTAGTCGATACGCTCGACGGCCTTGCGGATCGTCTCACGGTAGGCGACCTGCGGCTTACCGACATTCGCCTCCACGCGGAACTCGCGCTTCATGCGGTCGACAAGCACCTCGAGGTGAAGCTCGCCCATACCACCGATGATGGTCTGGCCGGTCTCCTCGTCCGAGTGAACCTGGAAGGAGGGGTCCTCCTCCGAGAGCCGCTGGATGGCGACACCCAGCTTCTCCTGGTCGCCCTTGGACTTGGGCTCGATCGCGACCTGGATGACCGGCGCCGGGAAGTCCATGGACTCCAGGATCACCGGGTTCTTGTCGTCGCTCAGCGTCTCACCGGTGGTGGTCTGCTTCAGGCCCATGACGGCGACGATGTCGCCGGCGCCCACCGACTCGATCTCCTCACGCTTGTTCGCGTGCATACGGTAGATCTTGCCGATGCGCTCCTTCTTGCCCTTCACGGAGTTCAGCACCGCGGTGCCGGCCGTGAGGCGACCGGAGTAGATCCGGACGAAGGTGAGCTTGCCCAGGTGCGGGTCGCTCGCGATCTTGAACGCGAGGCCGGAGAACGGCTCGTCGTCGGACGGCTTGCGCTTGATGACCTTCTCCGGGTCCTTGACGTCGTGGCCTTCGATGGCGTCGACGTCGAGGGGGGAAGGCAGGTAGCGCACGACCGCGTCGAGCAGGGGCTGAACGCCCTTGTTCTTGAACGCGGTTCCGCAGAAGACGGGCGTGACGGTGACGGAGTCGGCCGCACCCCTGGAGGCGAGCGTGATACGGCGGATCGCCGCGTGCAGCTGCTCCTCGGTGGGCTCTTCGCCCTCCAGGTACAGCTCCATCATCTCGTCGTCGTTCTCGGACACGACCTCGAGGAGCTTGCCGCGCCATTCCTCGGCGGCCTCGGTGTGCGTGTCCGGGATGTCGACGACGTCGTACATCTCGCCCTTGGTGGCCTCGGCGGACCAGACGAAGGCCTTCATCGACACGAGGTCGACGACGCCCTTGAAGTCCATCTCGGCACCGATCGGAAGCTGCATGACGATCGGGACCGCGCCGAGGCGGTCCGAGATCATGTCGACGCAGCGGTGGAACTCCGCGCCGGTCCGGTCGAGCTTGTTGACGAAGCAGATACGCGGCACGCCGTAACGGTCCGCCTGACGCCAGACGGTCTCGGACTGCGGCTCGACGCCAGCCACACCGTCGAACACGGTGACAGCGCCGTCGAGGACGCGGAGCGAACGCTCCACCTCGACGGTGAAGTCGACGTGACCCGGGGTGTCGATGATGTTGATCGTGTGATCGACATCGTCGAGCGGCCAGTGACAGGTCGTCGCGGCAGACGTGATCGTGATGCCGCGCTCCTGCTCCTGCTCCATCCAGTCCATCGTGGCAGCGCCGTCGTGGACCTCACCGATCTTGTAGCTCACACCGGTGTAGAACAGGATCCGCTCGGTGGTGGTCGTCTTGCCCGCGTCGATGTGGGCCATGATCCCGATGTTGCGGACCTTGGCCAGGTCAAGCGAAGTGGTGGCCATAAGGCTCAATCTTCTCTCGGTCTCGATGTGGGCGCTGACTACCAGCGGTAGTGCGCGAAGGCCTTGTTGGACTCGGCCATCTTGTGCGTGTCCTCACGCTTCTTGACCGAAGCGCCGAGGCCGTTGGAGGCGTCGAGCAGTTCGTTCATGAGGCGCTCGGTCATGGTCTTCTCGCGACGGGCGCGGGAGTAACCGACCAGCCAGCGCAGCGCGAGGGTGGAGGCGCGACCGGGCTTGACCTCGATCGGCACCTGGTAGGTGGCGCCGCCGACGCGGCGGGACTTGACCTCGAGAGACGGCTTGACGTTCTCGAGCGCGCGCTTCAGCGTGATGACCGGGTCGTTGCCGGTCTTCTCGCGGAGGCCTTCCATGGCGCCGTAGACGATCCGCTCGGCGGTGGAACGCTTGCCGTTGAGCAGAAGCTTGTTGATCAGCGACGTGACAAGAGGAGAACCGTAGACCGGGTCGATGATGACCGGGCGCTTCGGGGCAGGGCCCTTACGAGGCATTGTTTACTTCTCCTTCTTGGCGCCGTAGCGGCTGCGGGCCTGCTTGCGGTTCTTGACACCCTGGGTGTCAAGGGAGCCGCGGATGATCTTGTAACGAACACCCGGCAGGTCCTTCACACGGCCACCACGCACGAGCACGATGGAGTGCTCCTGCAGGTTGTGTCCCTCACCCGGAATGTAAGCCGTGACCTCGATGCCGGAGGTCAGACGCACACGCGCGACCTTCCGCAGGGCGGAGTTGGGCTTCTTCGGGGTGGTCGTGAACACACGCGTGCAGACGCCGCGGCGCTGAGGGGAACCCTCAAGGGCGGGCGTCTTGTTCTTCTCGACCTTGTCCTGCCGGCCCTTCCGGACCAGCTGCTGGATCGTAGGCACTACTTCTCCGGTTTCTGTGTGCCGTCGGTAAAACTAACCTGGAACATTTGCCGACCCACGCGGTCGGGTGTGTCGAATACTGCGAGCCCCCGCCGGCGGCGAGGAAAGCGCAGATCGCGGTGGCCTTTGTCCGAACTCGCCATGCGGTTGAGGACACGCACAGGAGCCCAGGCACACCCCAGGCACAAGGTCTGAGCGTACCTACCTCATCGACTCCGGTCAAAACAAATGCCGACGGGCCCGGACGGCACCGACTTCACAGCCCTGCAACGCCTGTCAACAGGGCGCTCTCGTCGGTTCCCGCCCTGACGGATGCCCACTTCAGTACGTTGATCCCTGAGACTGGGACGAGGGACGGGAGGCGCCATGGTAAGGGTGCCGACCCCCGGCGACGACGGCCTCGACGACCGAGTCCCTTACCTGGCACGACTCGAAGCCACCGAACGTGAGGCACTGCTCACCCTGGGGCGCGAGATGCGGTTCGCGCCGCGTGGGGAACTGCTGCGCGAGTACGAGCCTTCGGCCCACATCCTGCTGGTCCTGCAAGGCTGGACCAAGGTCACCGCCACCGCGCCCAACGGCTACGTGATGCTCCTGGCCCTCCGCGGCCCCGGAGACATCATCGGCGAGTCGGCCGCCCTCACAGGAAGGCCCCGCTCCGCCACGGTCACCGCGCTCGAACCGGTCCGTGCGGCCGTGATCGACCACGATGGGTTCCGGGAGTATCTGTCCGCCTACCCGGAGGCCATGCTGAAACTTCTCGGCCTCGCCAGCGATCGCAGCCGAGCCGGTGACCGGCGACGCCTGGAGTTCGCCTCGCTCACCGTGCGTGAGCGTCTTGCCGCGCTGCTGCTGGAGCTGGCCAGGACTCACGGGCGCCCCATCCCGGAAGGCATCGAACTGGCCGTACCGCTGAGCAAGGTGGAACTCGCGGGTTCCATCGGCGCCTCGCGCGAGATGGTGCAGCGCCTATTCAAAGAACTACGTGAGCGCAAAGTCATCGTGACCGGTCGGCGCACTCTCACCATCCTGCGGCCGGACGTGCTGCGCCGGGTGGGCGGAAACGGCTGAGGTCTCGGCCGCGTCTGTGCACACGGTCACACTTCATCAGAGTCATACGCACTCACCGCTCCCGCCCGGTTCCGGTCAGTCTGCCGTCGTTCGGCAAACCGACCGAGAGGCGACCATGAACACCCCTGTGAACCGCACGATTCTCCTGCTCGACATCGAGCGCTACAGCGACCGCGACGACATCGAGCAGTCGTTCCTGCGCCGCATGCTCTACGACATCGCCGATCAGACGCTGGACGCCGCTGGCATCGACTCCGCCCGGCGACTGCGCGCCGACCGTGGCGACTCGGTGATGGAACTGATCGACGCCAACGCCCCGGTGAGCGTTCTGCTGCGCACCCTGCTCACCGAGGTACCGGTCCAACTGCGCAAGACCAACCGTATGGCCTCCAGCAGCGCGCAGATCCGGCTGCGCGCCGTCCTCGCAACCGGGTACGTCGCCATCGACGCCCACGACGGATGGGTGGGCTCCGACCTCAACCACGCTTGCCGCCTGCTCGACGCGCAACTGTTGAGGGACGCCCTGCGGGAGCGCCCCGACGACTTCGCGCTCTGCGTGTCCGACTCCGTACATCAAGGAATCGTGCGACACGGCCACCCCGGCATCCGGCCCGAGGACTTCCACCACATCGCACCCGAGAGCAAGAACGGCCGCCTCTCCGCATGGCTGCACGGTACGGCGCCCGTGTCCGGCACGGAGAAGGAAGACGAGGCACGGACGTCGTTGCACGACGTGGCCGGTGAGAGCGTAGGCGCCACAGCGGGGGAACCGGCCGCATCGCACACTCCGGGTGCCACGCACATCACAGGCGACCAGTACGGCGTCGCCGGCGGCAACAATCACGGTGGTCTCAGCTTCTCCTTCGACCAGCGGACCGCGAAGGACCAGTCGTGAGCCAGCCCGATCCCGACAAGACACCCGACCACGAGAAGCCGTCCGGAGCCGAAGAGGAGAAGGGAGAAAACGCGGAGAGGGCGGACGCAGCACCCGAGCAGCGACCGCCGGCTTGGGCAGCCCGACGCGATCTCATCGAGCACAGCCCGCGCAATCTCGCCGGGAACCTCGTCGACGGCAGTCAGTACGGCGTTACCGGCGGTGACGTATACGGCGACCTTAATATCCGGATCGGCGGGGACCTGGAGACGCCCGCAATGTCCGGCGAGATCCCGGCGGCCTCGCTGGCCCGGATGGCCGTCGCCTTCGTGGAGGGCGCTCCTTTCGCCGAGGCACTGGCGCGGCTGCGCGACGAACGCGTCCTCGTTCTCTCCGGTGGTGAGTCCACCGGCCGCCGCGCCGCCGCCCTGATGCTCCTGCACCGGTTGGGTTCCGGGCACATCCGGTCCATCGACCCCACGACGTCACCTGCGGCTGTGCACGGTCACCTCGGAGGGCCCTCCGGATATCTGCTGGCCGACATGGCGGTAAGCCGGACCCGGCCGCTGCGGGAGACCCATCTCTTCGCCATACGTGAGCGGCTGATCCGCAGTGACGGTCATCTGGTCATCACCGTGGCCTCGTCGGCCATCCGGCGTGACCTGGCGCATCTACCTTGGGAGCCGCCCTCCAAAGACGACGTCCTGGCCGCGCATGTCCGCGCGCAACAGGGCGAGTCGGGCTGGGAGCAGGTCCGGGACCTGGCGGCGGTACGCGGCTTCCTCGACCAGGATCACACCCCGGGAGAGGCCGCCGACTTCGCGGAGCAGCTTGTCGCGGTGCTCACCGGCGAGTCCACGGAGGAGGGGCTCTCCTCCTACGGGGCGGAGTCCGCGCAGACGCGGGTCGAGTCCTGGTTCACGGACGACTCCAAACACCTGCGGGACAAGGCATTCCTGATCTCGCTGGGCGTCTTCGACCAGGCGCCGTACGTCCTCGCGGCGGAATTGGCCGACAGACTGTTCCGCCTGATGCACGAGATCGAGAACCCGTACACCCCCCAGGGCGTGCCGGTCTTCGGAAGCTCCCGCGCCGCCCGCCTCGGTCTGGCCCGCGCCCGCGGCTACAACGAACCCGAGGTAACGGCCTGGGGCGCCGTCGATCAGTACATGGCGACCTTCAAGGACGACACCCTGCCCACCCGTCTGCTGGACACGGCCTGGATGCTCTACCCGTCGTCCCGCCCCGCGCTGGTCACGTGGCTCCGCGAACTCGCCACCGACGGACGCCCTCTCGTCCGCACGAGAGCATCCGCCGCCGCTGCTGTCCTCACCAAGGCCGATCTGTCGTCGGGACTGGCCCATCTCGTCGAACCATGGGCCCGGGGCCGGAGCTACGCCGCCCGGCTGGCCGCCGCCAACACTCTCACCCTCGCCCATCTCCTCAAGGCGCCGGCGATTCCGGAGATCCTGCATGACTGGTGCGTGGGCGAGGACGAGAATCTCCGGTGGACGGCGATCCGCGCTTACGGGTTGCTGGGACCCGTCCTTCCCAAAGATGCGCTTAAGGCGCTGATCACCGCCACGCGGGCGTACTGCCGCACAAGAGACCGCACAACGGAACCCGAGGAGCAACCGCTCAACGACGAGTTGCTGGAACTGGTCGAGGCCATCCAGCTTCTCCTGCTCTCCGCCCGCGGGCCCGTACTCGCCGAGCTGTCGAGCCTGGTTCAGGACGACCAGTCACTGCGAGGCCCGTTGCTCGGGGCCTTCCTCCTGGCGTGCGAACAGCACGACGAAGACGCCACCTCGTTCCCGCTCGTTCTGGAGTGGTACGCCGAGGCTCAGAGCGAATCGGTGTCGCAGGCAAGCCAGTTGACCATGCTCTGGCGCCGGGCCCTCAACGACCACCGGCACACCGACCAGGCCCTGACGGTCATGGCCCGCTGGGTGCGACACGCCGAACAAGACCCGGCAGCGGAGCCCGTGCTCGCCCGGCTGTTGGCGGACCTGGCCCAGGAGCCGTCCGAGCGTCAACGGCTCGGACATCTACTGCGGACCATGCCGGGCGTGGACGGCGGTCGTCCCCCGTCCGTCGCAGGGCGGCTGTTGACAGCCGTTCCGTACATAGCCCGCTGAGAGCCCTGGAAGGAGAATCCGATGACGGAATTACCCATGCCGCCCGAGCCCGCACCACCGGCCATCCGGCCGACCGGTCTCAAGGACCCAGTACGCACCGTACGACAACTCTCCCGCTTCGGTTACGCGAGGCGGCGGCCTACAACCCATGTCGACCACGCGCTGGTGTTCGTGACCGCGCAGGCCACCTACGAGGTGTTCACACCCCCTCACCGGCCGCGCAGAAGCGACGCCGCGGGCAAGCACTACATTGCGCTCTACGAAGTGGACACGGCACTTCACCACTTCAGCCTCGAACTCTCTCTGCCCAGCGCGGTGGACGCGTTCCAGTTCGAGGCAGTCGCCGATCTGACCTGGCAGGTCCTGGAACCGGACAAAGTGATCGTCTCCGGCGTCCGTGACGTACCTTCCCTCCTCGGCCCCCGAGCGGCTCAACTCCTGCGCCGGACAAGCCGCATGTATCAGATCGACGCTGTCGGGAACGCCGAGGCGGCCGTTCAGCGGGCCGTACACACCGCGCCGCCGCTCGCAGAGAACGAAGGACTCCGGGTGGGCTGCACCGTCCGCCTGCGCACGGACGAAGGTGAGCGGTCACAGAGCGATCGGTTGCGCGCAGCCCGGCACGAGGCCGTCGCCGCTCCGCCGGAGCACCGAGTCCGGATGGAGAAGCTGCGCCGGGATCTCGAGGCGCAGGAGTTCGAGCAACGACTCGCCGAGGAGAAGATCGCCTTCTACGAGCACCACTTGGCGAAAGGTGGCTTCGCCGCGCTGATCATCCATCTGGTCCAGCACCCGCAGGACACCGGCCTGGTCGTGGAACATTTGCGCTCGGATCGGAGCGAACTGATCACCAACCAGCTCAATCTGGTGGACAAGATCCTGTCGGACCACGGCTTGGAGAGCCACCAGTTGGAAGGCCCGAAGAACTACGTGGTCGAGACCATCAACCGCCTCCTGACTGGTTCGGCCTCGGCCCCGTCCGACGAGCCCGGCCCCGACGCGCGCATGGAGCCAAGTACGGCCATCGAGAGGAGCCGACCGTGACCGATCCCGAACCCCGGTATCCCGGCCCGGCGGGCCCCCCACACCATGAACGGGCCGCCCGCCCGACCGCTGCGGGGGAGAGCGATCCCGATGCCCTGAAACTCCACCAGGGCCGGGTTCACATCACCGTCCGCCATCGCGGGATCGACCTGGCCGCGGTTGGACACCTCGCTCTGCACATACCTCAGGTGCTCCTCAGTGTGCTGATCGTGCTCGCACTCTCGTTCGTACTCGCGAAGCTGATCACGGTGCCCGCCTGGGCGTGGTTCGGCCTCTGGGCGGTCGGCGGCGCCCTCACGCTTTGGCGGCCGGCCGAAGACCTCCTGGCACGACTGGTCTTCGGCCTGCACCACCCGACCCCCGGCGAACTCGCCCGGCTAAGGCCGCTGTGGCAGGAGGTGGCCGCGCGCGCGGGCGTCGATGCCTCCGCGTACACGCTGTGGGTCGAGGAGAGCCCCGACATTGACGCCACGAGGGCAGGTGGGCACATCGTCAGCGTCACCCGCCATGCGGTGGAAAGGCTTCCGGACGGCCAGCTCGCGGCGGTCCTGGCACACGAACTAGGCCATCACGTCGGCGGTCACTCGTGGGCGGCGCTGATCACGCACTGGTACTCGCTACCCAGCAAGCTCGCCTGGCGGCTGCTTCTCCGAGGCGTCCTGCTGGTACATCGGCGTTCCCGAATTGCGGGGGAAGCAATCGTGCTGACGCTGGTGGCAGTCGTCCTGTTGGCGACGATCCACACCAACGGCATGGTCCTGCTGCTGGTGACAGGGCCGTTCCTGATCTCCGCCTTCGCCCGCAACGCCGAACTGAGGGCGGACCGGTACGCGAGTGGGCTGGGCCTCACACCCCAACTGGCGGCCCTGTTCAGCGGGGCTCTCGCATACAGACCGTCCGACAGCCCTGCTGACGGTCAGAGCGGCGTGACCGCCCTCTTGGCACGCCTGCTGGCGTCCCACCCCAGCAGCCGCACGCGGCTGCACGCCCTTCACCGGCGTCCCGGACGCCGGTCCTGAAACGCCGAAGGGCGGCCACCCCACGGGGGTGGCCGCCCTTCGTATCGCTACTTACTGGTTGTACGGACCGTAGTCGTAGTCCTCCAGCGGAACGGCCTGGCCGGAGCCCGTGCCGAACGGTGAGTAGTCGATGTCGTCGTAACCCACGGCCGAGTACATCGCGGCCTTGGCCTCCTCGGTCGGCTCCACCCGGATGTTGCGGTAGCGGGAGAGACCCGTACCCGCCGGGATGAGCTTTCCGATGATGACGTTCTCCTTGAGGCCGATCAGGGAGTCCGACTTGGCGTTGATCGCCGCGTCGGTCAGGACCCTGGTCGTCTCCTGGAAGGACGCCGCCGACAGCCACGACTCGGTGGCCAGCGAGGCCTTGGTGATACCCATCAGCTGCGGACGGCCGGAGGCCGGGTGGCCGCCTTCCGTGACCACGCGACGGTTCTCCGTCTCGAACTTCGAGCGCTCGACGAGCTCGCCCGGCAGCAGTTCCGCGTCGCCGGACTCGATGATCGTCACGCGGCGCAGCATCTGCCGGATGATGATCTCGATGTGCTTGTCGTGGATCGACACACCCTGCGAGTTGTAGACCTTCTGGACCTCGCCGACCAGGTGGACCTGGACCGCGCGCTGACCGAGGATCCGCAGCACGTCGTGCGGGTTGGTGGCACCCACGGTGAGCTTCTGGCCCACCTCGACGCGGTCACCGTCGCCCACGAGCAGACGGGCGCGCTTGGAGATCGGGAACGGCGTCTCCTCGCTTCCGTCGTCCGGGGTGACGACGAGCTTCTTCGTCTTCTCGGTCTCCTCGATGCGGACGGAGCCCGCGGCCTCGGAGATCGGCGCGACACCCTTGGGCGTACGGGCCTCGAAGAGCTCGACGACACGCGGCAGACCCTGCGTGATGTCGTCGCCCGCCACACCACCGGTGTGGAAGGTACGCATCGTCAGCTGGGTGCCGGGCTCACCGATGGACTGGGCGGCGATGATGCCGACCGCCTCACCGATGTCGACCAGCTTGCCGGTGGCCAGCGAACGTCCGTAGCAGAAGGCACAGGTGCCGACCGCGGACTCACAGGTCAGGACCGAGCGGGTCTTGACCTCCTCCACGCCGGCCGCCACGACCGCGTCGATCAGGACATCGCCCAGGTCGACGTTGGCCGGCGCGATGACCTTGCCGTCCACGACGACGTCCTCGGCGAGCATCCGCGCGTACACGGACGTCTCGACGTCCTCCGCCTTGCGCAGGACACCGTCGGCGCCGCGCTCGGCGATCCGCAGCTTGAGGCCGCGGTCGGTGCCGCAGTCCTCCTCGCGGATGATGACGTCCTGCGAGACGTCCACCAGACGACGGGTGAGGTAACCCGAGTCGGCGGTACGCAGGGCGGTGTCGGCCAGACCCTTACGGGCACCGTGCGTGGAGATGAAGTACTCCAGCACGGACAGGCCTTCACGGAAGGACGCCTTGATGGGACGGGGAATCGTCTCGTTCTTGGCGTTGGACACCAGACCACGCATACCGGCGATCTGACGCATCTGCATCATGTTTCCGCGAGCACCCGAGTTCACCATCATGAAGATGGGGTTCGTCTTCGGGAAGTTCGCGTTCATCGCCTCGGCGACCTCGTTGGTCGCCTTGGTCCAGATCGCGATGAGCTCCTGCGTGCGCTCGTCCTTGGTGATCAGACCGCGCTCGTACTGCTTCTGGACCTTCTCGTCCTGCGCCTCGTAACCCTGGACGATCTCCTTCTTCGCCTCGGGCACGACGACGTCGGAGATGGCGACGGTGACACCGGAGCGGGTCGCCCAGAAGAAGCCGGCCGCCTTCAGGTTGTCGAGCGTCGCCGCCACGATGACCTTGGGGTAGCGCTCGGCGAGGTCGTTGACGATCTCGGAGAGCTGCTTCTTGCCGACCGAGTAGTCGACGAACGGGTAGTCCTCGGGCAGCAGCTCGTTGAAGAGCGCGCGGCCCAGGGTCGTACGCAGCCGGAACGGGTCGCCCTGCTGCCACTCGGCGTTGGTCTCGCCGTCCTCGCCGACCGGCGGGGTCCAGCCGCGCGGCGGGATGGTGCCGACCGGGAAGCGGATGTCGATCTTCGCCTGGAGCGAGAGCTCCCGGTTGTCGAACGCCATCGTGGCCTCGGCGCTGGAGCCGAAGGACCGGCCCGCGCCCAGGACCTCGCGCTCCTCCTCGTCCGTGGTGAGGAAGAAGAGGCCGAGCACCATGTCCTGGGTGGGCATGGTGACGGGACGGCCGTCGGCCGGCTTGAGGATGTTGTTCGAGGACAGCATCAGGATGCGGGCCTCGGCCTGCGCCTCCGCGGAGAGCGGCAGGTGCACGGCCATCTGGTCACCGTCGAAGTCCGCGTTGAACGCGGTGCAGACGAGCGGGTGGATCTGGATGGCCTTGCCCTCGACGAGCTGCGGCTCGAAGGCCTGGATGCCGAGGCGGTGCAGGGTCGGGGCACGGTTCAGCAGCACCGGGTGCTCGGCGATGACCTCTTCGAGGACGTCGTACACGACGGTGCGGCCACGCTCGACCATGCGCTTGGCCGACTTGATGTTCTGCGCGTGGTTCAGGTCCACCAGGCGCTTCATCACGAACGGCTTGAAGAGCTCCAGCGCCATGGCCTTCGGCAGACCGCACTGGTGCAGCTTGAGCTGCGGTCCGACGACGATCACGGAACGGGCCGAGTAGTCGACCCGCTTGCCGAGCAGGTTCTGGCGGAAACGGCCCTGCTTGCCCTTCAGCATGTCGCTGAGGGACTTCAGGGGCCGGTTGCCGGGACCGGTGACCGGGCGACCGCGGCGGCCGTTGTCGAACAGCGCGTCGACGGCCTCCTGGAGCATCCGCTTCTCGTTGTTCACGATGATCTCGGGGGCACCGAGGTCAAGGAGACGCTTGAGGCGGTTGTTGCGGTTGATCACGCGGCGGTACAGGTCGTTCAGGTCGGAGGTCGCGAAGCGGCCACCGTCCAGCTGCACCATCGGACGCAGGTCCGGCGGGATCACCGGCACGCAGTCCAGCACCATGCCCTTGGGGCTGTTGCTGGTCTGCAGGAACGCGGAGACGACCTTGAGGCGCTTGAGCGCACGGGTCTTCTTCTGGCCCTTGCCGGTACGGATGATCTCGCGGAGCCGCTCGGCCTCTTCGTTCAGGTCGAAGGACTCCAGGCGCTTCTGGAGCGCCGCGGCGCCCATCGAGCCGTCGAAGTACGTGCCGAAGCGGTCACGCAGCTCGCGGTAGAGCAGCTCGTCGCCCTCCAGGTCCTGGACCTTGAGGTTCTTGAAGCGGCTCCACACCTCGTCGAGACGGTCGATCTCGCGCTGCGCGCGGTCGCGCAGCTGCTTCATCTCACGCTCGGCGCCTTCGCGCACCTTGCGGCGCACGTCGGCCTTGGCGCCCTCGGCCTCCAGCTCGGCCAGGTCGGTCTCGAGCTTCTTGGCGCGGGCCTCGAGGTCGGAGTCGCGACGGTTCTCGACCTGCTGGCGCTCGACGGAGACGTGCGCCTCCAGCGAGGGCAGGTCGCGCGTACGGCGCTCCTCGTCCACGAACGTGATCATGTACGCGGCGAAGTAGATGACCTTCTCGAGGTCCTTCGGCGCGAGGTCGAGCAGGTACCCCAGCCGGGACGGAACGCCCTTGAAGTACCAGATGTGGGTGACGGGAGCGGCAAGCTCGATGTGGCCCATCCGCTCACGGCGCACCTTGGCGCGCGTGACCTCGACGCCACAGCGCTCACAGATGATGCCCTTGAAGCGGACACGCTTGTACTTGCCGCAGTAGCACTCCCAGTCCCGGGTCGGACCGAAGATCTTCTCGCAGAAGAGTCCGTCCTTCTCGGGCTTGAGCGTGCGGTAGTTGATGGTCTCCGGCTTCTTCACTTCGCCGTGGGACCAGGTCCGGATGTCGTCCGCGGTGGCGAGGCCGATCCGCAGCTCGTCGAAGAAGTTGACGTCGAGCACTTGTCGTCAATCCCTCTTTCGGGGGTTCGAGCCCCCTCGCGTGAGCGAGAAATATGGGGCGCTTCAGCAATGGTCTGGACGGGTCCTGGGAGAGCCGGCCGGATACGGGATCCGGCCGGCGAACCCGTCAGACCTCTTCGACGCTGCTCGGCTCTCGCCGGGACAGGTCGATACCGAGCTCCTCCGCCGCGCGGAAGACGTCCTCGTCCGTGTCACGCATCTCGATGGACATGCCGTCCGAGGAGAGCACCTCCACGTTGAGGCAGAGCGACTGCATTTCCTTGATGAGCACCTTGAAGGACTCGGGAATGCCGGGCTCGGGGATGTTCTCGCCCTTGACGATGGCCTCGTAGACCTTCACGCGGCCGGTCACGTCGTCGGACTTGATGGTCAGCAGCTCCTGGAGGGCGTAAGCGGCGCCGTACGCCTCCAGCGCCCACACCTCCATCTCACCGAAGCGCTGGCCGCCGAACTGGGCCTTACCACCCAGCGGCTGCTGGGTGATCATGGAGTACGGACCGGTCGACCGGGCGTGGAGCTTGTCGTCGACCAGGTGGTGGAGCTTGAGGATGTACATGTAGCCGATGGACACCGGCTCGGGGAACGGCTCACCGGAGCGGCCGTCGAACAGGTGCGCCTTGCCGGAGCCCTTGACCATCCGCTCGCCGTCGCGGTTCGGGATCGTGGACTCGAAGAGTCCGGAGATCTCGTCCTCGCGGGCGCCGTCGAACACCGGGGTGGCGACGTTCGTGCCGGGCGCGACCTCGTCGGCGCCGATGGCCTTCAGCCGCTCCATCCAGTCCTCGCTGCCCTCGACCTTCCAGCCCTGGCTGGCGAGCCAGCCGAGGTGGATCTCCAGGACCTGTCCCGGGTTCATCCGGGACGGGACGCCGAGGGGGTTGAGGATGATGTCGACCGGGGTGCCGTCCTCCAGGAACGGCATGTCCTCGATCGGCAGGATCTTGGAGATGACGCCCTTGTTGCCGTGACGGCCGGCGAGCTTGTCACCGTCGGTGATCTTGCGCTTCTGGGCGACGTAGACGCGGACCAGCTGGTTCACGCCCGGAGGAAGCTCGTCGCCCTCCTCGCGGTCGAAGACGCGGACACCGATGATCTTGCCGGTCTCGCCGTGCGGCACCTTCAGCGAGGTGTCGCGGACCTCACGGGCCTTCTCACCGAAGATCGCGCGCAGCAGGCGCTCCTCCGGCGTCAGCTCGGTCTCACCCTTGGGCGTGACCTTGCCGACGAGGATGTCCCCGGCCGTGACCTCGGCACCGATACGGATGATGCCGCGCTCGTCGAGGTCCGCGAGGACCTCCTCGGAGACGTTCGGGATGTCCCGGGTGATCTCCTCCGGGCCGAGCTTGGTGTCACGGGCGTCGACCTCGTGCTCCTCGATGTGGATCGAGGAGAGGACGTCGTCCTGCACCAGCCGCTGGCTGAGGATGATCGCGTCTTCGTAGTTGTGGCCCTCCCACGGCATGAACGCCACGAGGAGGTTCTTGCCGAGCGCCATCTCGCCCTGCTCGGTGGCGGGACCGTCGGCGAGCACCTGGCTCTCGACGACCCGGTCACCCTCGGAGACGACGACCTTCTGGTTGACGGAGGTGCCCTGGTTGGAGCGGGAGAACTTGGCGATGCGGTACGTGGTGTACGTGCCGTCGTCGTTGGCGACGGTGATGTAGTCCGCGGAGACCTCCTGGACCACACCTTCCTTCTCCGCCTTGATGACGTCACCCGCGTCGACCGCGCAGCGGTACTCCATGCCGGTGCCGACCAGCGGCGCCTCGGCCGTGATCAGCGGGACGGCCTGGCGCATCATGTTCGCGCCCATGAGGGCACGGTTGGCGTCGTCGTGCTCCAGGAACGGGATCATCGCGGTCGCGACCGACACCATCTGGCGCGGCGAGACGTCCATGTAGTCGACGTCGTCGCCGGGGATGTAGTCGACCTCGCCGCCACGACGGCGGACCAGGACGCGCGGCTCGGTGAACCGCATGTCCTCGGAGAGCGTCGCGTTGGCCTGGGCGATGACGAAGCGGTCTTCCTCGTCGGCGGTCAGGTAGTCGACCTCGTCGGTGACCTGGCCGTCGACGACCTTGCGGTACGGCGTCTCGATGAAGCCGAACGGGTTGACCCGGCCGTACGACGCGAGCGAGCCGATCAGACCGATGTTCGGGCCTTCGGGCGTCTCGATCGGGCACATGCGGCCGTAGTGGGACGGGTGCACGTCACGGACCTCGAAGCCGGCCCGCTCACGCGAGAGACCACCCGGGCCGAGCGCGTTCAGACGGCGCTTGTGGGTGAGACCCGAGAGCGGGTTGTTCTGGTCCATGAACTGCGACAGCTGGCTGGTGCCGAAGAACTCCTTGATGGAGGCGACGACCGGCCGGATGTTGATCAGCGTCTGCGGCGTGATCGCCTCGACGTCCTGCGTCGTCATGCGCTCGCGCACGACGCGCTCCATCCTCGCCAGACCCGTACGGACCTGGTTCTGGATGAGCTCGCCCACGTTGCGCAGACGGCGGTTGCCGAAGTGGTCGATGTCGTCGGTCTCGACGATGATCTGCGTGCCGTTCTCGCCGACCGTCTCGGTCTCACCGGCGTGCAGCTTCACCAGGTACTTGATCGTGGCGATGATGTCGTCGGTGGTGAGCACACCGGCGTCCAGCGGCTCTTCCGCGCCGAGCTTCTTGTTCACCTTGTAGCGGCCGACCTTCGCGAGGTCGTAGCGCTTGGGGTTGAAGTAGAGGTTCTCGAGCAGCGTCTGGGCCGCCTCGCGGGTCGGGGGCTCGCCCGGACGCAGCTTGCGGTAGATGTCGAGCAGCGCGTCGTCCTGGCCCTGGGTGTGGTCCTTCTCCAGGGTGGCGCGCATCGACTCGTACTCGCCGAACTCCTCCAGGATCTGCTCGGTCGTCCAGCCGAGAGCCTTGAGCAGGACGGTCACGGACTGCTTGCGCTTGCGGTCGATGCGGACGCCGACCATGTCGCGCTTGTCGATCTCCATCTCCAGCCAGGCACCCCGGGACGGGATGATCTTGGAGGAGAAGATGTCCTTGTCGGACGTCTTGTCGATCGAGGAGTCGAAGTAGACACCCGGCGAGCGCACGAGCTGGGTCACGACGACACGCTCGGTGCCGTTGATGACGAAGGTGCCCTTGTTGGTCATGAGCGGGAAGTCGCCCATGAAGACCGTCTGGGACTTGATCTCGCCGGTCTCGTTGTTGGTGAACTCGGCGGTGACGAAGAGCGGGGCCGCGTACGTGAAGTCGCGCTCCTTGCACTCGTCGATCGAGTTCTTGGGAGGCTCGAAGCGGTGGTCGCGGAAAGTCAGCGACATCGACCCGGAGAAGTCCTCGATCGGGGAGATCTCCTCGAAGATCTCCTCCAGACCGGACTTCCTGGGGACGTCCTGCCCGTTCTCCAGAGCAGCCTCGACACGAGCCCTCCAGACGGCATTGCCGAGCAGCCAGTCAAAGCTCTCGGTCTGCAGCGCGAGGAGGTTCGGAACCTCGAGGGGCTCCTTGATTTTTGCAAAAGAGATGCGCAGCGGGGCGGTGCTGGCGCCGTTGTTCGTATTCGTGGTCGAGGCGTTGCGCGAGGCGGCCAAGAGGGGGTCCTTCCGAGGGCTCGGACTCACTACGCGCGTACCGGTCCCGAGCCGGACAGAGCGGAGGACAAGCCCGGAAAGGGCTGGTCAGCCGACGATGTCATGCATGGGGGTGCCCCTGGTGACGGGCAGGGAGCAGCTAACAGGCAGCGCAAAGGGTCAGTGTAGCCACTTGGCACACTGATGTCCAGGCCGGGTTCTGCGAGACCCTCGTTGTTCTCAACACCTTGTCTCGACTGCGTATCGACCCACGCCGTAGGCGCACATCGATCCTGCCCTCTTCGTCGCCGATCCATGCCTCGGATTCGGATCGATATGGCGACGCGTCCTGAGAATTGCGCGCTCCGTGCGGTTCGTCAAGGCCCCCCGTCCCGTACGGATCGTCACCGGTCGTACGGAAGGCACGGCGATGATCACCATACTCGCAGCCCGCCGAAGAGCAAGGAACCCCTCGCGGCAACGCAGAAGGACGGCCACCCGTACGGGGGACCGTCCTTCTCGTCAACGCTGTGCACCTCGCGGTGCGGATCGCTGTTTCCCCGTCTCGCGGGCGCCTGCGCGGCTCCGCGAGTCGGATGTCAGCGGGATCCTACGAGGTCACTTGACCTCGACGGAGGCGCCGGCGCCCTTGAGGGACTCGGCAGCCTTCTCGGCGGCCTCCTTGGCGACCTTCTCCAGGACGGGCTTGGGGGCGCCGTCCACGAGGTCCTTGGCCTCCTTGAGGCCCAGCGAGGTGAGCTCACGCACGACCTTGATGACCTGGATCTTCTTCTCGCCGGCACCCGTGAGGATGACGTCGAACTCGTCCTGCTCGGCCTCGGCCTCGACAGCGGCGGCGGCACCACCGGCGGCGGCGACGGCGACCGGGGCGGCGGCCTTGACGTCGAACTTCTCCTCGAACGCCTTGACGAAGTCGGAGAGCTCGATGAGGGTCAGGTTCTCGAACTGCGCGAGCAGGTCGTCCTGGGACAGCTTCGCCATGATGGCGGTCCTTCCACTAATTTCGGCAGGTGCCGGATGAATGTGAACGGCGGGCTTACGGGCCCGCCGCGACGCGGCGCCGAACTACTCGGCGTCGGCCTCGGCGGGAGCCGGCGTACCGGCACCGCCCTGCTCGGCCTCACGCTTGGCGCGAAGGGCGTCCGCGGTGCGGACGAACTCCGACAGCGGGGCCTGGAACGTCGCCGCGGCCTTGGCCATCGACGCCTTGATTCCACCGGCCACCTTGGCGAGCAGCACCTCGCGGGACTCGAGGTCCGCGAGCTTCTTGAACTCGTCGGCGCTGAGCGCCTTGCCGTCAAGGACACCGCCCTTGATGACGAGGTTCGGGTTGTCCTTGGCGAAGTCACGAAGACCCTTCGCCGACTCCACCGGGTCACCGGTGACGAAGGCAACCGCCGTCGGACCCGCGAAGAGGTCGTCCAGCGTGTTGATCCCGGCCTCGTTGGCCGCGATCTTGGTCAGCGTGTTCTTCACCACGGCGTACTGGGCGTTCGCACCGAGGGAACGGCGCAGCTCCTTGAGCTGCGCCACGGTGAGACCCCGGTACTCGGTCAGCACTGCGGCGTTCGAGCTGCGGAACTGTTCCGTCAGCTCGGCCACCGCGGCAGCCTTGTCGGGCCTTGCCATGAGCGTCGGCCTCCTTCCGGGTGATGAGGACCGCTCAGAAGGGGCCGAACAAAACGAAACGCCCCGGCGCGGGCGCACGGGGCGTAGCTCAACCAGGACGGATCCTGGGAACTCTCCTCGGTCACCTACGCGGGTCGTCCGCTTCCAGCGGATCCTTCGGTCGCCTCACCCTCTTGCGAGAGCACGGCGACGACCAGCGGTCTTTGGCTTCTTCCGAAGAGTACGTGACGGGATTACCGTCAGGCAAATCCGTCGAACAGGCCCGTAAACCGGTTCCGGGAAACGGATTCCCGGAACCGGGTTCGCGGGCCGGACCGCGGGATCAGATCCCGGAGTCGTCCGCACCGGCGCCGGCGTCGCCGCCGAGGTCGCCCAGCATCTCGAACAGGTCGACGGTGTCACCGGCCGGCGGCGCCTGGACGGACGCCTTGGCGCCGTAGTCGCTGTACCGCGCGCTCATCGTGATGTCGCCCTGCGGGGAGTCCATCGCGACGTCCATCTTGACCGGGTAGTCGTCCTCGTTGACCCAGACCTCGATGTCGTAGCCCTCGATGCCCGACTTCTCGATGCCGGCGAGCAGGTCCTTGCGCTCCTTGGCGCTGAGGACGTCGAGCGACTCGTTCGACTCGACCATCTCGGCGACCGTGAGCGTGCCCTTGTAGTGCTGCGCGTCGACCCCGTCGACCTTCTCCGAGCCGACGTGCTTCACGTTCGGCGAGTCCAGCAGCAGCGCGAGCTGCTGGGCCGGGTCCTGGTTCATGTTCTCCATGCCGCCGGTGAGCTCGCTGGCGACCGCCGGGTCGCCCGAGGCCTCCGCCGCGGCGGCGAGGTCCAGCTTCATCCAGCGCTTGCCGTCCATGTCCTTGGCCGCCTCGGCGCCCATGTCCATGTACATCGCGTTCTTGACCCACACCATCCGGATCTTGTCCGGGGCGTCGGGCTCGGCCTGCATCATCGAGCCGGTCATGGTCATGTCCATCACCATGGGGTCCCAGCCCATGACGCCGGACATCTCCATGTCGCCGCCGCCGGCGGCCCCCGCCGCGCCCGCGGGCATCGACATCGTCATGCTGACCTTGGCGGACTTGGCCGCCGCCGTCTTCTCGTACGCCGCCGTCAGGACCTCGGTCACCGCCGAACGGGACTGCGGCTCACCGTCCTTGGCCGCGGAACTGCCGGTCTTCTCCGTGCCCGCGTCGTCGCCCTGACAGCCGGCGACACCCGCCACAACGGCCAGTGCCGTCAGCGAGACGCCAACACGCCCCCATGTCGACATGGTCATACCCCACCCCTTTTTTCGATGTTCCTGGTTGAACGGTAACGCACACTTCTGACAGCCCGCGTATGCGAAAACCGGCCCCGACACCTCAACAGAGGTGCCGGGACCGGCTCTTGACACGCGATTACGCGACCACCGTCAGTGTCAGACGGAGGCCGGGTCCTCCTCGACGAGGAGGTTACGGGTGCGGTTGGCGTCCAGCGGAATGCCGGGGCCCATCGTCGTCGCCAGGGTCGCCTTCTTGATGTAACGGCCCTTCGCGGCGGACGGCTTGAGACGGAGGATCTCCTCCAGCGCCGCGGCGTAGTTCTCGACCAGCTTCGTCTCGTCGAAGGAGACCTTGCCGATGATGAAGTGCAGGTTCGAGTGCTTGTCGACGCGGAACTCGATCTTGCCGCCCTTGATGTCGGTCACGGCCTTGGTGACATCGGGGGTGACGGTGCCGGTCTTCGGGTTCGGCATCAGACCACGCGGGCCGAGGACGCGGCCGAGACGGCCGACCTTGCCCATGAGGTCCGGGGTGGCGACGACGGCGTCGAAGTCGAGACGGCCCTTCTGGACCTCTTCGATCAGCTCGTCGGAGCCGACGATGTCGGCGCCCGCGGCGCGCGCTGCCTCGGCACGGTCACCGGTCGCGAAGACCAGGACCCGGGCGGTCTTGCCGGTGCCGTGCGGAAGGTTCACGGTGCCACGGACCATCTGGTCCGCCTTGCGCGGGTCGACGCCCAGACGCATGGCGACCTCGACGGTGCCGTCGAACTTGGTGGTGTTGGTGTCCTTGGCCAGACGGACGGCCTCGAGCGGAGGGTAGTTACGCTCCGCGTCGATCTTCGCGTCCGCGCCGCGGAGTGCCTTGCTGCGCTTCACTTCTTCTCCTGGTGGTTCATTCAGGTGTGGAGTTCGTGGTGCGGGCCGCGCATGGCCCTTCCACTTGGCGTGCCCGAGTGGGCCCGCCGGGCCGGTCTCAGCCCTCGACCGTGATGCCCATCGAACGGGCGGTGCCGGAGATGATCTTCTCGGCGGCGTCCAGGTCGTTGGCGTTCAGGTCGGGCATCTTGGTCGTGGCGATGTCACGGACCTGCTCACGCGTGAGCTTGGCGACCTTCTTGACGTGCGGCTCGCCGGAGCCCTTGTCCACACCCGCGGCCTTGAGGATCAGCTTCGCGGCCGGCGGAGTCTTGGTGATGAAGGTGAAGGAGCGGTCCTCGTAGACCGTGATCTCCACCGGCACGACCATGCCACGCTGCGACTCGGTCGCGGCGTTGTAGGCCTTGCAGAACTCCATGATGTTGACGCCGTGCTGGCCCAGCGCGGGACCGACCGGCGGAGCCGGGTTGGCCGCGCCGGCCGAGATCTGGAGCTTGATGAGCCCCGTGACCTTCTTCTTCTTGGGAGGCATTGCTCTCTCCGGGTCCTAGTGAGAGTGTTCCGGCCCAGTCATCCGGCCATCCGGATGCGGGCATACCGCGCAACGATAACGGGTACAGCTGCACGGCCAAAAACCGAGCAGGTCAGACCTTCTCCCGCGAGCGGGCGGAAACCCGCTGCGAGAGCCTGTCTGACCTGGTCGGAAGTGGCTTACGGGCGCGCGGAACCGCGCGTCAGTTCTTCTGGATCTGGTCGAAGCTCAGCTCGACCGGAGTCTCGCGACCGAAGATCTCGACGAGGCCCTTGACCTTCTTGGAGTCGGGGTTGATCTCGTTGATCGTCGCCTGGAGCGTCGCGAACGGACCGTCGGTGACGGTGACCGAGTCGCCGACCTCGAAGTCCAGCACCTGGACCTCGACCTTGCGGGACGGAGCCGGCTTGCCCTCGGCCTCGGCCGCCTCGCGCGCGGCCTTCTCCTCGGCCTCGGGGGCGAGCATCTTGACGATCTCGTCCAGCGTCAGCGGGTACGGGTCGTAGGCGTTGCCGACGAAGCCGGTGACGCCGGGGGTGTTCCGTACGACGCCCCAGGACTCGTTCGTGAGGTCCATCCGCACCAGGACGTAGCCCGGGAGCTTGTTCTGGCGGACGTTCTTGCGCTCGCCGTTCTTGATCTGGACGATCTCTTCCTCGGGCACCTCGGCCGAGTAGATGAAGTCCTCGACGTTGAGCGAGACGGCGCGCTGTTCCAGGTTGGCCTTCACGCGCTTCTCGTAGCCCGCGTACGTGTGGATGACGTACCACTCGCCGGGCAGCCCGCGCAGCTCCTCGCGGAGCGCGGCGACCGGGTCGGCCGCGGCGGCGGGCTCCTCGACGAGCTCGGCGTCGTCGCCGTCCTCGGCAGCCTCGTCCTCGACGTCGGTCGCGGCCTCGGCGGCGTCCTCGTCCTCGACGTGCAGCGCCGACTCCTCGGCCGGCTCACCGGCCTCGGCGTCAGCGGCTTCGGCCTGGTCTGGCTCGACAGCGTCCGCCGCCTCGACGATGTCGGTCTCGTCCTTGCGGGACTCGACCGCGTCGTTGGCGTCGTTCAGGTTCGGGTCAGACACGTTGGCTGCTTCTTCCTGGCTTCACGATGGGTGGAACATGCGGAAAGGGACGCCTGTGGGCGCCCTCCGCCTCCGCGGCTCTAGCCGAAGACGTACTTGACCATTCTCTGGAAGCCGTAGTCCATCACGGTCACCAGACCGATCATGACGACGACGAAGACGATCACGACAGTCGTGTAGGTCGTCAGCTGGTTGCGAGTCGGCCAGACGACCTTGCGCAGCTCCGCGACGATCTGACGGTAGAAGAGCGCGAGACGGCCCAGGGGGCCCTTCTTGCCGCGCTTGCCACCCTTGCGGGTCTTCTTGCCCGACTCTGCGGTCTCGTCATCGTCAGCATCAGGCTTGTCGATGGAGCCCACGGCGTCCGTCACGCTCTCTCACCTGATTCCGGGTCGTGGCCGTGCCGCGCCCGGTGGAGCCGCACGGCAGTGCTTTTGAAGTACGTACATGCGCACACATCCTGGCGGAGGAGTGTGTAGCAGGGCCGGAGGGACTTGAACCCCCAACCGCTGGTTTTGGAGACCAGTGCTCTACCAATTGAGCTACGACCCTTTGCGTTTTCCCCAACCTACCGCATCCGACCGGAAGCACGGTGTGTGCGGATCGGCGGTGGCGGGTGAGGGCCAACGACCAGTGAGTGTACGTGCTCGGGCGCCCGGCGTCGAACAGGTAACACCGGAGCGGCTCTTGTCAGAACCTGTCCACTCTCTGTCCGCGAGCTGTCCGGTCGGCGAAACACCTGTGCTCAGGTCTCGGAGGGTCTGGGAGCATGGCCCGCATGAGCGCTGCAATCCCTCCGACCGAGCGCCGGGTCTCCGCCCGAGTCGGCGCAATCTCCGAGTCCGCCACCCTCGCCGTCGACGCCAAGGCCAAGGCCCTCAAGGCCGCGGGCCGGCCGGTGATCGGCTTCGGTGCGGGCGAGCCCGACTTCCCGACGCCCGGCTACATCGTCGAGGCCGCGAGCGAGGCCTGCCACAACCCGAAGTACCACCGCTACACCCCGGCCGGCGGGCTCCCCGAGCTCAAGGCCGCCATCGTCGCCAAGACGCTGCGTGACTCCGGCTACGAGATCGACCCCGCCCAGGTCCTGGTGACCAACGGCGGCAAGCAGGCGATCTACGAGGCGTTCGCCGCGATCCTCGACCCGGGCGACGAGGTCATCGTCCCGGCGCCGTACTGGACGACGTACCCCGAGTCGATCCGGCTGGCCGGCGGTGTCCCGGTGGAGGTCGTGGCCGACGAGACCACCGGCTACCGGGTCTCGGTCGAGCAGTTGGAGGCGGCGCGCACGGAGCGTACGAAGGTGGTGCTCTTCGTCTCGCCCTCCAACCCGACCGGCGCCGTCTACAGCCCCGAGGACACCGAGGCCATCGGCCGCTGGGCCGTGTCGCACGGCCTGTGGGTCATGACGGACGAGATCTACGAGCACCTCGTCTACGGGGACGCCCAGTTCACCTCGCTGCCGGCGGTCGTGCCGGAGCTGCGCGACAAGTGCGTCGTGGTCAACGGTGTCGCCAAGACGTACGCGATGACCGGCTGGCGGGTGGGCTGGATCGTCGGCCCCAAGGACGTGGTGAAGGCCGCGACCAACCTCCAGTCGCACGCGACGTCGAACGTGGCGAACGTCTCGCAGGCCGCCGCGCTGGCCGCCCTCACCGGCAGCCTCGACGCGGTGGACGAGATGCGGGTCGCCTTCGACCGGCGCCGGGGCACCATCGTCCGGATGCTCAACGAGATCGACGGTGTGGTCTGCCCGGAGCCCGAGGGTGCCTTCTACGTGTACCCCTCGGTGAAGGCGCTGCTCGGCAAGGAGATCCGCGGCAGGCGCCCCGAGAGCTCGGTCGACCTCGCCACCCTGATCCTGGAGGAGGCCGAGGTCGCGGTCGTCCCGGGTGAGGCCTTCGGCACGCCGGGATATCTGCGGCTGTCGTACGCGCTGGGTGACGAGGACCTGGCCGAGGGTGTGGCCCGCCTCCAGAAGCTGCTGGCCGAGGCCCGCGACTGAGAGTCACCGGAGGAGTGGAACGGGTTCCCGGCACCGCCCAGGGGCCCGTTCTTCCGTTCGGGCAACCACCCGAAGGTGGAAAGGGACTCCCGGACTCCGCCCGAGTACGGCAAGATCCATGGATGGGATACGTTTCCGGCCCCCCGCGTGACGACCGCGCCACCCGCGACATCCGTCTGTTGCCCAAGGCCCACCTCCATCTGCACTTCACCGGCTCGATGCGCCCCACGACACTGCTGGAGCTGGCCGACAAATACGGTGTCCACCTCCCCGAGGCCCTGACCGGCGGCGAGCCGCCCCAGCTGCGCGCGACCGACGAACGTGGCTGGTTCCGCTTCCAGCGGCTCTACGACATCGCCCGGTCCTGTCTGCGCTCCGCGGAGGACATCCAGCGGCTGGTGCGCGAGGCCGCCGAGGAGGACGTCAGGGACGGCTCCGGGTGGCTGGAGATACAGGTCGACCCCACCTCGTACGCCCCGCTGCTCGGCGGACTGATCCCGGCGCTGGAGATCATCCTGGACGCCGTGGACGCGGCGGCCAGGGACACCGGGCTCGACATACGGGTCGTGGTGGCGGCGAATCGGATGAAGCACCCCCTGGACGCCCGCACGCTGGCGCGGCTCGCCGTGCGGTACGCGGACCGGGGTGTCGTCGGCTTCGGCCTGTCGAACGACGAACGCCGGGGCATGGCAAGGGACTTCGACCGGGCCTTCGCCATCGCCAGGGAGGGCGGGCTGCTCGCGGCGCCGCACGGCGGTGAGCTGAGCGGACCCTCGTCCGTACGGGACTGCCTGGACGATCTGCGCGCGACCCGGGTCGGGCACGGCGTACGGGCGGCCGAGGATCCCCGGCTGCTGCGCAAGCTGGCCGAGCGCGGGGTGACCTGTGAGGTGTGCCCCGCGTCGAACGTGGCGCTGGGCGTGTACGAGAAGCCCGCCGACGTACCTCTGCGGACCCTGTTCGACGCCGGGGTGCCGATGGCGCTGGGCGCCGACGACCCGCTGCTGTTCGGCTCGCGGCTGGCGGCGCAGTACGAACTGGTGCGCAGGCACCACGGGTTCACGGACGCCGAGCTGGCCGAGCTGGCCCGTCAGTCGGTCCGGGGGTCGGCGGCACCGGCCGGGGTACAGGACAAGCTGCTGGCCGGGATCGACAGCTGGCTGGACGGCTGACGGCCGTCAGGCCTCTGTGGTGAGGCCCAGGAGCGCCGCGCGGACCAGCGTGGGGGCGAACTCCTCGACGGGGGCGACCGGTTCGCCGTCGGGGAAGGCGCGCAGGAACGCCCGTTGCTGGGCGGCGCCGAGCAGCAGGGCGGCCGCGGCGTCCGGATCGGCGTCGGGACGGACGCGGCCCGCGTCGCGCTCGATGCGCAGATAGGCGGCGAGGGAGCGCAGCGGGATGTGCGGGCCGGCGCCCAGGGCGCGGACGCCCTCGGCGTGGCGGTGCAGCAGAGCCGGTTCGGCGAAGAGTGAGGCGGCGATCGCGAAGGTGGCCTCGTAGAAGAGGGCGGCCTGGCGGACGACCTCGATCAGGTTCTCCTCGACGCTCCGTGCGTCCTGGCGCCCGCCGCCTTCCCCTTCGGCGGGGGGTTTCGCCAGTTCGCCGAGGAGGGGGCCGAGCCGGGGCAGCCGCTCGTTCAGTACGTGCAGGAAGAGGTCTTCCTTGCCGGCGAAGTACTTGTAGAGGGCGGCCTCCGAGCAGCCGGCCGCCCGGGCGATCTCCTTGGTGGTGGCGCGGGCCAGGCCGATGGTGGCCATCAGCTCGGCGGCGGCGTCGAGGATGCGGGCCCGCGCGGGCTTCATAGGTGGTCCGTTCACGGCTTGACGACGGGGTGAGTACCCGCTCACCCTAGAGGTGAGTGAATACTCACCCACCAAGGAAGGGTACTGCTATGAGGCTCACCGTTTTCGGCGCGACCGGCGGGATCGGCCGGGAGATCGTCCGGCAGGGGCTGGCGGCGGGACATCAGGTCACGGCCGTGGTGCGCGACCCGGCGCGCCTGTCCGTCACCGGTGACGGACTGGAGGTGTTCACGGCGACGGCGTTCGACGACCCGGAGAAGCTGCGGCCGGCCGTGAAGGGCCGGGACGCGGTGCTGTCGGGCATCGGGCCGAGCGGCCGCCGGCTCGCGGGCTTCGCGGGGCCGGTGGCGCGCTCGATCCTGGGGGCGATGGACGCGGAGGGGGTGCGCCGTGTCGTCGTGGTGAGCGCGGCACCGCTCGGTCCCGTACCGCGCGACGAGCCCCTGGCGGGAAAGCTCGCCCTGGGCGTGGTGAGGATCGTGTTCAGGCCCGTCTACGACGATCTCGCCCGTATGGAGGAGGAGTTGGCGCGCAGCGGGGCGGACTGGACGTCCGTCCGGCCGCCCCAGCTCGTGGACGCGCCGCTGACCGGCGTCTACCGGACGGTGGTCGACGGGAATCCGCGGGCGGGGAGAAGGATCGGCCGGGGCGACGTGGCGCACGCGATGCTGGCGGCGGTGGACGACCCGGCGCTGGTGAAGCGGGCGGTGGGGGTCGCGTACTGAGGGCCGGGGCCCGGCCTTGCGGCCGGTGCCTCAGAGGCTGACGCCGACCGTCACCGGCTCGTTGACCAGCGTGATCCCGAAGGCTTCGTGGACCCCCGCGACGACCTCCCGGGCGAGCGCGAGCAGATCCTCGGTGGTGGCGTCGCCCCGGTTGGTCAGGGCCAGCGTGTGCTTCGTGGAGATGCGCGCCGGGCCCGTGCCGTACCCCTTGGTGAATCCCGCGCGGTCGATCAGCCACGCCGCCGAGGTCTTCGTACGGCCCTCCCCCGCCGGGAACGCGGGCGGCGCGACGTCCGCGCCGAGCCGCTCCGAGGCGCGGGCGAGGAACGCCGCGAACCGGGCGTCGTCGAGGATCGGGTTGGTGAAGAAGGAGCCGGCCGACCAGGTGTCGTGGTCCGCCGGGTCGAGCACCATGCCCTTGCCCGCGCGCAGGGCGAGGACG
>NZ_JAAPBF010000074.1 GCF_022695985.1 Streptomyces sp. NP-1717 | reverse complement strand
AGAGCACTTCATGAACCGCACCACCAGCACCACCACCGAAGAGACCGGCCGTCCCAACCCGCTGACCGGGGTCGTCGTCGCGACCGCGCTCCCCTACCGGCAGGACCCGTCGGCCCCGGCGGGCCTCGCCGTCGACTACGACACCTACGCCGACCACTGCCGCTGGCTCGTCGACAACGGCTGCGACGGGGTCGGTCCCAACGGATCGCTGGGCGAGTACTCGTCGCTGACCGACGACGAGCGCCGCACCGTCGCCCGTACGGCCATCGAGGCGGCACGGGGTCGCGGCAAGGTCGTCGTCGGCGTGCACGGACCGGGGTCGCACCAGGCCGTGCGATGGGCCGAGGCCGCGGCCGAGGACGGCGCCGACGGGGTGCTCTGTCTGCCCCCGACGATGTACCGGGCCAACCCCGGTGAGGTGGTGGCGCACTTCGAGGCGGTGGCGGCGGTCGGCCTGCCGGTGATGGTCTACAACAACCCCGTGGACACCAAGGTCGATCTGACGCCGGGACTGCTCGCGGAGATCGCCGGGATAGACAACGTCCTGGCGGTCAAGGAGTTCTCCGGCGACGTACGGCGCGTACTGGAGATCAAGGAGCGGGCCCCGGGCATCGACGTGATCAGCGGCGCCGACGACGTGGCGCTGGAGAGCATGCTGATGGGGGCCACCGGGTGGTTCGCCGGCTTCCCCAACGTCTTCCCCGCCGAGTCCGCCAAGCTGTTCCGACTCGCCACGGAGGGGCGGCTGGAGGAGGCGCGCGCCCTCTACCGGCCGCTGGTCGCGGCGTTCCGCTGGGACTCACGGACCGAGTTCGTCCAGGCGATCAAGCTGGGCATGGAGATGGTCGGCCGCTACGGCGGCCCCTGCCGCCCGCCGCGCGGTCCGCTGATCCCCGCCCACCGGGAGCAAGTCACCGCCGAGATGCGGCAGGCGATCGACTTCCTCGCCACGGAAGGGCGGCGGGACTGATGCGCAGCGTGCGGACGATCAGCGCGGTCGACTCCCATACGGAGGGCATGCCGACGCGTGTGGTCACCGGAGGCGTGGCGCCCGTCCCCGGCGCCACGATGGCCGAGCGGCGCCGCTACGCGATGGAACATCTGGACCCGTTGCGGCGGTTCCTCGTCGACGAACCGCGCGGGCATCCGGCGATGAGCGGGGCGATCCTGCAACCGCCGACCCGCGCGGACGCGGACTGGGGCGTCCTGTACATCGAGGTCAGCGGCTTCCTGCCGATGTGCGGGCACGGCACGATCGGGGTGGCGACGGTGCTGGTGGAGACCGGGATGGTCCCGGTCACCGAGCCCGAGACCCTCGTACGCCTCGACACCCCGGCCGGCCTGGTCGAGGCCCGTGTAACGGTGCGCGACGGCGTTGCGGAGAAGGTCACACTGCGCAATGTCGACGCGTTCGCGCTGGAACTCGACGCGAAGGTGACGGTGCCGGGACTGGGCGAGGTCCGGTACGACATGGCGTACGGGGGCAACTTCTACGCCATCGTGGATCTGGCGTCCCTCGGGCTGCCCTTCGACCGGGCGCGCAAGGACGACATCCTCGCGGCGGGGCTCGCGATCTCGGAGGCCGTCGACGCGCACAACCCGCCGGTGCATCCGGCGGACCCGGCGATCCGCGGCTGCAAGCACGTGCAGTTCCTCGCGCCCGGCTCGGACGCCCGGCACTCACGCAACGCGATGGCGATCCGGCCCGGCTGGTTCGACCGGTCCCCCTGCGGTACCGGTACGTGCGCGCGGATGGCGCAGCTCCACGCCCGTGGGGAGCTGGCGCTGGACACGGAGTTCGTCAACGAGTCGTTCATCGGCACCCGGTTCACGGGGCGGCTGGTGGGCACGAGCGAGGTCGCGGGAGTACCGGCGGTGGTGCCGGAGTTCTCGGGCCGCGCGTGGATCACCGGGACGGCCAACTATCTGCTGGATCCGGCGGATCCGTTCCCGAACGGCTTCGTCCTCTGAGCCGGCCTCCCAGCCGTCCTCCGGGCGGTCCGACGGCGCCTGTTACGATCGGGGGCAGCGAAGGGGAGTAGTCCCGAGAACCGCTGGTCGACACACTGGACGCCCTTGGGCGTCCCGGCCACCGGGCCGCCGCATACTCTGCGGGGGCGGACGAGACCTTCGGCCAAGGCATGATTCCGGCCCGCACCACCGCGTGGGCCGCACCATCGTGCCGGGTCGAATGGTTCTTCCCGACGCCCTCCGGGTGCCGCACGAGCTACGGCCCGGCCCCGGCAGAAAGCAAGTCAATGACCTTCGACCCCCTGGCGATCCTCACCGCCTTCGGGCTGATCTTCCTCGCGGAGCTCCCCGACAAGACGATGTTCGCCTCGCTGGCCATGGGCACCCGGATGCGGCCGCTGTACGTGTGGTTCGGCACGTCCACCGCCTTCCTCGTACACGTCGCCATCGCGGTCGGCGCGGGCAGCCTGCTGAGTCTGCTCCCGGAGATCGCCGTCAAGCTCGTCTCGGCGGCGCTGTTCGCGTTCGGCGCCTTCGTCCTGCTGCGCGGTGGGGACGACGACGAGGAAGAGGGCGCGGGCAAGACCGTCACCGGTTTCTGGCCCGTCTACACCACCGCCTTCATGGCCGTCTTCATCAGCGAATGGGGCGACCTCACCCAGATCACCACCGCCAACCTGGCTGCCGGCAACGGCTGGCTGCCCACGGCGATCGGCTCGGCCCTCGCGCTGATGTCGGTCTCCGCGCTCGCGCTCCTGGTGGGCCGCTTCATCGCACAGCGCGTACCCCTCAAGACCGTGCAGCGCATCGGTGCGGCGTGCATGGCGGGCCTCGCCGTCTGGACCCTCATCGAAGCGTTCACCCTCTGACGTGGGGCCGGGCGGACGCGGTCGGGGGGCGGGCGGCAGGCGGCCGCCGACCCTCACCGCGGATGCCCGGGTCTACGGTGACCTGGCGCCGCCGGGCGCTCCGGCGAAGTCCTCGGTCACCACGAGTTCGGGCAGCCGGTCGTCGTACGACGGCCGCGCCGTGCGATCAGGGCCGTTCGGGGCTGCCGACGGCCTGCGCGTAGTGGAACAGGCCCGCCGGGTCGTACCGGCGCTTGACCTTCACCAGGCGCTCGTAGTTGGCGCCGTAGTAGGCGTGCTGCCAGTCCCGCAGGTCCGGGTCGGGGAAGTTGACGTAGGCCGCGTCGGTACGCAGCCGGAGGCTGAGCGTGCGGTACGCGGCACGGGTCTGCTCCAGCAGCGCCCGCACCTCTGCGGCGGTGGCCGCCGGCTTCCACTGGGTGCCGATGTCGATCACGAACGTGGCCCGGCGGTGGGGGTAGGCGGTCTCGTCCGGGCGTGGTTCGCCGCTGGAGCCGCCCATGGCGAAGAGCGTCACGTAGCCGCCGGCGCGGGCCGGGCCGGGGCGCCAGCCGCGGGTCCATTCGATGACGGCGCGGACCGTTTCCGGGGTCAGCCACCGGTCGGGGACAAGGGACTTGGTGGCGTGGGACTCCGGCGACGCGGTCGCCTTGATGTAGTCCTGCGCGGACCAGAAGTCGCGCTCCTCGATGAACGTCTTGGCCGGTCGCAGCTTCAGCAGTCGCCCGAAGGCCCGGCGCAGCTTCTCCTCGGAGCCGAGCCGGTGGCCGAGCAGCGACAGGGAAGTCCGGCCGTCGCCCGCGTGGTTGAAGGTGACGCGCAGGTCGAGGTCGTCGCCGCGGTCCGTGTCGAGCAGGTGCTGCGCCTCCTCCATCACCTCCACGCCCGCGCGCAGATCGAAGGTGATGTCGAAGACGGTGGCGCGCAGCCGGTTCACCGGTACGGCGTCGAAGACGAACGCGGTGTTGATCCCGAAGTTGCCGCCCGCCCCGCCGCGGCACGCCCAGAACAGGTCGGCGTTCTCGTTGTCGGCGGCACGCACCACGGTCCCGTCGGACAGGACGACGCGGGTCTCGGTGAGCCGGTCACAAGTCAGGCCCCACTTGCGGTCGTTGAAGCCCAGCCCGCCGCCGAGTGTCAGACCGGCCACGCCGACGCCGGGGCAGCGTCCGCCCGGGAAGTACAGACCCGACGCACGGGCCGCGTACACGTCGGAGTTGGTGGCGCCGCCGCCCACGTGCAGCCGGTTTCCCTTCGGCTCGACCTGCCGGATCGCCCGCAGGCTGATCACAAGACCGCTGGTGGTCGAGAATCCGGCGTAGTTGTGGCCGCCGGAGCGTGGCGCGAAAGGCATGGCGTTCTTCGCGCACCAGCGGACCGCGGTCGCGACGTCCTTCTGCGAGGCGCAGCTGAGGACTCCGGCGGGACGGATCGAGGCGTAGCGCTGGTTGTTGGCGGTCGCCCGGATCGCGTAGTCCTCATCGCCCGGGCGGTAGAGCCTGGCGGCGGAGCTCACCGTACGGCGCAGCTCCCGCCAGGCGGCGGCGTCGGGGCGCGGGGCGGTGGCGGCCGTCGCCGGACGGCTCCCGTACGCCCCGGCCAGCACGGCCCCGGCCGCCGATGCCGCGCCCGCGCGCAGTGCGACCCGTCGGCTGACCTGTCCACCGGCTTGTCCGTCGGGTTGCCCGCTGATCCGCACAGTCGTGCCTTTCTGCCGCCGTCGCAATGGGTCGCCCGTAGCGGGCAGGCTCACCATGGAGTGACGGGAGGAAGCGAGCGGACCACGACACTCTCCGGTGGTCACGGTTCACGCGAATGCGCGTGAATCCGTGTGCGGGCGGGCGGGGCGTGCGGGGGCGTGAACGAGTGTGCCGGAGCCGGTACGGGGTGACGGGTCGGTGCTGTTCCGCTCGGGGCTTCGGACCGGGCCGGCCGCGCGAACACGGCGTCCGCACAGCCCTGTTGGGCCATCTCGCGTGGGGCCGAACGCCGGTGCGCCGCTGAGGTGAGGCGTTCGGCGCCGGCGCCGATTTCAGGCCGTATCGCCCAGCCGGAGGCAACCGTTGCTCGGGGAAACCAGTCTTGGCCTTCGAAGGATTTCCCACTCCAGGACATTGTCCGTTCACCCCGTCCCGCAGAGGTTGTTCCATGCCGACTCCCCCACGCGTCCGTCGTACGTCCCGCAACTCCCGTGCGGCGGTCACCGCTGTCGCCGCGCTGAGCGGCGCCGGTCTCATCGCGCTGGGCACGGTCCCGGCCGCGTTCGCCGACGAGCCCGAACCCGTTCTGGTCGTCGGCGACATCGCCCCGGTCGACGGCGTGAAGCCGGGCAGCGGCTTCGACCAGCCGGTGACGGTGGCGAACAAGGGCACCGAGGCCGCCGACAAGGTCTGGGTCCAGTACTCCGTCACCCGGGGACTCGGCTACGCGGCGATCCCGTCCAACTGCGCGGCCCATCAGGTCCCGTCCTACGACGAGATGACCGAGAAGTCGAACGTCGTGTGCGAGTTCGACCAGAAGGTGGAGCCCGGTACCGTCTACGCCCCGGAGAAGCCTCTCGCGATCAAGGCGCTGGACCGCGCGCTCCACGACGACCTGCGCGTGAGCGTCGGCGCCACCGATCCGGAGCCGGACGAGAACGCCACGCCGCCGGTCCCCGGGACCGCGCCCGCGGTGAAACTGGTGGAGCGTCAGGGCGGGGACGAGGGCACCGAGAGCGCCGTCGACGTCACGGTCACCTCCGTCAACACGGCCGACTACCGGGTGACGGGCGACGAGTTGGCGGGCCGCGTCGGCGAAACGGTCACGCTGAAGGTGCAGTTCACCAACGACGGTCCCGGCTGGGTGCTGACGAAGGAGGGGGACCCGCTCGTCGGCGTCCTCATCACACCGCCCGCCGGAACGTCGGTCGTCAAGCCTCACGGGTTCTGCGAGCCCAAGGGGAAGGCGTACGACTGCGGCACCAGCCAGCGGTGGGTCAACGAGGGCGGGGGCGAGACCTACACCTTCAAGCTGAGGATCGACAAAGAGATTTCGGGCGCCAGGGGTTCGGTGGCGCTGAGCGACGAGGCGCGGCCGTTCGACCCGGACAAGGCCAACGACAAGGCCACGATCACGCTGGACGTGACGGGCGGCGGGACGTCCGGATCGGGCGGATCGGGCGGATCCACCGGCGGCGGGTCGACCGGCGGCTCCGGTGGTTCGACCGGCGGCAGCGGCGGCTCGGACGGCGGCTCGTCGTCGACCGGTGGTTCCGGCTCCTCGTCGACCGGCGGCGAGGAGTCGGCCACGGCCGGCGGCGGCCTGGCCAGCACCGGCGCCTCCTCGACGCTGCCGATCGCGGGCGCCGCCGCCGCGGCGGTCGTGGCCGGTACGGGCATCGTCCTCGCCGTACGCCGCCGCCGGACGCAGAACCCCGGCTGACTCGGACGGTGACATCGGCGCCCCTGCGGCCAGCGGTCCGTAGGGGCGCCGATCCGCGTCACCGGACTCCCTCCCCCGGCCGGGAGGCCGGCGGAGTCCGCCGCGCGCCGTGGCCGGTGGGACTGCACGGGCTCCGAATTGGGTAACTCCGTCCCATTGGACGTGACCAGCGGTACCCGCCGCGACGAAGCCGCGGAAGCTCGCGCAGCACGGTGCGGACACGGTCAGCCGACGATTCCGGGAGGCGTACGTGCCGAGCAAGCCGAGTAAAGATCCGCAGCTGACCGACGCGGCCACCGGTGACGAAGAGGCACGAGTGATCGTGGTCGGCGCGGGGCCCGCGGGTGCGACCGCGGCCATGTATCTGGCGCGCGCGGGCGTGGATGTCCTGCTGCTGGAGAAGGGCACCTTCCCCCGTGAGAAGGTCTGCGGCGACGGACTCACACCGCGCGGTGTGCGCCAGCTCGTCCGCATGGGCGTCGACATCGACGCGCCCGGCTGGACGCGCACCCGGGGAATGCGCTGGATGTGCGAGGGACGGCAGGTGCACATCGACTGGCCCCGTCTCGGCGGGCATCCCGACTTCGGACTCACCCGCAGCCGGTACGACTTCGACGACATCCTGGTCCATCACGCCTGCGAGGCCGGAGCACGGCTGCGCGCGGAAGTGAAGGCCACCGGACCTCTGACGGACCGCGCCGGGCGGATCATCGGCGTGACGGCCGTCGCGGGAGCGGACAAGCAGCCGAGGACGTACCGCGCTCCGGTGGTCATCGCCGCCGACGGCGCCTCCGCCAGGACGGCTCTCGCCATGGGCCTGGAGCGCGACCCGGCCCGCCCGATCGCCACCGCCGCCCGCCGCTACTACCGCAGCGCCTCCCGTACCCACGACCCCTACCTCGAACTCTGGGCCGATCTGCGCTGCTCCCGCACCGGCCGTGACCTGCCCGGATACGGATGGATCTTCCCCCTGGGCGACGGCCGGGTCAATGTCGGCCTGGGGTCCCTGCCCCACCGCCGCCACGGAGCGGTCGACCTGCGGACCACCATGGACCAGTGGCTGGCGCGCCTGCCGGAGGAGTGGGGGCTGCGTGAGGAGAACGCGGATTCACCGATGCGGAGCGCGGCACTGCCGATGGGCTTCAACCGGCGGCCGCAGTACAGCCGCGGTCTGCTGCTGGTCGGCGACAGCGCGGGCATGATCAGCCCCTGGAGCGGTGAGGGCGTCGCACAGGCGATGGAAGCGGGCGAGGCCGCCGCCGAAGCCGTCGTCCTCGCTCTGCTGCGTCCGAGCGGGCCGGGGCGCGAGGAGGCGCTGCGGCAGTACCCGAGGGAGATCAACCGCCTCTGGGGGCGCTACTACCGGCTGGGCAACCAGGCCGCCGATCTCGTCCTCGGACGGTACGGGTACCGGCCCGTCCTGCACCGGCGCGTCATGGCCTCCCCGGTTCTGGTCCGGTCGCTCGCACGGCTGTTGACCGAGGTCGCCGACGAACCCGGCCCCGGTCACGACAGGATCGACGCCGTCCTGCACAGCCTGCTGCGTCTCGTGCCGAAACCGGTCCTGGGCCGGACACCGAAGCGGTGAACCCGGGCGCCCCGGCCGCCTGGTGGCCGGGGCCTGCCGGGAACTGTGAGCAGCGCCACGACCAGGGACTTTAGACCTTCTCTTTACCATTCCTTGGTCATCCTTGTACCGTTGGCCCTTCAGAACATAGGGAGGGACCGGGGTTGGACGTCTCAACGACCATGTGGGTGCTCACGATTGTGGGCTTGTGCGCACTCATCGCGGCCGACTTCTTCATTGGCGGCCGGAAGCCGCACGAAGTCTCGATCAAGGAAGCGGGCGTCTGGACGATCGTCTGGATCGTTCTCGCCGTGCTCTTCGGCACCGGTCTGGCCATCTGGGGCAGCGGACAGGCGTCGGGCGAGTTCTTCGCCGGCTACGTCACGGAGAAGTCGCTCAGCGTCGACAATCTCTTCGTCTTCGTGCTGATCATGGCGAAGTTCGCGGTCCCCACGATCTACCAGCAGCGCGTGCTGATGATCGGCGTGCTGATCGCGCTGGTGCTGCGCGCCGTCTTCATCGCCGCGGGCGCTGCCGCGATCAACTCGTTCGCCTGGGTCTTCTACATCTTCGGTGCGTTCCTCATCTACACCGCCTGGAAGCTCATCCAGGAGGCGCGGGCCGGCGAGGACGACGAGGACTGGGAGGAGGGCCGCCTGATGAAGGCGATCGAACGGCGGCTGCCCTCCACCGACAAGTGGCACGGCACGAAGCTGTTCATCCGCGAGAACGGCAAGCGGCTGGCCACCCCGATGCTGATCGTCATGCTGGCGATCGGCATCACGGACGTGCTCTTCGCGGTGGACTCGATCCCCGCGATCTTCGGCCTGACCCAGGATCCGTACATCGTCTTCACGGCCAACGCCTTCGCGCTGATGGGCCTGCGGCAGCTGTACTTCCTGATCGTCGGCCTGCTGAAGAAGCTGGTCCACCTCAGTTACGGCCTGTCGGTCATCCTCGCCTTCATCGGCGTGAAGCTGGTCCTGCACGGCATCCACGAGACGACGAGCCTGCACGTGCCGGAGATCTCCCTCCCCGTCTCGCTGAGCGTCATCTGCGGCGTGCTGATCATCACGACGATCACCAGCCTGGCGGCCTCGAAGAAGGCCGAGCAGGAGGCCGCCGAGCAGGAGGCCGCGGAGACCGGGGCGGACAAGCCGGAGGCGGCCGAGAAGACGGACGCCCAGGGCTGACCCGCGCATCACCGACCAGGCCCTGTCCGCGCGCCGGACAGGGCCTGGCGCGCGCCCGGGCCGTCGCCGTACGCATCACCCGTACGTACGGCGACGGCAGTCGGCTCACGACCCCTGGGGGTGTCCGCAAAGTCCCGCCCGGCCCGCGACGCCCGGCACGCCGCCGGCCCCGCCCTACGGGCGGACGGCGCTACTTCGCGGACACCCCCTAGCCGGACCCCTGTCCTGCGAGGAACCCCCTCCTAAGTTGTCCCGCCGACCTCCACAGCTCCCCGCACCGAGAACTAGCATCGCCGCGTGACGCAGTCGAGGTCAGGGGCGGTACCGGTCCTGCGGTCCGCTGCCGCGGCGCGGGAATCGCGTCCGCGCACCGTACTGCCGCCGACAGCCTCGGCGAACGCGCGCCCGTGCCGTACCGGGCGACGAACACGCGCCGACCGCCCGGTCTCGCCGACAGCGGCTCACCTGTCTCATTTCGCACTGACAGCACAACAACGGGAGCGTGCATGGTTTCTCGAATCGCGGTGACGGGTGGGGGCATCGCCGGGCTGAGCGCGGCGCTGCTGCTCGCCCGCCAGGGGTACGAGATCGACCTGGTGGAACGGGACGGCCCGCCGCCGGACGGTCTCGACGACATAGCGCGGTGGCAGCGGCCCGGTGCGCCGCAGGTCCGTCACCCGCACATGTTCCTCGGCCTGTTCCGGCACGTGCTCCGCACGCGGCTGCCGGACGTGCACGCCGACCTCCTCGCGCACGGCGTCGAGGAGGTCGACATGACCGCGCCGCCCGGGGTCGAGGCCCCGGAGGGCGCGCGCGACCTGGCGGGGTTCGGCTCCCGCAGGGCGACCGTCGAGTGGGTGCTGCACCGCGCCGTACGTGGACAGTCGGGAATCCGGGTCCACCACGGCCTGTCCGCCCGTGATGTCGTGGTCGAGCAGGGGCGGGTCCGGGGCCTGCGGGCCGACGGCACGTCGATCGAGGCGGACGCGGTGGTGGACGCCACCGGGCGGCGCTCACCGCTCGCCGGCGCCTTCGTGAAAGAGGCCGAGGAGAGTTCCTGCGGCAACGTGTACCACAGCCGTTTCTACCGGCTGCTGGAGGGCGTTCCGAAGCCGCCGATGTTCCTGGTCCCCGTCGTCTTCGCTGGCGGGGCGGGCTTCGGCGGCGGTCTCTACGCGCACGACAACGACACGTTCGCCGTGGTGTTCGCCCGGCTGCCCGAGGACGACGTGCTCGGGCGGCTGCGCGAGGTCGGCGCGTTCGAGGCGGCCGCACGGGCGGTTCCCCAGTTCGAACCGTGGCTGGGGCCGGGCAAGGCCGAGCCGATCGGCGACGTCGTACCGATGGCCGGACTCACCAACACCTGGCGCGAGTTGGCACCCGACGCGCCCGCCGGCTATCTGCCGATCGGGGACGTGCTCTGCACGACCGATCCGGTCCTGGGCCGCGGCGCGTCGTTCGCCCTGGCCGGCGCGGCCGAGCTGAGCGATCTGCTGGCCGCCCACGGCGAGGATCTGGAGGCGGTGAGCGCGGGTCTGCGGGCCCATGCCCGCGATGTCGTCCGCCCCTGGTACGACGACGCGGTCCGCGACAACGGCGAGCGCACCCGGAGCTGGCGAGCGACGGTCGCCGGTCAGCAGGAGCCCGCCGCCGATCTCCCGCTGGGCGTCCTCGCCGCCCTGGCGGGCATGCAGGACCAGCGGTTGTGGGAGTCGGCGCAGCTGCGAGCCAACCTGCTGGCCGCCCCGGACAGTCTGGACACCACCGAGGTGCACGACCGGCTGAACGCCGTGCTGTCCACCGGGTGGGAGCCTCCGGTGCTCTCGCCGGGACCGTCGTACACCGAGCTGACGGACGCGCTGGCCGCCCCTGCCGACTGAACCGTCGACGCATCGACCCCATCAACCCGACGGACCGCTGGGCACCGGCCCTCCCGTTCCCGAAGTCGTTTCCGTACCCCCGAACTCACCTGGGAGGCGGCGGACTTCGGGATGCGGGAGGGCCGGCCGCCGTTCGCGGGTCCACGAGAGTGGTCGGTGCACGGGGCCACGCCTTCGGCCCAGGGGCCGAACCGGCGGGCGTGACGCGGGGAATGGACCGCGTCACGCCCGGGGTCCGGTGGCCGCGGACTCAACTGCCGCTTGGCCGGGGCAGATCGCGTAGCCAGGTGTCGACGGCTTCGGCGGCCTCGGTGGCTCCCGACTGCATCATGGAGAAGTGGTTGCCCGCCGACTCCTGTGTGGTGTTCGGCAACGGCCACGTCAGGCGCCACCCGTCACCGGAGACGGTGTCGGTCACCGGCTCGGCCGCCCGCAGGAACAGCGTCGGCGTGCCGACCGCCTCGGGCTTCCAGCCGTCGAACAGCCTCAGGTAGGCGCCCATCGCGGTCAGCCGGGCACTGTCGAGCCGCCCGACCATGGACTCGTTGTCGAACATCATGCCGGTCAGCGCGTCCTGCACTTCGGTGAAGGCGGTACTGCCCGGCAGGTAGGTGTCGATCAGCACCGAGCCCACCGGCGGCGTCCCCCGGTACTCCAGCCGACTCGTCACACTGTGCGCCAGCCAGCCACCCGCCGAGTGCCCGACGAGGGCGAACGGCCTGCCCCCGGCGCACTCCAGCGCGATGTCGGCGTGCAGATCGACGATGGCGTCCATGTCGGCCGGCACCGGCTCGTCCGCGGTGAATCCGGGAACCGGCACGAACCACGCCTCGCGGCGCCGCTGGAGGGCCGCGCCGAACCGGGCGTACTGATAGACACCGGACAGGGCCGTGATCGTCGACAGGCAGACCACGACCGGCTCCCCGGAACCGCGCGCCAGCCGGACCGGCCGGGGCGGGGCGTCCAGGGCGGCCGGGTCGGTGAACTGCTCCCGGAGCCGGGACGCCGCGCCGAGCAGGTCCATGGCCTCGTGGATCTTCCCCTGCCGGCAGGCCGCCCGGTACAGCGACTCGATGCCGTCCGGCGCCGCGGTCGCGGGTACGGACCGGAGTTCGGCCCCGGACTCGGAAAAGGGGGCGGCACCGGGCGCGGGGTCCGGCTCGGCCGCCAGTTCCACGTCCAGGTGCGCCGCCAGGGCGAGCGGTGTCTCGTGGTCGAAGACGAGGGTCGCGGGCAGGCGCAGTTCGGTCGATGCCTGAAGCCGGTTGCGCAGTTCGACGGCGGTGAGCGAGTCGAAACCGAGCTCACCGAACGGGCCGTCCGGCGGGATCTGCGCCGCGTCGGCGTGGCGGAGTACGGCGGCCGTGGCGGTGCGCACCAGGTTCAGCAGCACCTGCCGGCGCTCGGCCGGCTCCCGGCCGGCGAGTTCGCGCCGTACCGTCGCCTCCGGCTGTTCCGGGCCGCTCGGTGCCTGGCCGGGAACCCGCACCAGACTGCGGAGCAGCGGCGGGATCGTGGGATCGGCGGCCCCGGCGCGCAGGGTCGCCAGGTCCACCCTGGCGCCGAAGACCGCCGCGTCGGGCGTGGCGAGCGCGGCGTCCAGCAGCGCCAGTCCCCCCTCGGTGTCCAGCGGGGCCAGACCGGCGCGGGTCATCCGGTGCATGTCGGCCTCCGACAGATGGGCCGTCATCCCGGTGCGCTGCCCCCACAGGCCCCAGGCGATGGACAGCGCGGGCAGTCCGGCGGCGTGCCGGTACCGGGCCAGTCCGTCCAGAAGGGCGTTCGCCGCGGCGTAGTTGCCCTGTCCCGGGCTCCCCAGCACCGCCGCCGCCGAGGAGAACAGTACGAAGGCGGCCAGGGGCCGGTCGCGGGTCAGCTCGTGCAGATGGATCGCGCCGTCGGCCTTCGAACGCAGCACCCGGCCGAGCTGTTCCGGAGTCATCGATGTGGTGACGGCGTCGTCGAGGACACCGGCCGCGTGGATCACCGCGCTCAACGGCCGGTCCGCCGGGATGCCGTCCAGGACCCGGCGCAGGGCGTCCCGGTCGGCGGTGTCGCACGCCGCGAACGTGGCTTCGCAGCCGAGGGCGTCCAGGTCGGCACGGAGTTCGGGCGCGCCGGGGGCCGCCTCGCCGCTGCGGCTGACCAACAGCAGATGCCGTACGTCGTGCGCGGCGGCGAGGTGCCGGGCCACGTGCGCGCCGAGTGTGCCGGTGCCGCCGGTGACGAGGACGGTCCCGGTGAGCGGGGCGGGCGGCTCCGCCGGTGCGGGAAGACGGACGAGCGCGGGTTCGAGGACCGCCCCGGCGCGCACGACGAGTTGGGAAGCGCCGCCCGCGACAGCCTCGACGACCGCGTGGGGTACGGCTTCGGCGTCCAGGTCGAGCAGGGTGAACCGGCCGGGGTGCTCGGCCTGCGCGGAACGGACGAGTCCCCACACCGCCGCCGCGGCCGGGTCGAGGGCGTTCGCGCCCCTGGTGGTCACCACCAGACGGGTGGCCGCCCACCGTTCCTCGCTCAACCACGTGCGCAGCGAGGTCAGATGACGTGTCGTCAGATCGTGGACGTCGTCGGTGGTGGGCCTCGCTACGTCGTGCGCACCCGGGCCCGCGGGCTCCGGTGCGAGCAGGACGACAGAGGGCGTCCCGGCGCCGTGATCCTGGGCGTTCAGCAGCGCGTCCAGATCGGGGAAGGCCGTGGCGTCGGCTCCCCCGGTGGCCAGCAGCGCGCGCAACTCCCCCGAGCCGGCGCCCACGACCGCCCAGGCACCGGTCCCGGGCGGATTCTCCGCCCGGCCGGCCCTCTCCCGCCAGTCCAGCCGGAACAGGCCACCGCCGGAGAGCCGCAGCCCCCGGGTGGACACCGGGCGGAATTCCAGGGAGCGGGCGGACAGGACCGGCGCGCCGGTCTCGTCGGTGGCGGTGACGGCGACGCCGCCGTTCCCGGCCGGAGTCAACCGCACGCGCAGGGCGCGCGCGCCGACGCGGTGCAGGGTCAGCCCGGTCCATGCGAACGGCAGCCGGATGCCCTCCTCGTCGCCGCCGGGTTTGTCGCCGCCGGGTTTCCTCGTATCGACGGGGTCCGCTTCCTTCGGGTCTCGGGAGTCCGGTCCCTTCGGGTCGGGGGCGTCCGGTTCCTTCGCGTCGGGGGCGGTCGCGGCCAGACCGACCGTCTGCAGGCCCGCGTCCAGCAGGGCGGGGTGCAGTGCGAACCTCTGTGCCTCGGGCGCGAGTTGGTCCGGCAGTCGCACGTCGGCGAAGATCTCGTCGCCGCGCCGCCAGACCTCGCGGACACCGCGGAACGCCGGCCCGTAGCCGTAGCCGAGTCCGGCCAGCCGGTCGTAGCCACCGCTGATGTCGACGGCGGTCGCGCCGGCCGGCGGCCACGCGGTCCCTTCCTCCTCGGCGACCGGAGGGCATGCGGTGGTGGAAGCGGTGCCGGTACCGGTGGCGGTGGTGGTGGTGGTGGTGGTGGTCAGGGTGCCGGTCGCGTGGCGCGTCCAGCCGGAGTCGTTCGCCCCCTCGCCCGCACGGGAGTGGACGCGGATCTCACGGCGCCCCGTCGGATCGGGCGGACCGACCCGGACCTGGACGCGCGGACTCTCGTCCTCCGGGACGACCAGCGGTGCTTGGAGGGTGAGCTCCTCCACGACCGGGTACCCGCAGCGCTCACCGGCCCGGAGCGCGAGGTCGACGAAGGCGGTCCCGGGCAGCAGTGTCACACCGGCGACCTGATGATCCGTCAGCCAGGGCAGCGCGAGGGTACGGAGACTGCCGGTGAGGAGCAGTTCGTCCGTGTCCGCCAGAGCGACCTCCGCGCCAAGCAGCGGATGGTCCGCCGGCTCCACCCCGGCCGCCGCGACGTCCCCGACACCGGGTGGCGCGGCCGGGATCCAGTACCGCTGCCGCTGGAACGCGTACGTCGGCAGCTCCACCGGCCGTACCTCGTGCCGGGCGAAGGCAGGACGCCAGTCGACCCGCACGCCGCGGACGTGTGCCTCGCCGAGCGACGCGAGGAACCGGTCGAGCCCGCCCTCGTCCCGGCGGAGCGTGCCGACCGCGACCGCGTCGACACCGGCCTCCTCTGCGGTGTCGAGCACACCGGCGGTGAGGACCGGGTGCGGGCTCATCTCGGCGAAGGCGCGGTGCCCCTGACCGAGCAGATGACCGACCGCGTCGTCCAGTCGGACGGTGAGCCGCAGGTTGCGGTACCAGTACGCGGCGTCGAGGGCGGAGGTCTCGACCCGCTCGCCGGTCACCGTCGAGATGAACGGCACCGTGGCCGGGCGCGGCGACAGACCGTCCAGCCGGGCGAGCAGCGGTTCGCGCAGCGCCTCCATCTGCCGCGAGTGCGAGGCGAACCGGACCGGGACGCGCCGTACCCGGACACCGTCGGCGGCGCAGTCCTTCTCCATCCGGACCAGATCCGGTACGGGCCCGGTCACCACCACCGAACGCGGACCGTTGACCGCCGCGACCTCCAACTCGCCGCCCCACGAAGCCAGTCGGTCGCGTACCCAGGAGACCGGCGCGGCGACCGACGCCATACCGCCGCTGTCCTGCAGATCGGCGAGCATCCGGCTGCGGTGCGCCACCACCGACGCGGCGTCCGGGAGGGACAGCGCGCCCGCCACGTACGCGGCGGCGATCTCGCCCTGGCTGTGACCGATCACGGCGGCCGGGCGGACGCCGTGCGCGCGCCACAGCTCCGCCAGCGACACCATCATCGCGAACAGCGCCGGCTGCACCACGTCCACCCGGTCCAGCGGAGGCGCACCGGCCGCTCCGCGGAGCACGTCCGGCAGCGACCAGTCCAAATGAGGTGCGAGCGCCGACGCGCATGCCTCGATGCTGTCGCGGAACACCGGTGAGGTGTCCAGCAGCCGTACGGCCATGCCGTCCCACTGCGAGCCCTGGCCGGGGAAGACGAACACCGGGCGCTCGTCGGCGTCGGCCCGGCCGCGGACGGCGTGGGAGGACTCCTGCCCGGCGGCCACCGCGTCCAGGCCCGCGATCAGCTCGTCACGGCCGGCGCCCCGGAGGACGGCGCGGTGGGTGAAGACCGTTCGCCCGGTCGCCAGCGCGTGGCCGACGTCGACCACGTCCAGGTCCGGTTCACCGCGCAGCCGGCGCCGAAGCCGGCCGGCTTGGTCGCGCAGCGCGGACTCGGACTTGGCGGACAGCACCCACGGCGGTACGACGGACAGCCGGTCCCGGCCGGCCACGGGCTCCTCGGCGAGGGGCGCGTCCGGTGCGGGCTCGTCGGGCGCGGGGGCCTCGGTGGCTTGTGCCTCGGGCGCGGGGGCCTCTTCCAGGATGATGTGCGCGTTCGTGCCACTCATCCCGAACGACGAGACCCCGGCCCGGCGCGGACGGTCGGCGCGCTGCCATGGCAGCGGCTCGGTGAGCAGCCGGAGCGGGCCCTTCGACCAGTCCACGTGTGAGGACGGCTCGTCGACGTGCAGCGTGCGGGGCAGCGACTCCCGGCCCAGCGCCATCACCATCTTGATCATGCCTGCCACACCGGCGGCGGCCTGGGTGTGCCCGATGTTGGACTTCAGCGACCCCAGCCACAGGGGACGGTCGACGGGACGATCCCGGCCGTAGGCGGCCTGAAGCGCCTGCGCCTCGATCGGGTCGCCGAGCTGAGTGCCCGTGCCGTGCGCCTCGACGGCGTCGACATCGGCCGCGCCGAGCCCGGCGTCACGCAGCGCCGCGCCTATCACCCGTTGCTGCGACGGGCCGTTCGGAGCGGTGAGGCCGTTGCTGGCGCCGTCCTGGTTGACGGCGGAGCCGCGAATCACCGCCAGCACCCGGTGCCCGTTGCGCCGCGCGTCGGAGAGCCGCTCCAGCAGGAGCACACCGACGCCCTCGGCCATACCCATGCCGTCCGCCCGGGCCGAGAACGCCTTGCACCGACCGTCGGCGGCAAGGCCGCGCTGCCGGGCGAAGGTCAGCAGCGAGCCGGGTGTCGCCATCACGGTGACGCCACCGGTCAGCGCCATCGAGCACTCACCCTGGCGCAGGGCCCGCGCGGCCCAGTGCGTCGCCACCAGGGAGGACGAGCAGGCTGTGTCGACGGAGACGGCCGGGCCCTCCAGCCCGAAGGCGTAGGCGACTCGGCCGGACACGACGCTCGCCGCGTTGCCGGTGCCGAGGTAGCCCTCCAGCCCGTCGCCGCCGGAGAACAGCAGTGACGCGTAGTCCTGTCCGTTGGTGCCGACGAACACGCCCGTATCGCTGCCGCGCACCGACTCCGGGGCGATACCGGCCTGCTCGAACGCCTCCCAGGAGGTCTCCAGGAGCAACCGCTGCTGCGGATCCATGGCGATCGCCTCGCGGGGACTGATCTCGAAGAATCCCGCGTCGAACTCGGCGGCGTCGTGCAGAAACCCGCCGCTGCGCGCGTACACCGTTCCGGCCCGGTCCGGATCCTCGTCGTAGAGACCGGGCACGTCCCAGCCCCGGTCGGCGGGAAACGGCGTGATGACGTCGACGCCGTCCGCGACCACCTGCCACAGGTCCTCGGGGGACGCGACACGGCCGGGGAAGCGGCAGCTCATCCCGATGATGGCGATGGGTTCGTCGGCGGCCGACCGGCCCCACAGGGTGTCGGCCACCGCCGCATCCTCGGCTTCCGCCTGACCGGGTGTCAACTCCCGGCGCAGGAAGCCGGTCACAGCCGCCGGGCTGGGGTAGTCGAAGATCAGCGTGGCGGGGAGCCGTACACCGGTCGCCGCCGACAGCCGGTTCCGCAGCTCGACTCCGGTCACCGAATCCATGCCCAGTTCCCGGAATGCCTTGACCTCGCCGACCTCGTCCGGCCTGGTGTAGCCGAGCACAGCCGCGGTGACGGCCTGTACCTCTTCGAGAACGATCCGGTCGTGCTCGGCCGGTGCGGCGGCGGCCAGCGCCCGAGCCAGCTTGGATGTGCGTACGGCGTCCGGGCCGAGGTCGGCGTCGGCGTCCGAGGCGGTCTCGACGGCGGCGGTATCGGCGTCCAGGACCCGTCGTACCTCCGGGAGGTCCCCGATCAGCGGCCGGGGTCCCGCGGCGGTGAACGTCGGGACGAAACGGTCCCACCGCACCCGGGCGAGCACGACGGCCGGTTCGTCCAGGGCCAGCAGGCCGGGCAGGGCGGCCAGAGCCACGCCGGGGTCGGTCACCGGCACCCCTTGCCTGCGCAGGAGGCCGACCAGCTCGGGCTCGCCGTCCCACGGGCTGACGGCGACGGCGGTGACCGGCCGACCGGCCTCGCGTTCCCGTTCGGCCAAGGCGTCGAGGTACGCGCCCGCGGCGGCGAGCGCGCCGTGCGCACCGCCGCCCCAGACGCCCGCGACCGACGAGATCAGGACCAACCTCGTGTCCGGGTGGTCGGTGCGCAGAACCTCGGTCAGGGCTTCGGCGCCGGCACACCGTTCGCCCAGCACGCGGGCGGCGTGAGCGGGATCGCTCTGCCGTACCGGCGCCAGCTCGATCGTGCCCGCGGCGTGCACGACGGCGGCCAACGGCGCTTCGCCGGCGGCCTCTTGGAGCAGCGTGCGCACTGCCACCGGGTCGGTGAGGTCGCCCGTGAGGGCGACGGTCGGCGTGCCCGAATCGGTCAGCTCCGCGCACAGGTCCGCCGCGCCGTCGCCGACCAGGACGAGCCGGTCGGCGCCGCGAGCGGCCACCCAGCGGGCAAGGTGGCTGCCGGGTCCTTCGCCGCAGCCGGTGACGACCACCGTTCCGGCCCCGGGCCACTCGGCCGCTCCCGAGTCGCCCGGCTCGCCGGTCACGGGCAGCAGCCTGCGGCCGAAGGCGCCGTCGGCGCGGACGGCCACCTGGTCCTCGCCGCCTTCCCGGGCGAGCCATACCGCCGCACGGGCCATGGCGTCGTCGCCCGCGTAGACCGGCAGATCGATCAGCCCGCCCCAGTTGTCCGGGTGCTCCAGGGCGAAGCACCGTCCCCAGCCCCACAGTTGTGCCTGTACGGCGTCCGTGACGACATCACCGCCGCCCACACCCACGGCGCCGGAGGTCAGCTGCCAGAGACGAACGTGCGGCCAGGGCGCCGAAGCCACGGCGCGCAGCAGGTCGACCGCTGCCTCCCCGTCCAGCAGTGAGACCACCCCGGCCGGGCGGTCCGGGACGACGGCTTCGCTCAGGACGCGAGTCAGGTCGGCCGGGTCGGCGGTCCCCGAGGTTCCTGAGGCCCCCGAGACCCCTGAAGTCTCCGAGATCTCCGAGATCTCCGAGGGAACGGCGACGACCCGCGTCGAGCCACCTTCTCCCGCCAACGCGGCGACGAGCGCGGCTACTTCGGAGGACCGGGCCTGGTCCTCCTGACAGACCAGCAGCCAGTCGGTGATCCGGGGCGACTCGGTACGTTCCGGGTCGGTGAGCGGCTTCCAGCCGATCCGGTACCGGCCGACAGCGCTCTGCTGGGCACTCGCCGGTGGAGCGAGCCAGTAGCGCCGGCGTTGGAAGGCGTACGACGGCAGCGCGACCGGCTCCGCGGCAGGCAGCAACTCGCCCCAGGCCACCGGCAGACCAGCCGACCACGCCTCACCCAGGCTCCGGAGCATCTGCGCCTCGTCGGGCTGGTCCCGGCGCAGGGTGTGCAGCACGCGTCCGTCGCTGTCGGCAAGGACCGTCGACAGCGCGAGCCCGAGGACGGGATGCGGACCCACTTCGATGAACAGGCCATGGCCCTGAGTATTTAGGGCGCGGACAGCCGACTCGAAGAGGACCGGCTCCCGGAGGTTGCGGTACCAGTAACCGGCCCCCAACTCGCCCGGCTCCGCCTCCAGTCCGGTCACGGTCGAGACCGGCTTCGGCCCCTGACCACCCAGATCAACGACACCGGCCAGCTCCGCGCGCAGCCGCTCCTCGACCGCCTCCACCTGCGCGTGATGCGACGCGTAATCCACCTCGATCCGACGCGCCCGCACCCCCTCCGCGTCCAACCGCTCACACAGCTCCGCGACCTCCTCCGGAGGGCCGCTCACCACGATCTGCCCCGGAGCGTTCACCGCCGCCACCGACACCGACGACGACAGATACTTCTCCGCCTCCTGAGGGTCCAAGGCCACCGACGCCATCGCACCCCGGCCCGCCAGCTCACGCAACGCAGCCGACCGCAGCGCGACGACCCGTGCACCGTCCTCAACACTCAACCGCCCGGCCACGACCGCAGCCGCGATCTCGCCCTGCGAATGCCCGACCACGGCGTCCGGGACCACCCCCGCCGCACGCCACACCCGCGCGAGCGACACCATCACCGCCCACAACACCGGCTGCACCACATCCACCCGGCCCAGCCACTCACGCTCCGAACCCGACAGAACCTCCCTCAACGACCAGCCCACGAAGGGTGTCAACGCCCGCTCACACTCACCGATCGACTCCGCGAAAACGGGAGATCGCTCCAACAACTCCGCACCCATCCCCGCCCACTGACCACCCTGACCCGGGAACACAAACACCACACCCGCATCACCCACCACCCTCAACGACGACCGCCCACCAGCAGCCAAAACATCCAACCCCGCCAACAACTCACCCACATCCGAACCCACCACCACCGCCCGATCCTCCAGAGCAGCGCGACCGACCAGCCCGGCGGCAACGCCCGCGAGCCAGCCGCGGTCCACCGGCCCCGTGGCCCGCCGCTCCCGCACGAATTCGGCGAGCCGGGCCGCCTGACCGCGCAGGCCCGCCTCGCCCCGCCCGGAGAGCACCCACGCCACCGGGCCGTCCTCCACCGGCGGGAGGGCCTTCGGCCGTACAGCGGGCGGCTCTTCGAGAATGACGTGCGCGTTCGTGCCACTGACCCCGAACGAGGACACAGCCGCGCGCCGCACGCGTCCTTCGTTCATCCACGGCACCGACTTGGTCAACAGGCGCACATCGCCGACGGACCAGTCCACGTGCGGCGACGGCTCATCCACGTGCAGCGTTTCGGGCAGACGGCCATGACGCATCGCCATCACCATCTTGATCACGCCGGCCACACCCGCAGCGGCCTGCGTATGACCGATGTTGGACTTGACCGATCCCAGCCACAGCGGACGGCCCTCCGGCCGGCCCTGCCCGTACGTCTCCAAGAGCGCCTGGGCCTCGATCGGATCGCCCAAGGTGGTTCCGGTGCCGTGGGCTTCCACGACGTCCACCTGCTTGGCGGAGACCCTGGCGTTGCGCAGTGCCTGCCGGATCACCCGCTGCTGCGAAGGACCGTTCGGCGCCGTCAACCCATTCGACGCACCGTCCTGGTTGACGGCCGATCCGCGCATGACGGCGAGAACCTGATGACCGTTCGCCACCGCGTCCGACAACCTCTCCAGCAGCACCAGGCCGACGCCCTCGCCCCAGCCTGTGCCGTCCGCTGCCGCCGCGAACGGCTTGCACAGCCCGTCGGGCGACAGCCCACGCTGCCGGCTGAACTCCACGAATGTGCCCGGACTGGACATGACGGTGGCACCGCCGGCCACGACGAGGGCGCACTCGCCGGACCGCAGCGCCTGCGCGGCCAAGTGCATCGCGACGAGTGACGACGAACACGCGGTGTCGATCGTGACCGCCGGGCCCTCCAGGCCGAGGCTGTACGCGATCCGCCCGGACGCAACGGCCGCAGCGCTGCCCGTCAGCAGATACCCCTCCACGCCGGGCGGCGTCTCGGCCAGGGTGATCCCGTATCCGGAGGTGGAGGTGCCGACGAACGTACCGACCGGCCGCCCGGCCACCGAGGACGGGTCGATGCCCGCGTCCTCGAACAGCTCCCAGGACAGTTCGAGCAACTGCCGCTGCTGGGGGTCCATCGCCAGGGCCTCACGCGGGCTGATCCCGAAGAACTCGGCATCGAATCCGCCCGCGTCCGCGAGGAACCCGCCCGCACGGGCGTACGAGGTGCCGGTGCGCTCCGGGTCCGGGTCGTAGAGACCGTCCACGTCCCAGCCACGGTCCTGCGGGAACGGGGTGATCGCGTCCCGTTCGCCGTCGACGAGTTCCCACAGCCCCTCGGGTGACTCCACGCCGCCGGGGAAGCGGCAGCTCATCCCGATGATGGCGATCGGGTCGGGCTCGGCGGACCGCGCCTCCTCCAGTCGCCTGCGGGTCTGCCGCAGGTCGGCCGTGACCTTCTTCAGGTACTCCCGCAGTTTCTGTTCGTCTGACATCAGGAATCACTCCTAGCGCGCGGCGGGCAGGCGGTCGTGCACGTCAGGTCAGTGCCTGCCGAGCTCTTCGTCGATCAGGTCGAACATCTCGTCGTCGGTGGCAGCGTCCAGATCGACGTCGTCGTCCTCGTTGTCGCTGTCGTCCGTGTCCGTATCCGTGTCACCGGCCCCGGCCCGGTCCGCGACCGACCGGGCTCCGGCCATGTCCCGCCAGTTCCAGAGGAGATCCTCCAAGCGGGCGGTGATCTCCTCGTGCAGATCGGCGGACTCGGACGCCTGCCCCAACGCGGCCTCCAGACGGGCGAGGTCGGCGATGATCGGGGGCGTTCCCGAGCCGTCGTCCGGCCGGAGCGCCTCCCACAGGTGGTCGGCGAGCGCGGCGGGCGTCGGGAAGTCGAACACCACGGTGGCGCGCAGCGACACCCCGGTCGTGGCACCGAGCCGGTTGCGCACCTCGACACCGGTGAGCGAGTCGAACCCCAGTTCCTTGAACGGCTTCCGCTCGCCGATGACGTCCGTGGACTCATGCCCGAGGACCGCTGCGGCGTGCTCCCGGACCAGGCCAAGAAGCATCCGCCGCTGGTCCTCGGCCGACAGTCCGCGCAGCCGTTCGGTCAGCGGCTCGGACGGTGTGCGCACTCCGCCGTTGCTCCGTGCCGCGGTCCGCGCCGAGCGGCCCGATCCGCCCAGATGTGCCAGCAGCGGGTGGGTGTGCCGGTGCCCCGGTGCGAGCAGCAGCGGTACGACGTGCGCGCGCCCGCCGCGATCGCGGGCCTCATCCAGCAGGCGCAGCCCGTGATCGTCGCTCAGCGGCACCATCCCGGACCGGGCCACCCTGCCCAGGTCGGCATCGGTGAGGTGACCGCTGATGGCACTGCGCCGGGCCCACAGCCCCCAAGACAGCGACTGCGCCGGCAGCCCCTGCGCCCATCGGTGTTCGGCCAGGCCGTCCAGGAAGGTGTTCGCCGCCGCGTAGTTCGCCTGGCCCGGAGATCCGAGCACTCCGGAGGCGGACGAGAAGAGGGTGAACATCGCCAGGTCCGCGTCGCGGGTCAACTCGTGCAGGTGCCATGCCGCGTCGGCCTTGGCGGCCATCACCCGCTCGACGCGGTCGGGCGTCAGCGAGTCGAGCACCCCGTCGTCGGCGATGCCCGCCGCGTGGACCACACCGGTCAGCGGATGCTCCTGAGGGACGCGCGCGAGGACGGCCGCGACCTCCTCGCGCCGGGCGAGATCGGCCGCCACGACGCTGACGTCGGCGCCGAACTCCCGCAGACATCGGACGAGTTCGTTCGCGCCCGCTGCCTGTGGGCCGCGCCGGCCGACGAGCAGCAGGTGCCGTACGCCGTGCTCGGTCACCAGATGCTCGGCGACGAGCGCGCCCAGTGTTCCGGTGCCGCCGGTGATCAGCACCGTGCCGTCCGGGTCGAGCGGTGCGGGGACACCGAGTACGACCTTGCCGGTGTGCCGGGCCATCCGGACGTGGCCGAACGCGGCCGGGGCCCTGCGCACGTCCCATGCGGTGAGCGGGAGAAGGCACAAGGCGCCGTCGCGGAACATCGTCAGAAGCTCGGCCAGCATGGCGCCGATCCGCTCCGGCTCCGGGTCGGAGAGGTCGAAGGTCCGGTACGTCACGTCGTCCGGCACGTCGCCTTCGGCGCGGACGTCGGTCTTGCCCATCTCGATGAACCGGCCACCACGCGGCAGCAGTTCGAGCGACGCGTCCACGAACTCACCGGCCAGCGAGTTCAGCACCACATCCATCCCCGCACCGTCCGTCACCGCCGCGAAACGCTCACGGAAGTCCAGATCACGAGAAGACGCCATGTGATCGTCCGCCACACCAAGACCCCGCAACGTCCCCCACTTGGAAGGATGCGCCGTCGCGAACACCTCAGCCCCCACATGCCGCGCAAGCTGAATCGCCGCCATCCCCACCCCACCCGCACCCGCGTGAACCAACACCCGCTCCCCCGCCCGCAGACCGGCCAGATCCCCAAGGGCGTAGCGGGCGGTGAGGAAGGCGATGGGCACGGAAGCCGCCTCTTGGAACGTCCAGCCCGCGGGCATGCGGACCACCATGCGGGCATCGGCCACCGTGGTGTCGGCGAACGAGTCGGGCATCAGCCCCATCACCCGGTCCCCGACGGCCAGTCCGGTGACATCCGGGCCGACCTCGGTGACAACGCCCGCGCCCTCGCCGCCGATTGCGGCAGCGCCGGGGTACATGCCCAACGCGATGAGTACGTCACGGAAGTTGAGCCCGGCCGCGCGTACGGATACTCGGATCAGGCCGGCGGCGAGCGGTTCACCTGTGGCCGCCGGCAGTTGCGGCACCAGGGCCAGCTCTTCCAGAGTTCCGCCCGAGCCGGCCGTCAGCCGCCACCGGTCCTGAGCGGGAACGGTCAAGTCACCGTCGTCTCCGGTCGGTTCAAGGCGCGGTGCCAGCAGCTTCCCGCCACGCCGGACGAACTGGGGCAGCGGAGCGGCGGAGACAGCCGACAGCAGGGCGGGCCACTCGGTCTCGTCCACCTCCGTGTCGACATCCAGCAGGATCAGCCGGTCCGGGTGCTCCGACTGGGCCGACCGCACCAGCCCCCAGACCCCGGCCGCGGACACGTCGACACCACGGTCACTCTCGTCGGCCGCCACCGCGCCCCGGGTCAGCACGACCAGCCGCCGGCCGGCCATCTCGGGCGCGTCGAGGAAGGCTTGCACCTGTTGGAGCACCCACACGCTCAGTGCGCGTGCCCGTCCGGGGACCGCCCCGTCCTCGGTGCTACGGCAGGGCAGCACCACCCAGCGCGGCTCGGCGGCGAAGCCGGGAACGGCTGCGGGCAGGGCAGGGGAGTCCGGCGCGGAGGATGCCGCAGAGAGTGCCTCGGCCACCGTCGCGATGTCGGGTACGGCGACGACGTATTCACCGGCCTGCGCGTCGGCCGGGGACGCGTCGGGGACCGGAGCCCATCGCAGATGCAGCAGGTCCCCGGCGGACGCCCCCGGCCCGGCGAGGTCGGCGTGGCTGACCGGCCGGAACACCAGCGAGTCGATGGAAGCCACGGGGGCACCGGCGGCATCGACGGCCTCCAGGCTGACGCCGTCGGGCTCTTGGCGGCGCAGTCGGACGTGGAGGGTGCGTGCGCCTGTGGTGTGGACCTGTACGCCGGTGAAAGCGAAGGGCATTCCGCCCTCGTCCTTCTCCGTGGTCTTGGTGGCGGCCAGGGCGTGGAGGGCGGCATCGAGGAGAGCCGGGTGGAGTGCGAACCCGGCCGGGTCGTCGGGGAGTTCGACCTCGGCGTACACGTCTTCGCCGTCGATCCAGACCTTCCGCAGGCCCCGGAACACCGGCCCGTAGTCGAACCCGGCGTCCACCAGCCCCGCGTAGACCTCCTCTGCCGGGACCGGGTCACCGGCCGGAGGCCACACCCACGCGGTATCCGCAGAGTCGGCCGGGCCGCCGCTCGTGGTCAGGAAACCGGAGCCGTGCCGCACCCACTCCCCGTCGTCGTTCATGTCCGCACGGGAGAACACACTCACCGCACGCCGACCATGGTCGCCGCTCGCCTCGGGCTCGTCGACCACGACCTGAACCGCCACACCAGGCCCGCCCTCAACAAGCACCAACGGCGCCTGCAAAGTCAGCTCCTCAACTCGCGGGCATCCGACCTGGCCACCGGCATGCACCGCAAGATCGACAAATGCCGTTCCCGGCAGTACGACCACACCCGACACCGCGTGATCAGCGAGCCACGGATGCGCCGACACCGACAACCGCCCCGTCAGCACCACACCACCACCGGCCAACGACACCTGCGCACCAAGCAGCTTGTGCCCGGCAGCAGCAAGACCCGCCCCGGACAGAGAACTCCCGGACGCCCCGGGCGCAGCCCAGTAGCGGCGGCGCTGGAACGCGTACGTCGGCACCTCCGCCGGCCGCACCGAGGGGACCAACTTCTGCCAGTCCACCTCCACTCCGTGGGCATGGAGCCGGGCGAGGCCCGTCAGCACACCGGTCACCTGGTCGCGATCACGCCACATGAACGCCGTGATCACCTCGCCGCTGATCTCGGGCATCGCCGCCGACAAGGCAGGCTGCGGTCCGACCTCCGCCCACACCCGCACACCCAACTCACGCGCCACCTCGACCGCGTCGGCGAACTGCACCGGCCGCCGAGCATGCTCCACCCAGTACGCCGCACTCCCGAAGTCGGCACCCGCCAGTTCCCCCGACACGGTGGAGACCACAGGGATCTGCGCAGGAGCGAAGGACAAGTCCCCGAGCGCCGTGGCGAAATCCTCGAGGACCGGGTCCATCAACGGGGTGTGGAAGGCGTGACTCACTGGCAACCACCGGCACCGCACACCCTCCGCTGTCAACTCCTCCACCACGGCGCCGACGGCATCCGACTCACCGGCAAGCACGACGGACTCCGGGGCGTTGACCGCAGCCACCCACACCCCGGCAACACCTTCGACACGTTCCCGCACCTCACCGACCGGGGCGGCTACGGACGCCATCACCCCACCCCCGGCCAGCTTCTGCATCAACCCACCCCGCGCACACGCAAGACGCACCGCATCTTCGAGACTCAGCACACCGGCAGCCACAGCCGCACTGATCTCACCGACCGAATGCCCCACCAGAACATCGGCACGGACACCCGACTCGACCAGCACCCGCCACAACCCGACCTCCAGCGCAAGAAGACCCACCTGCGCGAAGACCGTCTCCCCCACCAGCTCACCTCGGCCATCCTCACCGAAGATCACCGGCCGCAACGGCTCCGGCAACAACCCGTCCGCCACCGCACACACCTCATCCACCACACCCGCAAACACCCCAAAGCGTTCGTAAAGCTGAGCGCCCATACCGGCGAACTGAGACCCCTGTCCCGTGAACAACACACCCGTCTTCCCACCCACCGGCGACCCCGACACCACCCCATCCGCCGACCCACCAACCGCAAGCACATCCAACCCCGCCAGCAGCTCCTCAACGCCAGAACCGATCACCACACCACGCGACTCCAACCGAGCCCGACCCACCAACCCTCCGGCCACACCCCCAACATCCACACCCTCATCGCCACGCACAAACTCGGCCAGACGCGCAGCCTGACCACGCAAACCCGCATCACCCCGACCCGATACCACCCACGGCACCACCCCCGCGGGCTCCGCCTCCACGACAGGCACCTCTTCGAGGGCGGGCGGCTCTTCCAGGATCACGTGCGCGTTGGTGCCACTGACACCGAACGACGACACAGCCGCACGCCGCACACGCCCCTCACGCTGCCAAGGCACTGATTCCGTCAGAAGACGCACCTCACCCGCAGACCAGTCCACATGGGGCGACGGCTCATCCACATGCAACGTCTCTGGCAGATGCCCATGGCGCATCGCCATCACCATCTTGATCACACCCGCCACACCCGCAGCCGCCTGCGTATGACCGATGTTCGACTTCACCGAACCCAGCCACAACGGACGCCCCTCGGGCCGATCCTGCCCATACGTCGCCAACAACGCCTGGGCCTCGATCGGATCACCCAACGTCGTACCCGTCCCATGGGCCTCCACGACATCCACATCACCGACAGACAAGCCGGCATTGCTGAGCGCCTGCCGGATCACCCGCTGCTGCGACGGACCGTTCGGCGCCGTCAACCCGTTCGACGCACCATCCTGATTCACCGCCGAACCACGAACCACGGCAAGAACCCGATGGCCGTTCGCCTCCGCGTCCGACAACCGCTCCAACAACAGCAGGCCGACACCCTCACCCCACCCCGTCCCATCGGCTCCGGCCGCGAAGGGCTTGCACCGACCATCAGCCGCAAGACCCCGCTGCCTGCTGAACTCCACAAACGCACCCGGCGTCGACATCACCGTCACACCACCCGCAAGCGCCATCGAGCACTCACCCGAACGCAACGCCTGCGCCGCAAGATGCAACGCAACCAACGACGACGAACACGCCGTGTCCACCGTCACCGCCGGACCCTCAAGACCGAACACATACGCCAGCCGACCCGACACCACACTCGCCGCATTCCCGGTCGCCAGATACCCCTCGGCGACCAGCCCGGCGTCGCCCAACAGGGATACGTAGTCCTGGCCGTTCGTGCCGACGAAGACGCCGGCCGGACTCGTCCGCAACGACTCCGGCTCGATCCCCGCCCGCTCCAACGCCTCCCAGGCCACCTCCAGCAACAACCGCTGCTGCGGATCCATCGCCAACGCCTCACGCGGACTGATCCCGAAGAACTCGGCATCGAACTCGTCGGCATCGTGGAGGAAACTGCCTGTCCTCGCGTAACTGGTTCCGGGGTGGTCCGGGTCGTCGTCGAACAGTGCCGACAGGTCCCAGCCCCGATTCGTCGGGAAGTCCGTGATCGTGTCCTGGCCGGTGGCGACCAGGCGCCAGAGGTCCTCCGGCGAAAGCGTCTCGCCCGGGAACCGACAGCTCATCCCTACGATGGCGATCGGGTCGTCGTCGACCGGCGCGGCCGGCGCGGGCAGCGCAGGCGCGGCGGGGTTGTGCCGGTCGAACGTCACCGTCCGCAGGTGTTCGGTGAGCACCCGCGGGGTGGGGTGGTCGAAGAGCAGCGTGGCGGGCAGACGCAGCCCGGTCGCGCTGTGCAGGTGGTCGCGCAGTTCGACAGCCGTCAGGGAGTCGAAGCCGAGGTCGCGGAACGCCCGGTCCTCGCGGATGTCCGCCGCGCCGGCGTGACCGAGCACCTTGGCGGCAGCAGTACGGATCACGTCGAGGAGTTCCCGACGCTGTTCGGTGTCGTCGAGCAACCGCAGTCGACCGATCAGCTCGGAGTCACCACTGCTCTCCTCGCTGTCGCCCTGCTCGGCGACGAGCGCCTCCTGGACCTCAGGTATCTCGTCGAACAGCCGGTTGCCCCGGACCGTCAGGTACGTCGGCGCGAAGCGGTTCCAGTCGACATCGGCGACGGTGGCCGTCGTCTCGCCGCTGTTGAGGACCTGCTCCAGCGCGGTCACCGCCCTGTCGGCCGGCATCGTGGTGATGCCACGGCGGCTGAGCTGTACGGCGGCGTCGCCTTCCGCCATACCGTCCCCGGCCCAGGCACCCCAGGCCACCGAGGTGGCGGTCAGCCCTCGGTCCCGGCGGTGCCGGGCAAGCGCGTCGAGGAAGGCGTTGGCCGCCGCGTACGCCGCCTGGCCGCCGCTTCCCCAGATTCCCGCGATCGAGGAGAACAGTACGAACGCGTCGAGGTCCGCCCGGCCGAGTAGTGCGTCGAGGTGGAGCGCACCGAGCGCCTTCGCCGCCATGGTCTGCCGGAACTCCTCGGGCGGCATCTCCGTCAGGGCACCGGTCCAGCCCAGGCCGGCGGCGTGGACCACGACCCGAATCTCCGCCCCTTCGGCCCGAACCTGCTGGATGACGTCGTGGAGCTGCTCGCGGTCCGCCACGTCGCAGGCGGCGATGGTGACGCGCGCCCCGGCGGCTGTGAGTTCGTCGCGCAGCGCGGCGGCCTGCGGGGCATCCGGGCCACGGCGTCCCAGCAGTACGACGTGCTCGATGCCCTGCCCGACCAGCCACCTGGCGATGTGCCCGCCGAGGGCGCCCGTACCACCGGTGATCAGAGCAGTGCCTCGAAGCTGCCAGGGCGTCGTGGTCTCGGTAACGGCGTCTGCTCTGCGTATCCGGCGCCCGAACACACCTGCCGGACGAATCGCGACCTGGTCTTCGCCGTCGGTGCCGGTGACGACGCGGCAGACCTGATCGTAGGAGTTCTCGTCCGGCGCCGCAGGCAGGTCGATCAATCCGCCCCAGCGGCCCGGCTGTTCAAGGGCTGCCACCCGGCCCATGCCCCACACCAGCGCGGCGGCGGGTTGATCAGTCGGGTCGTCCTCCCCCGTGCTGACGGCGCCTCGGGTCAGACACCACAGAGGAGCGTCGACAGCGGCGTCGCCCAAAGCACGGATCAGGGTGACGGTGTCGGTCACCGTAGGGGGCAGCCGGTCCGGCAGGACGTCCGTTCCCGAACAGTCCGCCACAGCAAGCAAGGAGAGCACTCCGGCCGGCGGAGAACCGTCCCCGCACGCCTCGGTCAGCCGACGGGACAACTCCTCCTGCGTGACATCGACTGGGACGGTGACCTCCACGGCCCGCCCGCCGGCACGGCTGACTGCGGCGG